>NZ_JBVJIU010000004.1:436787-606655 GCF_055586105.1 Actinoplanes sp. NPDC051537
GTGTGGCGGTTTTTCTTGTTGTTTTCGCTGGCAACCACCCCCCCCCCCCCCCTGCCCCCCCCCCCCCCCCCCCCCCCCCCCTCCTCCCCGCCCCCCCCCCCCCCCCCCCCCCGAGGCCCTACCGGTCGAGGAACTGCAGGACGGCCAGCACGCGGCGGTTGTCGTCCTCCGACGACTGGAGGCCCAGCTTCGCGAAGATGCTGTTGGTGTGCTTGGCCACGGCCTTCTCGGTGATGAACAGGGCGGCGCCGATGGCGGCGTTCGAGCGGCCCTGCGCCATGTGGGCGAGGACCTCGCGCTCGCGGGGGGTCAGCTGCGTCAGCGGTACGACACGCCGGTTGTCCAGCAGCTTGGCGACCACCGTCGGGTCCAGCGCGGTGCCGCCGGCGGCCACCCGGCGTACGGCGTCGATGAACTCGCCGATGTCGGAGACGCGGTCCTTGAGCAGGTAGCCGATGCCGCCGTTGCCGTCGGCCAGCAACTCCCGCGCGTAGAGCCGTTCGACGTACTGGGAGAGCACCAGGACCGGAAGCCCGGGAATCTCGGCCCGGGCGGCGAGCGCGGCCCGCAGCCCCTCATCGGTCTGCGTGGGCGGCAGGCGCACGTCGACCACGGCCACGTCGGGCCGCTCGCCGAGCAGCGACCGCAGCAGGTCGGGCCCGGTCCCGACGGCGGCGACCACCTCGAACTCGTACGCCTCGAGCATGCGGATGAGCCCGTCGCGCAACAGGGTCAGATCCTCGGCCACCACGACTCGCACTCGGCCACGGTAGCGGACGACACGATCTAGGCTGGTCCCGAGATGACCGACAGCGATGCCGAGTTGCTCGCCCGGCTGGACGGGCCCGGCGACTCCGAGACGATTGCCGAGCTGGCCCGTCGTGAGGTGCGCGACGCCGTCCCGAGGCTGCTCGAGCTGCTGCGCACGACCGACAACGCGGCCGTTCGCAACGCGGCGGCCCTCGCACTGTCGGATCTGGAGGTGCCGGAGGCGCTCGACGTCATCGCCGGGCTCTTGCGCGATCCGCGAACGGTGCGCGCCCGGGGCACCCTGCTCTACGCGCTCGGCACCGAGACGTACGACTGCCGGCCGATTCTGCCCTTGCTTCATGAACTGGCGGAGACCGGGAACTGGGAGGTCCGCGCCGGCGCGCGCGGGTTGATCGAGATGGCCGAGGAACGCGGATATCTGCTCGACAACCGGCAGGCCGAGGCGGGGACCCGGTTCGGCGCGCTCGGGACCCTGTTCAACCCGTCGACGTTCCGGCACATCGAGGCGTTCGGCATGGCGCCTGGGTGGCGCTGCTGGGAACTGGGCGCGGGCGGCCCGAGCGTGCCCGCCTGGCTGGTGGCGCGCGGCGGGGAGGTGCTCGCGACCGACATCGACACCTCGTGGCTGCCCACCGACGCCGGTTTCGAGGTGCGCCGGCACGACGTCGGCGCCGAGCCGCCGCCGGGGGAGGGCGCCTTCGATCTCGTGCACGCGCGCCTGGTTCTGGTGCACGTGCCGCAACGCGCGGACGCCCTCCGGTCCATGGTGGACGCTCTGAAACCGGGCGGCCGGCTGCTGGTCGAGGAGGCCGATCCGGCGATGCAGCCGCTGGTCTGCCCGGACGAGCGCGGGCCGGCCGAGCGCCTGGCCAACAAGCTCAAACGCGATTTCCGTACGCTCATGGCCGCCCGCGGCGCCGACCTGTCCTACGGGCGTACGCTCCCCGCGTCGTTGCGGGCGGCGGGACTGACCGGCGTCGAGGCCGACGCGTACTTCCCGATGACCGGACCGGCCTGCACCCTCCTCGAGCGAGCCACCGTGGAGCAGATCCGCGACCGGCTCGTCGACGCCGGCCTGGCCACCGACGACGAGATCGACGAGCATCTGGGCAATGTGGAGGACGGCGTGCTCGACCTCGCCACGTCGCCGATGGTCTCGGCGTGGGGGCGTAAACCGCTCTAGACACCTCCTCCTGCTTCGAAATCGGCCGCAACGCTCGACCGCGGCCACGCCCTCGGCCGGGGTTCGGTCAGCCGGCGACCAGCTTCTGCCACGGTGACGTCGGTCAGGGCCGGGCAGCCGCGCGGGCCAGGGCCACCGCGCCGCCGGCCAGGTCGAGCTTGGCCAGGGTCTGGCCGATCAGCGGGTCGGGGTTCGAGTACTGGTTCGCGGCGATCGCCGCGACCCACGCCGTGATCCGGTCGCCGAGCAAGCCGGCGGGGGCGGCGGCCAGGGCCGCGAACTGGTCCTCGATGGTGGCCGCCGGGTCGAGGGCGGCGCACAGCGCGGCCAGGTCGGCGACGTCGGGCAGCAGGGCGCCGCCGTGCCGGGTGCTGTCGCCGTCGAACAGGGCGGTCAGCACGTCGTCCCCGGTTCGCGGCTGGGGCAGCAGCAGGGACAGCACGTTCTCGAGCAGCAGCCGGGACCCGGCGACGGCCGCCGCCTCGGGGCCGCACTCGCCGGCTGGCGTCATCTGCCGGGACAGCCAGACGAGGAAGTCGCGGCGGCCGTCGGCGAGTCCCTGCACGGCCGCCTGGGCCTGGGCCGCGAGGGCGGGCGGCACCGGCGGGGCGGGCATCGCCGCGGCGGCCGCGCCGAGCCGCTGCTTCGGGCCGCCGGGGTCGTCCCAGCCGTCCTGCAGCAGCCGGGCGACGGTGTCGAAGCTCTGCTGGAGGTCGTGCGGCGTGCGGCCGACCAGGTCGGTGATGTCGACCTGGACCTGCCCGAGGTTCGTCACGTGCGGGTGGAAGGCGAACCAGTTGAGCTTCCAGGCGACGATGACGGTGTTGGTCTCGCCGCCCGGCCCGGGGCTGTCCCTGGTGACGGTGTCCATCGCGCAGCCGGAGGTCAGCTGCCCGGACGGGGCGAGCCACTCGGCGATCCGGATCGGCCCCGGGACCAAGCCGGCCCCACACCTTCGTCTCCCAGGTCTCCCGGGCGCGGTTCTGCGCCGCGACGCCGAGCGTGGACACCGTGTCGCGGTAGTTCTCGATCAGCGCGGCGAACAGCGGGGCCGAGTTCCGGGCGAGGGCGGTGCGGGCCGCGTCGTACCGCGCCCCGACGCCGGCGATGCTCTGCCGCCGCGGATCGCCGTTAGTGGCCAGCTCGGGCCACTCGCCGCCGAGCTGGGCGTAGGACAGCGCCGAGATCGACCACAGTTGCGGGTTGGGCAGCGGCGCGAGGTCGGACGGCGAGGTGGTGTCGGCGGTCAGGGCCGGCAGCTTCCGGTCGGTCAGCACCCGGTTGAGGAAGCTGACGTTGTCGCAGAGCGGCCCGGCCAGCTCGGCGGCCAGGGCGGCGTTGTCGGTCGGGCGGCCGGCCAGCGGCTGGTTGATGGCGTCCCGCACGTTGTCGGTCGCCCAGGTGAAGAAGCCCGCCGCGTACTCGTTGAACTGGGCCTGGCTCATCGCCTGCCCGTTGTTGCGCGCCGCGTAGTCCAGGCCCGCGTTGATGCAGACCAGCAGTTGCTCGCGCTCGGCCGCCTGCATGTAGGTGACCAGTTGCCGGCCCAGCCGGTCGATCGAGACCTGCGCCGTCACCATCTGCCGCTGGAGGGTGTCGACCTCGGCCAGCGTCAGGTTCACCGCCGTGCTGATCCGGTTGAGGGTGCTCGACAGGTCGGTGTAGATCTGGTCGAGGTGGATGTCGACCTGGTGGAACTGGTCGACGATGTCGGTGTGCAGGTCGTCGAGCGAGTGCTGGAGCTGGCCGACCTGCTGGAGGATCTGCTCCTCGGGCGAGGGCTCGGCCGGTCCGAAGAGATCGATGAGCCCGACCACCGCGGCGATGATGTTCCGGTGGCCGCGGCGGTGCCCAAGCGCGGACGCGGCCGTGAGCAGCTTGTCCGTCATTCCCGCGGCCGCGGTGACGAGGGCCGAGACCTGTTGGGCGACATTGATGACCGCATCGGCCGTACGGGTGATCTGCAGCGCGTTGAGCTGCCCCTGCGTCTGTGTGATGGCCGCGTTGACGCCGTCGATGCCGGCGTTGACCGCTTCCAGGATGTTGGCGTCGGCCTCGACCAGGACGCTGTCGTCCAGGTTGACGGTGATGGTGAGGTTGTCGAACACCTGCGGGAAGCCCTTGACGACGGCGCCCGGCGAGGGATCGACGACGTCCGTCCGGCGGCGGCGAGGTCGTGCCACACGACGGCGGCCGGCGCGCCGAAGCCGGGCAGCGCGTGCATCACGCCGGCGAGCTGCCCGCAGATCTCGTCGGTGCTGTCATCGAGGCTCCGCACCAGCTGATAGCTCGTGTCGAACCCGTAGGTGGCCCGGCTGCCGGCCACGATGTCGGCCACCATGGGCGCCCAGCCCGTCCCGCGCGACGTCGTCCGGATCGAGCGGCCCGCGGCCCTGATCGATCAGCTTGGCCAGCTCGGTCCGCCGGTCGATCGCCGCGTGCGCGCGGTCTTCCGCCGACGCCGTCCCGTTCGAGCTCGCCCAGGCGGCGATCACCGCCTGCGCCTCGGCCAGGAACCGCGCCCGCTTCACCGGATCGGGAAACGCGGCCCGCACGGCGGCCGCGAAGAGCCGCCCGTCGTCCGGCGTGACCAGGATGCCAGCCACGGCGCCCTCCCTCGGCGTTGAGGTGACCGTTGCCGACCCGCCCGCCAGTGTTGGCCCGCGGCGATCCCGGGGGCAACGTCGCAATCCGCGGTCCGTGCCCGGCATTCGCCCGCGTCCCTGTCATTGATTTCGAAGCAGGAGGAGCAGCGCGCGAAGCAGTAGGGTCGGCGGTTGTGGACAAGGACGACATCGAGGGCTGGTTCGGCGAATACCTTGCGGCCTACGCCGCCTGCGGGCGGGGTGAGCGGGAGACCGCCTCGCTGCTCGCCTACTACGGTGTACCGCTGCTGATCACGACCGGCTCGGGATACTTTCCGCTCGCCTCGGCCGAGCAGGTGGTCGCGGGGGTCGGGCCGCAGATCGAGGCCATGCGGGCGGCCTCCTACGACCACACCGACACGCTCGGCGTCGATGTCACGGTCCTCAATGCGACCTCGGCCCTCGTGCGGGGGACGTTCTCGTGGCGGCGGGCGGACGGGGGCGAGATCCAGCCGCTCACGGCGACCTATCTGGTGACCGGCGGGGGCGACGGGCGGCGCATCTCGGTGCTGGCCGTGCACGGATGAGCGACGTCGAGGTCGTCGAGCACGGTCTCGTGACCGAGATCCGGCTCGATCGGGGCGGCGCGGGCAACGCGCTCTCGACCGGGCTGGCCCGGGAACTCGCGGCGGCGGCCCGGGCGACGGCGGGCGCGCGGGCGGTGGTGCTCAGTTCGGCGGCGCCGGGCGCGTTCTGCGTGGGCGCCGACCTGAAGGAGCGCGACCGTCTCACCGACGGCGACTTCATGTCCCAGCGCCTCATATTCCGAGAAGCATTTGCGGCCGTACGGGATCTGCCGGCGCCCGTCGTCGCGGCGGTGCACGGGCACGCGCTCGGCGGCGGTTTCGAGCTCGCCCTGTCCTGTGACCTGATCGTCGCCGACGAGACCGCCGTCGTGGGGCTGCCCGAGGTGCGGGTCGGGATCGTGCCGGGCGGCGGCGGGACCCAGCTGCTCCCCCGCCGGGCCGGGGCCGCGGTGGCCGCCGACCTGATCCTGACCGGGCGGCACGTGCGGGCCGAGGAGGCGTTGCGGCTCGGCCTGATCGACCGGCTCGTGGCGGCCGGCGGCGACGTCGAGGCGGCGCTCGAGCTGGCCGGGCAGATCGCCGCCAACTCGCCGGTCGCGGTGGCCAACGCGCGCCACGCGATCCGCCGGGGCTTCGACGTGGATCTGGCCGCGGGGCTCGACATCGAGGACTCCGCCTGGCGGGCCACGGTCTTCTCGGACGACCGCCGGGAGGGCGTGCGGGCGTTCGTCGAGCGGCGCCGCCCGCAGTGGCCCTGAGCGCACGCCGCGGGCCCGCCCGGCGGCCGCGCGCGGAGGGTGACCACGACGGCGCCGGGCCGAACGCACGGGACCGGCGGTCGATCCCGTATCTCTAACTGCTCTGGAACGTCTTCCGGTAAGCCGCCGGCGAAACGCCCACCGTGCGCTGGAAATGGCGGCGGAGGCTGGTCGCGGTGCCCATTCCGGTGGCCCGCGCGATGGCGTCGATGCTGTCGCCGGTGGTTTCGAGGAGCTCCTGGGCGCGGCGGATTCGCTGGGTCAGCAACCATTGCAGGGCGGTCGTGCCGGTGGCCGCGCGGAACCGGCGGCCCAGGTGGCGGGTGCTCAGGTTGGCGCGGCGGGCCAGATCGTCGACGGTGAGCGGCCGATCGAGGCGCTCCGACGCCCACGCCAGCAGCTCGCTGAACGGGCGGTCGCGCGAATCCGGAACGGGCGTCGCGACGAACTGCGCCTGGCCGCCGGGGCGATGCGGCGGGACCACCAGTTTGCGGGCGATCGCATTGGCCACCGACGATCCGTGGTCGGTGCGCACGAGATGCAGGCAAAGGTCGAGTGCGGCGGCCTTTCCGGCCGAGGTGAGCACGCTGCCGTCGTCGACGTAGAGGACATCGGGATCGACGTCGATCGCCGGATATCGGGCGGCGAGCGCGTCGGCGTAGAGCCAGTGGGTGGTGGCGCGGCGGCCGTCGAGCAGGCCGGCGGCGGCGAGGACGAACGCGCCGGTGCAGAGGGAGGCGACGCGGGCGCCGCGGGCGTGGGCGTCGCGGAGGGCGGCGACCAGGTCGGCGGGCGGGTCGGCGCCGAGGTCGGCCCAGCCGGGGACGATCACGGTGTGCGCCTCGGCCAGGCGGTCCAGGGGCCAGTCCGGCTCGATCCGGAAGCGGCCGTCGGCGCAGACCGGCCCGGCGCCGCAGATGACCAGGTCGTACCAGCCGGCCGTGCCCTCCGGCGGCACCGAGTGGAACAGCTCGTAGGCCATGGCCAGCTCGAACTGGAGGATGCCGTCGGCGATCGCCACCGCTACCGTGCGCATGTCCGGAACTGTACGCACCTCGTCGTTCCGGACACTCGCGGGTCGAGCCCGAGCGCCGGATGATCGAGGCATGGGATCCGCGGTGGTGGTTTACGGTGCATATGGGCATACCGGGCGGTTCGTCGTCGCGGAGCTGGTGGCGCGGGGGTTTGCCGCGATTCCGGCGGGGCGCGATCCGGGCCGGTTGCGCGACTGGGCGGGGTTCGCGTCGCGGGTAGCGGCGGTCGATGACGTGGCGGCGCTCGATCGGGCCCTGGCCGGCGCCGATGCGGTGATCAACTGCGCGGGGCCGTTCGCGGTGACGGCCGCGCCGCTGATCGCGGCGGCGATGCGGGCCGGGATCCCGTACGTCGATGTCGCGGCCGAGATCGAGGCCAACGCCGACACGTTCCGGGTCTTCGGGCCGCGCGCCGGGACGGCCGTGGTGCCGGCGATGGCGTTCTTCGGCGGCCTCGCGGATCTGCTGGTGTCGGCCGCGATCGGCGACGAGGACGCCGACGAGATCGAGGTGGCGTACGGCCTCGAGAGCTGGCATCCGACGGCCGGAACCCGGGCCGCGGGCCGGGTCTCGCACGACCGGCGGGCCGGGCGGCGGGTCCGCTACGCCGGGGGTGCGCTGCGGTACCACGACGACCCGCTGCCCACCCAGACCTGGGATTTCCCGGTGCTCGGGGAACGGGAGGTCCTCGCCGAGTTCGCGATGGCCGACGTCGTGACCGTGCCGAGCCACCGCAACGTTCCGAGCGTGCGCACCTACATGACGACCGCCGCGGCGCACGATCTCGCCACGGCCGAGGTGGCCGCCGAGCGCGTCGCGGAACGGTTCGTCGTCGAGGTCGTCGCGCGGCAGGGCTCGGCCGAGAAGCGGGCGGCCGCGTCCGGCCGGGACATCTACGCGGTCAGCGCGCCCCTCGCGGTCGAGGCCGTCGACCGGATATTGACCGGCCGCACCCGCACGACCGGCGTCGCCTCGGCGGGCGCGATGTTCGACGCGCGGGACTTCCTGGCCGCGCTCGCCCCGCACCTGACGGTCACCATCTAGACCAGCACCGACCGGTTGGTCTGCCCTGTCCGATCCACGGCAAGACCCTGCGACCCGTGCGCACCACCCATGATGTCGGCGATCGCGCCGCCGCCCGCGTCTCGTCGGGCACGCCACCGGCCGCGTCGGCCAGCCGGGTGCCCTCCTCGGCCAGGGCTGCGGCGGAGCTCCGCGGCAGTAGACCTGCACCACGACCGGGGGCGAGGCGGTCATGCGCGGGCCGCCTCGATGAGGAAACGGTGCGAGCGCACGCGGAACTCGCCGGTCGCGCGGATGCGCTCGTCGATGCGGCGCAGCGGCTCGCGACAGCGGTCGGCCGTGAAGCCGGGGATCTGCCACGGGACGGCCCGCAACTGGTAGACCAGCGCCCCGATGTCGTGAAAAACGAAGGACGGCCATTCCTCCCGTACGTCCGAGACCGTCAGGCCCGCGGCGACCAGCGCCCCGGCCGCGACGTCCGCGTTCCACAGCGCCGGATAGGCCGGTGGCGCGCCCAGCGCCTCGTTGATGGCCGCGCAGTCGTCGCTGCCGACCTGCTGGGTGAGGAGCCGGCCGCCGGGGGAGAGGACCCGAGCTGTCTCGGTCGCGTCCAGCCGGCCGTGGCGGTTCAGCACCAGATCGGCCGAGCGGTCGCGGGCCGGCAGCGTCCGGCCGGGGGCGAAACGCACCTCGACGCCGAGCGGGGCGAGGCGGTCGCGGGCCACGGCGACGTTCGGCTCCCAGCCCTCGGCCGCGATCGTGCGCGCGGGCAGCGGCGCGAGGGAGGCCAGCAGCTCGCCGCCGCCGGTGTCGACGTCGAGCAGGCTCGCGGCGCCGGCGATCAGCTCCCGGGCGCGGCCGGGATAGGACCAGGACGGGTCGGAACCCGAGGCGCGGCCCGCCAGCCAGGCGAAGTCCCAGCCGCTCAGCGGGACGTCCAGCGCCTCGGCCACCAGCCGGTCGAACGTCACGACCGCTCGAAATCGGGGTCGCCGGCGAACTCGACGTCACCGGGGGCGACCTCGACGATGCCGCCGGGGGTGCGGAGCCGGTAGGTGAGCGGGTCGTACCCGGTGGAGGCGATCGGGAAGACCTCGCCGGTGCGCAGGCGGACGCGGACGCCGGGCATGTAGCCGGAGGCGCCGTCCAGGGGCGGGACGACCGGGTCGCGCCAGTGCGGGACGGTGTGGTGGGCGGCGACGAGCAGCTCCATCGGGTGGTGGTACTCGTCGGCCTCGGTGCGGACCTCGAAACCGGCCGCGGTCAGGACGGTCCGGATCGCCTCGTTCATCGCCTCGACCACGACGCCCTGATAGCTCAGCGCGATGTGCAGGTCGTCGCCGCGGTAGGCGCCGCGGCGCAGCACGGCCATCGCCGCCGACGCCAGCTCCGGGCCGGGACGCCAGGTCACCCACACGCCGTCGGCCGTGCTCAGGCGGACGCCGCCGTCCTCCCCGTCCGGGGCGAGCAGCGGCAGCCCGGCGGCGGCCAGCTCGTCCCGGACGAGGTCGGCGAGATCGGCGAGGTCAGCGAGATCCTTCGATGTCACGGCGTCACCGTAGCGGAGGGGCCTACCAGACGCGTACGCGTTTCGCGCCCGCGCCGAGCGCCGCGATCGGACCCGCCGCGCCGGCCGTCCTGCGCTCGCCGGTCAGGTCGACGTCCATCACCGCGGGGGAGCCGTCCGGCTCCTCGAAGTCGGCGTCGGCGAACCGTACGCGCGGCAGATCGCGCCCGGTCACCACCGCCACCGTGGCCGCGTCGAACTCCGCCGGCAGCTCGGTGACGAGGTAGACCTCGGCGCCCTCGTCGGCGATCGACGCGCTGCCCGCCTCGAGGACCAGCGGCGTGGGCTCGCCGGCGAACGGCCGCGCGCCGGCCGCGTACACGTTGCCCTGCGCGTACATCGGCTGCTCCAGGGCCAGGAACCGCTTGTGGTCGCCCGGCGGCCGGGCCGCGATGCGCGCCATGTACTCCTCGAACGAGGCCGGGAAGCCGTCGTAGCCGGCGGTCCCGGCGAACGGCGTGCCCTCGCCCTCGGCGTCCGGGCCGTAGGCGGCCGCGGGATCGCCGCCCACGAAGAGGTTGCCGAACCACCGGTCGTCGCCGCCGACGATGACCGCGTAACCGGCGACCTGGGTGCTGTGCGGGCGGTGGTACGGGGTGGCCCGGTCGTTGACGGCCTCGAGCCGCACGGTGCCGCAGATCAGGTTGTTCACGTAGGCGCCGCCCTGGCTGAACGACTCGACCGCGGCCGGCGACGCCAGGACGTTGTGCTCGACCAGGTAGGGGCCGTGCGAGACCTCGACGAACAGGTCGCGGCTGTTGCCGTAATACAGGTTGCGCGAGACCCGGGTGCCCTGCGTCTGCCAGTCCAGCCAGGTGCCGAGCGTGCAGTCGTGGATGCGGTTGTGCCGGATCGTGACGTCGATGGCGGCGTGCAGCTTGATGCCACCGATCTCGTAGCCGTAGTACTCGTACTTGGTCGCGATGTTGTAGATGTGGTTGTCCTCGATGGTCGAGAACACGCAGCCCAGATGGCCGACGATGCCGTTCTGCCCGCAGTCGTGGATGGTGTTGCGGCGGATCACGTGCGAGCCGATGTGCTCTTTGTCCCACCCGATCTGCCGCGCCGAGAAGACGGACTCGAGCTGGTACTGATAACCGGGCTTGTCGCCGCGCGTGGTGGCGTAGTTGTGGCCGGTCGTCGACTCCTTGCCGATCGAGACGGCCGAGCACTTGGCGTCGTGGATGTCGTTGTCCTCGATGACCCAGCCCTTGGCCCAGTTCGGTCCGATCAGGCCGGGCTGGTCGGCGGTGGGCGGGGTCCAGGGACAGGCCGCCTGGCAGAGCTCGAATCCGCGTACGGTGACGTAGTCGATGTGGTTCTTCTCGGGATAGAACACCGAGCGCCGTACGTTGATCTCGACCAGCTCGGCGTTGGGATCGGCGCCCTGGAAGTTGGCCCAGATCGTCGTGTCGTCGGCGGCCACCTCGGCGTACCAGACCAGCTCGGTTTGGTCCTGATTTTTCGCCTTTACTCGGATATTTGTCCAGTCGTCGACGAAGTCGGCCCGGCGCGCCGCGGTGGTCACGTCTTCGCGCGTCGCGACCTCGTAGAAGCTCAGACCGTTGAGATAGACGTCCCCGAGGTGCTTGCGAGGCGCGTCGTTGCGGTAGACGATCCAGTCCCCGGCGATCTCCTCGGCGAACGGGTTGAAGTCGCCGAACAGCGCGTTCGGCACCGTCGCCCGCCACACCGAGCCGTCCTCGCGGGCCCAGCCGGTGATCCGCTCCGAGCCCTTGATCACGACATGCTCGCCGGGCGCCGCCTCGTAGGTGATCCGCCTGGTGTCGCTGAGGCCGCCGCGCCGCGGCTTGACCCATTCCCGGTACTCACCGGCGTGCACGACCACGGTGTCCCCGGCGCGGGCGTCCGCCGCGGCCCGGTTGATCGTGCGGAACGGGCGCTCCGGGGAGCCGTCGCCGCTGTCCGAGCCGGTGGTCGACACATGGAGCACGAAAGTCATCTCGTCGCCCTTCCTCGCTTCGATCTCTCCCGCACAGTCTGATCCGCCGCCGCCGGGCCCGAGTCAAAACCCCCTCGCTCCGAGTCTTCCGGCTGCCGATTCAAAAGTTGCAAAGACTTGTCTCAATATTGCGCGATCATGTCCGGGACGTTACGGTCCACTTAGTTCCTCAGCGTGTCCCCCGCCACATGCGCCCACGGCCTCCCGTCCCCTTCCGAGGCCGAGTTCGGCATGGGCGACATTCCCCGGTCGCTCGTCGAAAGTGAGCAACAGATGTCCAGACGAAGGCTCGGCGCCGCACTCACCGGCGCCGCCCTGCTCGGCACCGCGCTGACCGTCGCGTACGGCTCGCCCGCCCTCGCCGCCGCCACCGGTGGCGTGGGCGCGACCCTGCCGTACGTGCAGGTCCAAGCGGAGAACGCCACGACGAACGGCTCGATCATCGGGCCGTCGGCCGCCTACAACACGCTGGCCGCCGAGGCGTCGTACCGGAAGGCCGTGACCCTCGGCGCCGGGCAGTACGTCGAGTTCACCACCCCGGTGGCCACCAACTCGATCGTCTTCCGCTACAGCATCCCGGACTCCTCCGGCGGCTCGGTCTACACGACGCCGATCAACTTCTCGGTCAACGGCGCGGCGTCCTCGGCGTTCACGCTGACCAATGCGTACAGCTGGTTCTACGGCGGCTACCCGTTCTCGAACTCGCCGGGCAGCAACCCGCACCACTTCTACGACGAGACGCACCGGCTGTTCCCGACCACGTACCAGGCCGGCACCAAGTTCCGGTTGACGGCGACGACGAACACCACGATCGACTTCGCCGACTTCGAGTCGGTGGCGGGGGCGCTCTCGCAGCCGGCCGGCTCGGTCTCGGTGACCAGCAAGGGCGCCGACGCGTCCGGTGCGGCCGATTCCACCGCGGCGTTCAACTCGGCCATTCAAGCGGCCGGATCCGGGGGTACGGTGTGGATCCCCGAGGGCACCTTCAAGATCCCCGGGCACATCGCCGTCAACAACGTCACCATCAAGGGCGCCGGCATGTGGCGCTCGACGGTGACCGGCGCGGCCCCCGGCTTCTACGGCAACGACGCGCCGAACGCGAGCACCGGCGTGCACCTGGCCGACTTCGCGATCTTCGGTGACGTCCAGGAGCGCAACGACAGCGCGCAGGTCAACGGGGTCGGCGGGGCGATGAGCAACTCGACCGTCGAGCGGCTGTGGATCGAGCACGACAAGGTCGGCGCCTGGATGGACGGGCCGATGGACAACCTCGTCTTCTCCGGCATGCGCATCCGCAACGTGACGGCCGACGGCGTCAACTTCCACAAGGGCGTCACGAACTCCAAGGTCACCAACTCGGACATCCGCAACACCGGTGACGACGGGCTGGCGACCTGGGCCGAGGCGGTGGCCGACGCGAACGACTCGTTCGACCACAACACGGTGCAGTATCCGATCCTCGCCAACGGCATCGCGATCTACGGCGGTCACGACAACTTCGTCACCGACAACCGCGTGATCGACTCGGGCCTCACCCAGGGTGGCGGCATCCACGTGGCGCAGCGTTTCGCGTCCACCACCCTCGGGCGTACGGACGTGCTCCGCAACACGATCATCCGGTCCGGCAGCCTCGACCCGAACTGGCAGTTCGGCGTGGGCGCGCTCTGGTTCGACGCCCGGGACGGCGCGATGACCGGCCTCACGAACGTCGACAACGTGCTGATCCAGCAATCGCCGTTCGAGGCGATCCAGTTCGTCTCCGGCTCGCAGATCTCGAACGTGAAGATCAACAACGCGACGATCCAGAACACGGGTTCGTACGTCGTGCAGGAGCAGGTGGGCGGATCGGCGACCATCTCGAACTCGACCGCCACCGGGACGCTCGGGCCGGCCGCCATCTACAACTGTGGCGTCGGCTTCACGCTGACCGACGGCGGCGGGAACTCCGGCATCTTCGGGTCCACCGGCTGCACCCAGGTGATGAACCCGCCATTCCCGCCCTATCTCCCGGACAACGGGTCGCTGATCTCGATCAGCCCGACGACGCTCGGGTTCGGGACCGTGGCCACCGGGTCGACGAGCGCGGCGCAGAACGTGACGGTCACCAACTCGGGCACGGCGGCGGCTCCCGTCTCCGGCGTCTCGGTCACCGGCGACTTCTCGCAGACGAACACGTGCGGTTCGTCGATCGCGGCCGGCGGGTCCTGCACGGTGAGCGTCCGGTTCGCACCGACCGCCACCGGCTCGCGCGCCGGCAACCTCACGGTGACGGCGTCCGGCATCACCAACACGATCCCGCTCTCCGGCAGCGGCGTCGCGCCCGGCCCGATCCTGTCCGCCTCGCCGTCCTCGCTCACCTTCGCGGGCACGATCGTCGGCGGCACCTCGGCCTCGCAGACGGTGACGGTCACCAACTCGGGCACGACGGCGGCCTCGGTCTCCGGCGTCACCGCGAGCGGTGACTATGCGCAGACCAACACCTGCGGGGCCCTCGCGGTGGGTGCCTCCTGCACGGTCACCGTCACCTTCAAACCCACGGCGGCCGGTACGCGGACCGGTAGCATTTCGATCGCGTCGAACGCCAACAACAACCCCGCCACGATCGCGCTCTCCGGCAGCGGCATCGGCTCCACGACGAACATCGCGGCGGGCCGGCCGGCCACCGCTTCGTCCCAGGTCAACGCCACCCAGGCCGCTTCCACGGCGACCGACGGCGACGCGAACACGTACTGGGAGAGCAACAACAACGCGTTCCCGCAGTGGCTGCAGGTCGACCTCGGTTCCGCGTACAACGTCGGGAAGGTGACCTTGAAGTTGCCGCCCTCGACCGCGTGGGGCACCCGCACCCAGACGCTGTCGGTCCTGACCAGCACCGACGGGTCGTCCTTCGGCACCGCGGCGGGCTCGGGCACCTACACGTTCAACCCGGCGTCGGGCAACACCGCCTCGATCACCGTGCCGGGCACCTCGGCCCGGTACGTGCGGGTCAACATCACCGCGAACTCGGGCTGGCCGGCCGGCCAGGTCTCGGAGCTCGAGGTCTACCCGAGTGGTGGCGGGACGACCCCGGCGCCGTCGCTCTCCGCGTCGCCGGCCTCGCTCACGTTCGGCACCCAGGCGCTGAACACCACGAGCGCGGGTCAGGCCGTCACCGTCACCAACGGTGGCAACGCCGCTGCCTCGTCACTGGCGGTGTCGGTATCCGGTGACTACGCGCAGTCCTCGAACTGCGGGACCTCGCTGGCGGCGGGCGCCTCCTGCACGGTCACGGTCACCTTCCGGCCGACCGCGTCCGGCACCCGGACGGGCACGCTCTCGGTGTCGGGCGGCGGCTCGAGCACGGCGGTCGCCCTGGCCGGCACCGGCGCGGGCACGACCAGCACGAACCTGGCCGCCGGCAAGCCCACGGGCGAGTCCAGCCACACGGACGTCTACCCGTCGTCGAACGTGACGGACAGCGACCAGAACACGTACTGGGAGAGCGCGAACAACGCGTTCCCGCAGTGGGTGCAGGTGGATCTCGGCTCGGCCCAGAGCGCGAGCCGGGTGATGCTGCAGATCCCGGCCGGCTGGGGTGCCCGCACCGAGACGCTGTCGGTGCTGGGCAGCACGGACGGCTCGACCTGGACGACGCTCAAGGCATCGGCCGGGTACGCCTTCAGCCCGTCCGCGGGCAACGCGGTGACGATCACGTTCGGCGCGTCCACCCAGCGGTACTTCCGCCTGAACATCACCGGTAACACGGGATGGCCGGCCGGCCAGATCTCCGGCTTCCAGGTCTGGAACAGCTGACAGTTTCCCTCCTAGTTACGCGGCGGCCCGGGGTGCGTTCAGCGCCCCCGGGCCGCTGTCGTGCGCGGCAGAGAGGAGACCTAGCCTCCTAGGACGCTTAAGAGGGCGTGACGTTGCCGGACGGGTGCGGGAACTTGCTCAGAAGGGGGCGGCCGCTGCCGATTCGAAGACGCGACACCCTGGCACCGAGCGAAAGGCGCCGTCCGATGCAACCCGAGCAGAACCCGCACCAGTGGGCTTCGGACCCGACCTTGTCGGATGGCACGTCCGCGTCGCCGTCGAGCTACCCGGCGCAGGAGACGTGGGCGGCGCAGGGGCAGGAATGGGCCACCCCGCCGGCCGAGCCCGTCTCGGAGTGGGGCGGGCAGCAAGCGGCTTACGGTTCGGAATGGGCGGCTCAGCCAGTGGTCGCCCCGGTGCAGGAGTGGACCGCCGGGCCCGCCGCGAGTTGGCCGGGCCAGCCGGCGGCGGACGGCGGACAGCCTTTCGACGCCAACAGCGCTCCGTCCGGGCTCAGCTGGCCGCCGCCCCAGCCGCAGTCGGCCCCGCCCGGGTCGGAATGGGCCGCGCCGACGATCGGTCACGCGCAGGAATGGCCCGCCCAGCCTGCGGCGCCAACTCAGGAATGGGCGATGCCGCCGGCCGCGCCGGCTCAGGAGTGGGCCACCCCGCCGGCCGCGCCGGCTCAGGAGTGGGCCACCCCGCCGGCCGCGCCGGCTCAGGAGTGGGCCACCCCGCCCGCCGCGCCTACTCAGGAGTGGGGCGCTCAGCCGGCGGCGCCGACGCAGGAATGGGGTGCTCAGCCGCAGCCGCAGCCGGGTGCGGCGCCGATGGCCGCGGCCGGGATGGGGCCGGCGCCGGCGGGCTATCCGGGCGCGAGCGGGCCGGCCACGACCGGCGAGCTGCCGGCCGGGTGGGCGACCGCCGCCTCGCAGGCGCACACGCCACCGTGGATGGTGCAGCACGGCGCTCCGGTCGCGCCCGTCGTCAAGCGGCGATCGCGCAAGGGGCCGGTTGTCGCGCTGGTCGCGGTGGGCGCGGTGGCCGTTCTGCTCGGTGCGGGGGCGGGGGCTGCCAACGCGTACGCCAAGCATCGGGTTTGCTCGGAGTTCGAGGGTGGCTCGGCGTTCGCGGGGGAGGACTCGAAGTCGGAGTCGGCCACCCCGTCCGTGGACGAGCTCGCGCAGATGCGGGCGGCGGCCGGCGAGCTTCGCAAGGACGGGAAGATGCTGGTTCTCAGTGGGGACCTGCGGTCGGCCGTCAACGGTCTCGCCGACGATGTGGACCAGCTGGTCGATCTGTTCGGGTCCACCAAGAAAATCAGCTCGGACAAGGCGTTCGCGAACCTCCTGACGATCGCGGGGTCGGCCAACAGCCACGCCCGGGCGGCCCAGCAGGCCTGCGGTCTGCCGGTGAAGGGCCTGCTGGGCGACTGACCATCCATCGATATACGTAAGATCCAGTAGGAACCTTGTGGGTTTCCGGCCTCGGACCTAGCGTTCGGTCCATGGCACGGAACATCAGCGATCCGGAGACGCTCAAGGGCCTGGCCCAGCCGATCCGGCAGAAGATCTACCGGCTGCTCGCCCAGATCGGCCCGGCGACCGGCGGCCGGCTCTCCGAGCACCTCGGCACCGATCCCGGGCAGACCAGCTACCACCTGCGCGAGCTGGCCCGGCGCGGCTTCGTCGAGGACGTGCCCGAGCTGGCCCGTGACCGCCGCGAGCGGTGGTGGCGGGTGGTGCCGGGGTCGATCAGCTGGTCGCAGCTCGAGATGCCCGAGGTCGGCGCCGTGGCCAAGGCGCAGATGGTGATCGACGAGTTCGAGCGGGTGCGGCGCTTCGGGCAGACCTGGGCGACGTGGCCGGCGGAGTGGCAGCAGGCCGCGATGTCCAGCGACTCGTTCCTGCGGCTGACCGCGGCCGAGCTGACCGAGCTCAACGCCGAGCTGTCGGCGATCCTGGAGGACTGGGCCGCCCGCACCCACGGGCTGCCCATCGACGAGGAACGCCGGCACGTGTTCCTGTTCCTGCACTCGTTCCCGGAGGAGCCGTGACCACGGTCGCCTACCGGGTCGCGGACTTCCGCCGGTACGCGGCCGGGCAGGCGGTCTCGGTGCTCGGCGACCAGGTCTACTACGTCGCCCTCTCGTGGGCGGCGGTGCGGATCGCCTCGCCGGGGACGGCCGGCGTGCTGCTCGCGGTGAGCGCGGTGCCGCGGCTGCTGCTGATGCTCTCCGGCGGCGCGCTGGTCGACCGCACCGAGCCCCGTCGCCTCATGATGGTCAGCGACCTGGCCCGGGCCGTGGTCTGCCTGGCCGCCGCGGCCGTCGCGCTGCGGCAGACGAGCATTCCGCTGCTGGTCGTCGTCGCCCTCGCGTTCGGCGTCGCCGACGCGGTCTTCCTCCCGGCGGCCGGCGCGCTGCAACCCCGGCTGCTCGAGCCGGAGCAGTACGCGGGCGGCAACGCCGTGGTGGCGACCCTCAACCGCCTGGCCCTGACCCTCGGCGCGCCCCTGGGCGGCCTGCTGGTCGCCGCCGGCGGGCTGTCCGCGGCGCTGCTCGTCGACGCGGCCACGTTCGCGGTCTCGGTGCTGGCGCTGCGCACGCTGCGTCCCCGCCCCGCGGCCCGAGTGTCCACAAAGGAGAAGGGCGGGCTGCGCTACATCGCCGGGCAGCCGGTGCTGCGCGGAACGCTGCTGGTCGGACTGCTGGCCAATCTCGGCTTCGTCGGGCCGATGAACGTCGGCCTCGCCCTCGCGGCGCAGCGGGCCGGCTGGGGCGCGACCGGGATCGGCTTCCTGCTGGCCGGGTTCGGCTCCGGCGCCGTGGCCGGCGGGCTGCTCATGGTGCGGCCCCGGGTCGTGCGCCTGGCTCCGGTCCTGGCCGGCTGTTTCGCCGTACAGGGAATCGCCGTCGCCGTCCCCGCGCTCACCGGAAGCCTTCCCGCCGCCGTGACCGCCACCTTCGTCGCCGGACTGACCAGCGGGCCGGCCGGGATCCTGCTGTCCGCCCTCACCCAGTCCGCCACCGACGACGCCTACCGGGGACGGGTGTCCGGCGTCAGCGCGGTGGCGAACCTGGGCGTGACGCCGCTCGCCATGTCGGCGATGGGCGTGGCGGCCGGCTGGTTCGGGCTCGGACCGGCGATGACCGTCTCCGGGCTGCTCGAGCTCGTGGCGGCCGCCGCCTGCCTGGCGCTGCCGGCGCTGCGGACGGCCCGGCTGCCGGAGTAGGGCGCGGCGGCCACCCAAACACCCGGTTTGCACCTACCGGAGACCTCACCCCACTTACGCTGCCGCCGAAACCCTCATTGCGGGGTTTTCTCAGACGAGGTGGTGGCGAAGTGGCGTTCCGGATGCTGACCGACCGGCGGGTCGGTACGAAGATCATGGTGGCGGTGGGGATCGTCGCGGCCTTCAGCACCGTCGACGGCCTCTACGCGCTGAGCAGCCTCGGCGCCACCAACCAGCAGGTCAAGACGGGTTACGTGCACGAGCAGGAGCTCGCCGCCATCGGCAACCTGCGCACCTCGGTGAACAAGGTCTGGCTCGGCGCCGACGACTACCAGCTCGCCGGCACCGCCGCCGAGCTGACCGCCGCCAAGGCCGCCGTCACCGCGAACCAGGCCAAGGTCGAGGAGTTCCGGACCGCCTACACGGCCTTCCCGCTCGGCGCCGCCGAGGCGGCCGCCGCCACCGACTTCGGGACGCACTGGACCGCGTACCGTGACCTGCTGGAGAACCGGCTGATGCCGATGGCCGAGTCCGGCGACCGCGCCGGCCTCGCCAAGCTGCGCGCGGCCGAGATCGCCGAGGCCCAGACCGCCGTGCGCACCGACCTCACCGCGCTGGCCGGCCTCACCATGGGCGCCGGTGCCGCCCAGGAGACCACCGCCGAGAGCCGCTACCAGCGCACCAAGTGGCTGGTGGGCATGATGCTCGCGGTCGCCATGCTGGCCGGGCTGGCGCTGGCGGCCGGCATCGCCCGGCTCATCGTCCGGTCGCTCAACCGCTGCGTCGGGGCGCTGGCCCGGATCGCCGACGGCGACCTGACCGCGCGCGTCGAGGTCGACAGCCGCGACGAGGTCGGCCGGATGGCGGTCGCGCTGAACCGCACCGCCGAGTCGATGGCCGGCATGGTCGGCCGCATCACCACCAGCTCCGGCCTGCTGGCCGAGGCCTCCGAGGAGCTGTCCGCCGTCTCGGCCCAGCTGTCCGCCTCGGCCGAGGAGACCTCGGTGCAGGTCGGCGCCGTCGCCGAGTCGGCCGGGCAGGTCT
Source organism: Actinoplanes sp. NPDC051537 (assembly GCF_055586105.1). Lineage (NCBI taxonomy): Bacteria > Bacillati > Actinomycetota > Actinomycetes > Micromonosporales > Micromonosporaceae > Actinoplanes > Actinoplanes sp. NPDC051537. Next base: position 456,329 of record NZ_JBVJIU010000004.1, read on the forward strand.
CCGACGGCGTCCGCGCGGTCTCGGCCGGCGCCGACGAGATGGGCGTCTCGATCCGCGAGATCTCCGACAACGCCAACGAGGCGGCCGTGGTCGCCGCCGACGCGGCCCGCGCCGCCGAGGTCACCAACGCCAGCGTTTCCCGGCTCGGCGAGGCCTCGGCCGAGATCGGCAACGTGATCAAGACGATCACCGCGATCGCCGAGCAGACCAACCTGCTCGCCCTCAACGCCACCATCGAGGCCGCCCGCGCCGGCGAGCTGGGCAAGGGTTTCGCCGTGGTCGCCTCCGAGGTCAAGGACCTCGCCATGGAGACCGCCCGGGCCACCCAGGAGATCACCGCCCAGGTCGGCGCGATCCAGGCCGAGAGCGGCGCGGCGGTGAGCGCGATCCAGGAGATCGGCCGGGTCATCACCACGATCAGCGACTACACCACGACGATCGCCGCCGCCGTCGAGGAGCAGACCGCCACCACCGGCGAGATCTCCCGCAGCGTCGTGCGGGCCGCCGACGGCTCGTCGGCGATCGCCGAGACCATCGCCGGCGTGGCCGAGGCGGCCAAGCACGTCACCGACGGCGCCACCGAGACCCAGCAGACCGCGAGCGAGCTCGCCCGCACCGCCGCCGAGCTGCAGGCGACGGTCGCCACCTACCGGGTCTGAAGCACCCCGTCGGTCTCGACGTACTCGTCGCCGGACTCCGGGCACACCCAGACGCCGTCGCCCTTGGCGACCAGCGGGCGGCCGGCCCGGCCGACCCAGCCGACCCGGCGGGCCGGCACGCCGACCACCAGCGCGTAGTCGGGCACGTCCTTGGTGACGACCGCGCCCGCCGCGACCAGGGCCCAGCGGCCCACCGTCACCGGCGCCACGCACACCGCCCGGGCGCCGATCGCCGCGCCGTCGCCGATGGTGACGCCGACCGCGTGCCAGTCGTCGCCGGTCTTGAGCCGGCCGTCCGGGGTGACCGCCCGCGGGTACTCGTCGTTGGTGAGCACCGCCGCCGGCCCGACGAAGACGCCGTCGCCCAGCACCGCGGGCTCGTAGACCAGCGCGTGGTTCTGGAGTTTCACGTTGTCGCCGATGGTGACGCCGGGACCCACGTACGCACCGCGGCCGATGTTGCAGTTGGCGCCGAGCGTGGCATCCTCGCGGATCTGGGCCAGGTGCCAGACGCGGGTGCCGTCGCCGATGGTGGCCCGCTCGTCGACGTCGGCGGTCGGCGCGATCGTGGGTTCGCTCATGGGGGGCCAGGGTAGTGGCGCGGTGGCCGATCGGCTGTAGCGAAATCGACGCTCGCGCCCGATCTGACCGAAGGGTTGAGCGGCTTGACCGTCAGTCGCACGCCCGGCGACCGAAGGTACCGCGACCACCTCACGGCTTCCGCCTGATTTCCGTCAGTGATCTGGCGGCGCACCCGCTGGGATCGATAGCTTGCCGTCGACTGCTCACGTTCCCACGGACGAAGCCGACGAAGCCGTCTCTTTCCGCGGCTTCCCAACGAAACGGATGCTTGTGACTTCTGAAGAGCCGATCGGTATCGCCGTCGTCGGTGCCGGATACTGGGGCCCCAACCTCGTCCGTAACTTCCAGGGCTCCCAGGAGTTCCACCTGCGCTGGCTGTGCGACCTCGACGTCGATCGCGCGCGCAAGGTTCTCGGCCGCTACTCGACCGTGCAGGTCACCGCCGACCTCGACGAGGTGCTCGCCGACCCGCAGGTGCACGCGATCGCCATCGCCACCCCGGCCGGCACCCACCTCCCGGTCGCCATGGCCGCGCTCAAGGCCGGCAAGCACGTGCTGGTCGAGAAGCCGCTGGCGGCGACCCACGAGGAGGGCGTGCTGCTGGTCGAGGAGGCCGAGCGCCGCGGCCTGACGCTGATGACCGACCACACGTTCTGCTACACCCCGGTGGTGCTGCGCATCCGGGAGATGCTGCACTCCGGCGAGCTGGGCGACCTGCACTTCCTCGATTCCGTACGGATCAATCTCGGTCTCGTGCAGCGCGACATCGACGTGATCTGGGACCTCGCCCCGCACGACCTGTCCATCCTGGACTTCGTGCTGCCGCCGACCGTGCGCCCGATCGCCGTGGCCGCGCACGGGGCCGACGGCATCGGCGCGGGCCGGGCCTGCGTGGCCTATCTCACGTTGCAGCTGAGCACCGGCGCGATCGCGCACATCCACGTCAACTGGCTGAGCCCGGTGAAGGTCCGCACCGCCATCTTCGGCGGCTCCAAGCGGACCCTGGTCTGGGACGACCTGAACCCCAGCCAGCGCCTGGCCGTCTACGACCGGGGCGTCGACGTGGCCTCGCCCGACGAGCTCGGCGACGAGCAGCGGCGCGACATTCTCGTCTCGTACCGCTCCGGCGACATGGTGGCCCCGGCGCTGACCGAGCGCGAGGCGTTGCGCACGATGGTCGACGAGTACGCGCGGGCCATCCGCACCGGCACGCCGGCGCTGACCGACGGCCGCGCCGGGCTGCGCGTGCTGGAGATCCTGCAGGCCGCCTCACGCAGCCTGGCCGAAGGCGGAACGATGATCAAGCTCGACGAAGGGCACATGGCGTGACTGGCGTACAGATCGAGGGCACTCGCGCCCTCGTCACCGGCGGAGCGGGCACGATCGGCTCGCACGTCGTCGACGAACTCGTCCGCGGCGGGGCCGCCGAGATCGTGGTCCTCGACAACTTCGTGCGGGGCCGGCGGGACAACCTCGCCTGGGCCTCGGCGAACGGCCCGGTGCGGCTGGTCGAGGGCGACATCCGCGACCAGGAGCTGGTACGCGAGGTGACCGCCGGCAAGGACCTGGTGTTCCACCTGGCCGCCATCCGCATCACCCAGTGCGCCGAGGAGCCGCGGCTGGCCAACGAGGTGCTCGTCGACGGCACGTTCAACGTGGTCGAGGCGGCGGCCGAGGCGGGCGTCAAGAAGCTCATCGCCTCGTCGTCGGCGTCGGTCTACGGCCTGGCCGAGGAGTTCCCGACCACCGAGCGCCACCACCCGTACAACAACGACACGTTCTACGGCGCCGCCAAGGCCTTCAACGAGGCCACCCTGCGCAGCTTCCACGCCATGAAGGGCCTCGACTACGTCGCCCTGCGCTACTTCAACGTGTACGGCCCGCGGATGGACATCTACGGCCTGTACACCGAGGTGCTGATCCGCTGGATGGAGCGCATCGAGTCGGGCACCCCGCCGCTGATCCTCGGCGACGGCCTGCAGACGATGGACTTCGTGCACGTGGCCGACATCGCTCGCGCCAACATCCTGGCCGCCGAGGCCGACGTCACCGACGAGGTCTTCAACATCGCCAGCGGCGAGGAGACCAGCCTCAAGGAGCTGGCCGCCGCGCTCAGCGAGGTGATGAAGTCCGACCTCGCCCCCGAGCACGGCCCGGCCCGCGCGGTCAACGGCGTCACTCGCCGCCTGGCCAGCACCGCGGCGGCCGAGGAGAAGCTGGGCTTCCGCGCTTCGCTTTCCTTGAACGAGGGCCTCGAGGGCCTGGTCGACTGGTGGAGGTCCTCGAAGTGACGGAGCGCAAGATTCCGGTCATGATCCCGATGCTGGGTGAGGAGGAGGCCCAGGCCGCGGCCGAGGCCGTCCGCTCCGGCTGGGTCGCCCAGGGCCCCCGCGTCGCCAAGTTCGAGCAGGAGTTCGCGACCTTCGTCGGCGCCGGCCACGGCGTCGCCGTCAGCTCCTGCACCACCGGCCTGCACCTGGCCCTGGTGCTGCTCGGCGCCGGCCCCGGCGACGAGGTCATCATCCCGTCGCTGTCGTTCATCGCCACCGCCAACGCGGTCCGCTACGTCGGCGCCACGCCGATCTTCGCGGACGTCGACCTGGCCACCGGCAACCTCACCGTCGAGACCATCGACGCCGTGCGCACCCCGCGCACCCGCGCGGTCATCGCCGTGCACCAGGGCGGCGTGCCGTTCGACACGGTCGCGCTGCGCAAGGCGGCCGAGGGCTGGGGCATCGGCCTGGTCGAGGACGCCGCCTGCGCGGCCGGCTCCACCGCCTACGGCCAGCCGGCCGGCGCCGGCGCCGCCGTGGCCGCCTGGTCGTTCCACCCCCGCAAGGTCATCACGACCGGCGAGGGCGGCATGGTGACCGTCGACGACGCCGACCAGGCCGCCCGCCTGCGCCGGCTGCGCGAGCACGGCATGAACGTGTCCGCCGCCGACCGGCACGCCAGCAAGCAGCCGGTCCTCGAGGCCTACCTCGAGACCGCCTACAACTACCGGATGACCGACATCCAGGCCGCCGTCGGCCTGGTGCAGCTCGGCCGGCTGCCCGGCCTGGTCGCCCAGCGGCGCGAGCTGGCGGCCCGCTACCACGAGCTGCTGGCCGGCATCGACGGCCTGGTCCCGGTTCGCGACCCGGCCTACGGGCAGACCAACTACCAGTCCTTCTGGGTGCTGCTCGACGGCTTCCCGGTGGGCCGGGACGAGGTGCTGACCGAGCTCGCGGCCAAGGGCGTGTCGGGCCGCCGCGGCATCATGGCCGCCCACCTCGAGCCGGCCTACGCCGACGTCATCCCGGCCCCGCTGCCGGTGACCGAGCGGCTGACCCGCGACTCGCTGATCCTGCCGCTGCACCACGCGCTCACCGACGACGACCAGCAGTACATCGTCGGGATCCTGCGCGACCTGGCGAGCCGGTGAACGACCTCGTCATCGTCGGCGCCGGCGGCTTCGCGCGGGAGACCGCGGCGGCCGCCGGCCCGGCCTGGCGGGTGGTGGGATTCCTCGACGACGATCCCGCCCTGCACGGCACGACCCGGTCCGGCCGGCCCATCCTCGGGCCGGTCTCCCGGGTGCACGACATGCCGGAGGCGGCCGTCGTGGTGTGCGTGGGCAACCCGCGCAACTACACGGCCCGGCGGCGGATCGTCGAGCGGCTCGGCCTCGCCGCCGACCGGTACGCGACGGTGGTGCACCCGGCCGCCTCGATCGGCGCCGGCTGCCATGTCGGCCCCGGCAGCGTGCTGCTGGCCGGCGCCGTGCTCACCGCCGACGTCACCGTCGGGTCGCACGTGGCGGTCATGCCGCAGGCCGTGCTGACCCACGACGACGTGGTCGGCGACTACGCGACCATCGCCTCCGGCGTCCGGCTGGGCGGCGGCGCGATGCTCGAGACCGGCGCGTACGTGGGCGCCGGCGCCCTGGTCCGCGAGGGCGTCACGATCGGCGCCTGGTCGCTGGTCGGGATGGGCTCCGTCGTGCTGACCGACGTTCCGCCCGATGAGATCTGGGTCGGCAGCCCGGCCCGCAAACTACGCAGCGCCGATCAGACGGCATCCCTGAGGAGCTAACGAACCATGAACCGCATCCCGCTCGTCGACCTGGCCGCCGCCCACGCGGAGGTGGCCGAGGACGTCGAGGTCGGCTTCAAGCGCATCATCGCCACCACGGCGTTCGTCGGCGGCGCCGAGGTGGCCGCGTTCGAGCAGGAGTACGCCGCGTTCAGCGGGGTGCCGCACTGCATCGGCGTGGCCAACGGCACCGACGCGCTCGAGCTCGCCTTCCGCGCGGTCGGCGTCGGCCCCGGCACCGAGGTGATCCTGCCGGCCAACACCTTCATCGCGACCGCCGAGGCGGTGGTCCGCGCCGGGGGACAGGTCGTGCTGGTCGACTGCGACCCGCGTACGTACCTCATCGATGTCGAGGCCGCGCTCGCCGCGATCACCCCGGCCACCCGGGCGATCGCGCCCGTGCACCTCTACGGCCAGCTCGCCCCCGTCGATCAGCTGCGCGCCGGCCTGGCCGGCCGCGACATCGCCATCGTCGAGGACGCGGCGCAGAGCCAGGGCGCCACCCGGAACGGGCTTCCGGCGGCCGTCGACGGCATCGCCGCCACCAGCTTCTACCCCGGCAAGAACCTGGGCGCCTACGGCGACGCCGGCGCGGTCGTGACCGCCTCGGCCGAGTGGGCCGAGACCGTCCGCACGCTCGGCAGCCACGGCGGGCTCAAGAAGTACCACCACGACCTGATCGGCGTGAACAGCCGCCTCGACGGCCTCCAGGCGGTCGTGCTGCGGGCCAAGCTGGCCCGCCTCGCCGACTGGAATGCCCGCCGCCGGGCCGTCGCCGCCCGCTACCACGAGCTGCTGGCCGGCCTCGACGTCATCACCCCGGCCACCCTCGAGGGCAACGAGCACGTCTGGCACATCTACTGCGTGCGCGTGCCCGGCGACCCGACCGGCGCCCGCCGCGACGACGTCATCGCCAAGCTCAACGCGGCCGGCGTCGGCGCCGCCATCCACTACCCGTTCCCGGTGCACAAGACCGGCGCCTTCGGCTACCTGGGCGGCTCGTTCCCGAACGCCGAGCAGATCGCCCCGGAGATCCTGTCGCTGCCGATCTACCCGCAGATCACGCCCGACCAGCAGGCCCGGGTCGCCGAGGCGCTCGCCGCCGCGCTGGCCTGAACGTCGCCGCGGACCGCCCGATCTGCCATCAGATCGGGCGGAACAGGCCAGGACCCCCGGCCCGGGGCACCGGTAGCGTGATCGCGGGCCTGGCCAGGCAGGGGAGGGAAGAGCACACGTGTACGTGACGCTGCGGGATCGTCCCGGATCCGACGAGCCGGCGGCGGTCGGCCAAACCGTCAAGCGGGTCTCGACGACGGTCGTCCTGCTGGGCGTGGTCAGCCTCCTGACCGACATCTCCTCGGAGAGCATCAACTCGATCCTGCCGCTGTATCTCACCGCGGTGGTCGGGCTCAGCCCGGTCGCGTACGGCTTCCTCGACGGGGTCTACCAGGGCGTCAGCGCCCTCGTCCGGCTCGCCGGCGGCTACGCGGCGGACCGCGGCGGCCACCCCAAGTGGGTCGCCGTGCTCGGGTACGGCGCCTCGGCCGTCAGCCGCATCGTGATGCTTCCCGCCCACGGCTTCGCCGCCATCACCGGCGTCATTACCGCCGACCGGCTCGGCAAGGGCCTGCGCACCGCGCCCCGCGACTCGCTGATCGCCGCCTCCTCCGACCCGAAGATGCTCGGCCGGTCCTTCGGCGTGCACCGCATGCTCGACACGGTCGGCGCGGCGATCGGCCCACTTGTGGCGTTTGCCCTGCTCGCGGCCGTTCCGGGCAGCTACGATTCCATCTTCGTGGTGTCGTTCGCGTTCGCCGCCATCGGCGTCGTCGTCCTGCTGCTGTTCGTGCCCAACCTCAAGACCACGGCCACGGCCGCCCGGGTCGGGCTGCGCATGGTGATGCGGGAGGTCGCCGGCCGCAAGCTGCGCGGGCCGCTGATCGCCGCCACCGTGCTCGGCCTGGTGACCGTCGGCGACGGCTTCCTCTACCTGGCCCTGCAGGAGCGCGACGACTTCGCCGCGACGTACTTCCCGCTGCTGTACGTCGGCACGAACCTCGTGTACCTGACGCTCGCCATCCCGCTCGGCCGCCTCGCCGACCGCATCGGCCGCGGCAAGGTCCTGCTCGCCGGCCACGGCGCGCTGCTGGCCTGCTATGTGCTCGCCGCCCTGCCCGCCGGCGGCATCGGCCTGACGCTGGGCACCCTGGCGCTGCTCGGCGTCTTCTACGCCGCCACCGACGGCGTGCTGCCCGCGCTGATCAGCCGCCTGGTCTCCGACGACGCGCGGGGCAGCGGCATCGCGGCCGCCCAGACCGTGCAGGCGGTGGCCCGGTTCGCCTCCTCGGTCTGCTTCGGGCTGCTCTGGAGCGTCCAGGGCCCGGCCCGGTCGCTGCTGCTGTTCATGGCGCTGCTGGCCGCGATGATCCCGGTCGCGGCGTGGCTGCTGCGCGGCATCGACCGGTCGCAGGCCGAGCCGGCGGAGGTCACCGCGTGACCGCTCGGATGCGGATCATCGTGCTGGCCGCGATCCTCGTCGTCGCCCTCGTCGGCGCCGGGGGGTTCGTGCTGCGCGAGCGGGACAAGCAGGCCAAGACGCTCGCGAGCGCACCGGTCGTCGCCGAGGGCGGCGACCTCGGCATCCTGCGGTCCGAGCCGCACCTGGTCTTCCGCAGCACCGCCCTCGGCGCGAACTACGGCAAGGTGGCGGTCGTGCCGCTCACCTCGCCCGGCGGACCGCGGACCTTCACCCAGGCCAGCTGCGAGCGGGTCTACGCGACCGGCACCGACGCGATCTGCCTGTACGCCAACCGTGGCCTGGTCACCACCTATCAGGCGAAGCTGCTCGACCAGTCCTGGAACCAGACGCGCGACCTGCCGCTCACCGGCATCCCGAGCCGGGCCCGCCTGTCCCGCGACGGGTCACTGGCCGCGACCACCACGTTCGTCTTCGGCGACTCCTATGCCAACCCCGGTCAGTTCTCGACTCGTACCCTGGTCACCCGCACCGACGGCGAGGTGGTCGGCGACATCGAGAAGTTCAACCTGATCGTGGACGGCAAGGTGATCACCGCGTCCGACAAGAACCTGTGGGGCGTCACGTTCGCCGACGACGACACGTTCTACGCGACCGCCGCCTCCGGCAAGAAGACCTGGCTCGTGAAGGGTGACCTGGCCCAGCACACGGTCACTGCGCTGCGCGGCGACGTCGAGTGCCCCTCCCTCTCGCCGGACGGCACCCGCATCGCGTTCAAGAAGCACGGCAACCTGCCGCCCGGAAAGTGGCATCTGGCGGTGTACGACCTGAAGACCGGAAAGGAAACGTCGCTCGCCGAACAGCACAGCATCGATGACCAGGTCGAATGGCTGGACAACAACACGGTGATCTACGGGCTGCCGCGGGAGACCTCGGGCTCGGCGTCGAGCGACGTGTGGCGGGTGCCCGCGGACGGCAGCGGCGCCCCGCAGGTGCTGGTCAAGGACGCCTGGTCACCGGCTATCGTCCGTACCCCATAGCTACTCCCTCAAGCAGGAAGGCAGAGCAGTGACCGAGCCGCGTGCAGACATCCCCAGCGGGAGAGGCACACGTTGGCGAGCACGGGCGACGGTCGCCGTGCTGACGGCGGCGATTCTCCTCGCCGCCGGCTTCCTGGGCTACCAGTACCGCAACGGCGGCGACGAGCCGGTCTCCGCGAACCCGACCGGCTCGACCTCGGCGACCAGCCTCGGCCCGGCCGCGAACGCGTCGGCGCCCGCACTGCAGTTCTCGATCCCGCCGATCCCGAGCCTCTCGGCGAGCAGCGGCTCCCCGAGCTCCTCCACGTCGGCCGGCAAGAACGCGGCCGGGGGAGATGCCGCCGGTCCCGGCGGCTTCCCGGGCGCGGGCAACACCGGTGTTCCGGCGGGCACGAACCTGGCCGCCTACAGCGGACCGTGCACCATCACCAAGAGCGGGACCGAGATCACCGGGAAGCTCGTCAACTGCGATCCGTTCATGATCCGCGCTCAGAACGTGGTGATCAGCAAGAGCCTGATCAAGGGCACCCTCACGACCACCGAGGCCACCGCGTACTCCTTCACGCTCCAGGACTCCGAGGTGGCGGCCGGCGAGTGGCAGGGACCGGCGGTGCTCAGCACCAACATGACCATCCGGCGGTCGAACATCCACGGTGGGCAGACCGCCGTCAGCTGCTACGCGAACTGCGACATCCGGGACTCGTGGCTGCACGGGCAGCTCCTGCGCGAAGGCACCGACTGGCACCTCGGCGGCTTCCTGGCCAACGACACCGCCGTCGGCGGCACCTCGAACGTGACGCTGATCCACAACACCATCGTCTGCGACGCCCAGTCGAACGCCGCCGGCGGCGGATGCTCCGGGGACGTCAACCTCTTCGCCGACTTCGGTCCGGTGTCCGCGATCACCGTCCGCAACAACTTCCTCGGCGCCAGCCCCGACATCTCCTACTGCGTCTACGGCGGCAGCACGTCCGACAAGCAGTTCACGTCGGGCGTCCGGAACATCGTCTTCGAAGGCAACGTCTTCGCCCGCGGCAAGAACCGCAAGTGCGGCGGGTACGGACCGGTCGCCGACTTCCGGAGTGGACAGCCCGGCAACGTCTGGAAGAACAACGTCTGGGAAGACGGCGCCCCGGTGCCGGCGGACAACTGACCGAAACTGCTAAGCGAGGTATCGCCACCCGATGAGAGCCTTCCTGTGCGTGTCGCTCGGCCCCGGCGCCGCCGAACGCCTGCGCCACCCTCTTCAGTCCGCCATGGACTGCCTCGCCGACGCGGACACCGGCATCGACCACGTCGAGGAGACGGCGGACGGCTGGATCGCCGGGGCCGGCGCCGAGCCCGACGATCTGCTGTCCCGGCCCGGTGGCGGCTTCACGGCCCGCCTGGCGCGCACGGTGCGCACGCGCTTGTCCGACGTGCCCAGCGCCGAGCTGGGCGCTCTGCTGGCCGATGAGAGCCGCTTGAGCGACCTTCTGCCGCCGTTCGCGGCCGCCCACCGGCCGGCGGCGGGGGAGCCGGTCGTGATCGCGGTCGACTGGCTCGGATTCCGCCAGCTCTACTGGTGGACCGGCCCCGGGGTCGCCGCCGTGTCGACCAGTGCCCGGGCCCTGGCCGAGCTGGCCGGCGGCGGCTTCGACGCCGAGGGCCTCGGCGCCCAGGCCCTGATCGGCTGGCAGGTCGGCGACACGACGGTGTTCTCCGGTGTGCGCACCCTGCCGCCGGCGACCATCGCCACCCTGAGCGAGGGTCGTCTGACCTCCCGGCAGTACACGTCGCCGCCGGCGCGTCCCGAACGAGCGCCGGACCTGGACGAGGCGGTGGCCGAGATGGCCGACGTCCTGCGGGCGTTCGAGTCCAGCTACGTCGGCGCGCACCCGGAGTCGACGCTTCAGCTCACCGGCGGCCACGACTCGCGGATCCTGCTCGCCGCCCTGCCGCCGGAGCAGCGGGCCGGCCTGCGGACGCTCACCCTCGGCGCCGGCGAGACCGCCGACGTGCGGATCGCCGCCGAGCTGTCCCGCCGGTACGGGATGAAGCACCAGATCCACCGCCTGGACGAGCACCGATGGCCCGAGCCGCACGAGGCGCACACGCTCGCGCTGGAGGCGGCCCGGGCGCTGGAGTGCCAGGCCAGCCCGCTCGCCCTGGCCCCGCTGCTGCTCGCCGAGAGCCACCTCGAACAGGGGCACCGGCTGTCCGGCCTCGGCGGTGAGGTGGCCCGCGGCTTCTACTACGCCGGCCAGCCCACGCACGCCACCACCTCGCCGCATCTGGTGGAGCGGCTGGCGAGCTGGCGGCTGTTCAGCAACGAGGCGGTCACGCCGGACGCGCTGGACCCGGCCGTGCTCGAGGCGGCCCGCGAGTCGACCCTGCGCCGGCTCAACGACTACTTCGCCCCGGGCGACTGGCTGCGCGCCACCGACGAGTTCTACCTGCTGCACCGCATGCACCGGTGGTCGGCCGCGCACGGCACGGTGGCCGCGGTCCGCCGGCACTTCGTCAACCCGATGTTCGACCGGCGCTTCATCGAGCTCGCGCTCGCGGTGGCGCCCGCCGACAAGCGCGACTCGCAGCTGCTGGGCCGGCTCATGAGCCGCCTGGACACCGAACTCGCCAACATCCCGCTGGACACCGGTCTGGTGCCGGCCCAGGTCGGCACCCGGTCGCTGCGCGGGCGCCTGCAGACCCGTACGGTCGAGGCTCGCAAGATCGTCGGGAAGGTGAGCCAGCGCCTGACCCGTGGCCGCCGCCCCCAGCTCGGCGCGAGCGAGTACGCCGAGCTGGTGCTCACGCACTGGCGGGCCGAGCCGAAGTCCTGCGCGGCGCTCTACGCGGTGCCGGTGCTGCGCCACGAATGGCTCGACGGCCTCCTCGGCGGGCAGCACGGCGCGGACGCCACGACCGTCGCGTTCCTCATCAACCTGCTCGCGGCCGGCGAGGCGTAGACGCCAACGAAAGGGGCGGATGGCTTCGGCCATCCGCCCCTTCTCCGTGCCACCGGCTCACGCCGGCCCGTAGACCTCGTCCTCGATCGTCTCCCGGGTCACCCGCTTGGCCACGTCCCACGGCGTCTGCCGGATGTTCGCGGCGACCAGCGCCGGCGCCGGACCACCGCCGGAGACGATGTCGCTGAGAGCGTCGGCGATGCTCGACCCGGTCGGCGGCACCCACCGGACATACGGGTTGTCCATGCTGGCCTTGGCGTAGTCGTTCTCGCCGACCACCGGCACCACGCCGCACGCGAGCATCTCGTCCGGCACCAGCGACAGGTTGGTGAACGACATCGCGATGCCGGCCGCGCAGCGGTTGTACAGCTCGCTGAGCTGCGCCGGGCGCAGGGTCCCGTGGTTGGTGTGCGGGAAGGGCACCGAGGCGGTCGAGTCCCCGAACAGGTGGATCTCCTGGTCGGGGTGCCGCCGATGGAACTCGCGCAGGGCCAGCGCGCCCACGATGAAGCCGCGGCGGGCGTAGTCGCGCTTCGCGTAGAAGACGACGCCGTTGCGCGGCTCGGGGTTGGTCAGCCGGTACACCGAGGTGTCGCAGCCGAACTCGGCGATGGCCGCCTCGATGCCGAACTTGTCCCGCAGCAGGTCGGCCAGCATCGGCCCGACCACCAACGAGCGGAACCCGAACCGGTACGTGTCCTCGGCCAGCACGTAGTGCGAGCCGGACGGATAGAACAGCGGCTCGAAGTCCTGGATGAAGTAGAGCCGCCGGGTCGCCAGCTCGGTGTGCGACGCGAGCACGTGGGCGGTTTCCCAGGACGAGGCCACGTAGGCGTCGAGCGGGCCGAGCCCGTCGTACACCGAGCGGACCTCGGCCTTCATCCCCGGCCAGTTGTCCCGGATGACCTGCTCGTGCCGGGCGAGCTCGCCGCCGTACACGTCGTAGGTGTAGAGGACGCACTTGTGGCCCGCGGCCTCCATGCCCTCGATCATCCGGAACAGCGTCGTGTGCCCGCCCGAGCCGGCCGCCGGCGGCACGCAGATCCACCCGACCGTGAGCGGGGTTCCCCGGGCCGGTCGCCGGGCCGGCACCGGAAGGTTGAGCCGGCGCGAGTCGGCGATGAGGTCCAGGTCCAGCTTCGCGTTCAGCTCGGACGCGCCGAGCCGGTCGTACGCCGCCCGCACGGCGCGCTGGGCTAGCCCGCGCGGGCCCGTGCTGCGCAGGACGCGGATGGCCTCGCGGCGGCGCGAGGCCGAGAACATGGAGCTCATATGCTGAGGATCCCCAGTCGCCGGGCGAGCCGGAGCGCGCGGTCGAACACGAACAGACCGCTGAGGAACGCGATCACGGTGAAGACCGCCAGGATGCCGATCGACAGGGCGGGGGCCATGTGGCCGGTGGCGGCGTCGCCCATGAGCAGCTGGCGCTCGGCGTCGATGACGTAGGTGTGCGGCACCAGGTAGCTCGCCCAGCGAATCCAGCTGGGCAGGGTCGAGATCGGGAACAGCGCGCCACCCAGCACCGAGGCCGCCAGGCTGTAGAGCGCCACCACCGGCTCGCCCCGCTTGAACAGCAGGATGAACGCGGCGGCGAACGAGCCGAGAGCGTTGCAGGCGGCGATGCCGAGGAACAGCACCAGCAGGGCGAGCGGGATGGCCGACGCGTCGATCGTGCCGCCCAGCAGGCAGCCGAGGCCCACCATGGCGCAGGCCAAAAGGGCGCCGGTGAAGCTGCGCCAGATGTTCATCGCGACCGGGATGAGCGCCCACGGAACGGGCTCGACCAGGTACGTCTCCAGCGTGCCGCGCTCCATCGCGAAGCTCAGCCGGCTGGTGAGGCCGGTGAGCGCGTCCTGCAGGCCCGCGATCACCGCCGTGCCGATGAGCATCGTCATGAACAGGTTGTCGCTGATGTTGAGGAACGCGCTCTGGAAGTAGTACAGGAAGACCGGGAAGGCCACGGCCACGTACCGGAGGATCGTCGAGGCCGGGAACATCCGCTCTTCGACCAGGTCGATGCGGATGTAGCCCTCGAAGGTGTCCCGCACCTTCCGGGCCCGGCTGCGGCGGTGCACCGCGCTCGGATAGGCCAGGCTCAACGCGACTCTCCTTGCTTGTAGACCTGAGCGATCAGGTCGCGCAGCGGCATCGGGATCTCCCGGACGTGCCGGACGGCGGCGGTGAGGTCGCCCAGCCGGGACAGCACCGCGCCGACCGGCTCGGAGGCGTTCGGCCGGCAGCGGACGTTCTCACCGTCGACGGCGACGTGCAGGCCCTGCCCGATGAGGTTCTCGGCCAGCTGGTTCGCGATCGCCGGGTTGTCGAGGACGAACTCGATCTCGGGGCGGTCCCACTCGCGGCGCAGGCTGTCCAGGTCGCCCGAGTACTTGACCCGGCCCCGGTCCATCAGCAGAGCCTGGGACTGCAGCGCCTCGATCTCCTCGAGGCGGTGCGACGAGATGAGCACGGCCAGCTGCTCCTGCTTGACCAGATCCATGATCAGGGTGAGCAGGCCGTGCGCCGCGATCGGGTCCACGGCGCCGGTCGGCTCGTCCAGGATGAGCGCGCGGGGGCCGGGCAGCAGGGCCCGGGCCAGGCGCAGCCGGGCGCGCATGCCGGCCGAGAGGCCGGCGACGACCGACTCGGTCTGGGCGGACAGGTTCACCGTCTCCAGCACGTACGGGATCCGCTCCGCCAGATCCTTGCGCGGCATGCCCTGGAGGCGGCCGTGCAACTGGAGGTTCTCCTTGGCGGTGGCCCGCATGAGCAGGCTCCGGTCCTCCGACGGCATCCAGCCCACCACCTGGCGGACCTGCTCGGAGTCGCGGGCCGCGTCGAACCCGAGGACGGTGGCCGAGCCGCCGGTGGCCGTGGTGAGGCCGACCAGGATGCGGAACATCGTCGTCTTGCCGGCGCCGTTCGGACCGACGATCGCGCAGACCTCACCGGCCCGGACCACCAGGTCGACGCCGTCCAGCGCGCGTACCGGCTCGGTCATGTGGGACCGGGCGAACATGCGCATCCAGCGCGGCGTCGGCTCGTAGAGCTTCGTCAGCCCGGACAGGGTGATGATGTCGTCGGGGCCGGATGTCGGGTTCGAGGTCACAGCGAACCCACCGCCGGGGAGATGCCGGTCCGGCGCCAGCGCCGCCAGCCGAGGTGGTTGACAACGCGGTCACGGAACACGATGACCGGCGCCGTCGGCGCCGGTCCCTTGCCCTGGCGGGCACGTGCGACGTGACGCTGATAGGTGCGGCTCAGCTTGCTCTCCTTCGACTCGGGCCAGATCTCGGCGGCGAGCGCCGCGAGCTGGTCCAGCTGATCGGCCTGGCGGTTCAGCTCGTCCGCCGGCAACCCGTGCTCGTACGGCCGGCAGGCGAGCAGCAGCGCCTCCCGGGCCAGCGCTCGCAGCGAGTCCGTGCGCAGGGTCTCGGCGTCGGGCAGCAGGTGCCCGTCCTCGGCGAACAGGATCTGCAGGGTGAGGTGCCGTTCCTGGATGTCGCGCACGGCGCCGGAGTACTGCTCGACGTGCATGTTCGCGCCGTGAACCCGGTAGAAGGCCTGGTCGACGCCGTTGACCCGGCCGATGGCGGCCCGCGTGCCGGCCCGCATCCACAGGTGGAAGTCGGCGGCGTGCGGCAGCCGGGCGTCGTAGCCGACCAGCTCCCGCATCACCGAGGTGCGCATGAGCACCTCGGGGGTGTAGATCGGGTTGCTGACCCTGCGGCTCACCTTCGCCACCCACTCCGGGCCGTCCCAGATCGACCAGGACTTCAGCGCGGTGCGGGGCGGCGGCGGGGTCTCGCCGGTGAAGCGGCGGGCGAAGCCGTACACCATGCCCACCTCGGGGTGGGCCTGGAGCAGGGCGGCCGACCGGGTCAGCGCTCCCGGCGCGAGGAGGTCGTCGGCCGAGAGGAGCATCACGTACTCGCCCTCGGCCGCCGCCAGGCCCTCGTTGTAGGTGGCGATGTGCCGCATGTTGGTGGTGTGCGCGATGACCCGCACGCGCGGGTCCCGGGCGGCGATCTCATGAGCGACGGCGGCGCTGCCGTCGGGTGAGGCGTCGTCGACGATGATCACATCGACGTCGAGCCCCTCGGAGTCGATGAAACTCGCGAGGCAGGGGGCCAGGAATCGGCCGTAGTTGTAGCAGGGAACCACGACCGTGACGCGTGGCCTGCTCTCCAGCGGTCGCGGTGACACTTTCCTGGCCACCTGCTCACCTCTCTCGTTCTCGGACGTCGGTCACGTTGAATATGCCGGGCCGGCGGCCGGGTTGGTATCAGCTTCCGGACGGGAAGAAGTAGACGTCGATCCAGAAGTTGTGGTTCGTCGTCCCGTCCGGGAACGCCGAGCCGCCGTAGTGGTACAGGCCCCCGCCGGATTGCACGGACAGCGCACCGTTGCTCAGACCGTCCGCGAACTGGTTGAGGTTGACCGCGTAGTAGCCGGTGTTGGTGTGGTACGACGCGACGTAGTCGGTGTTCGCCTGGATCGTGACCGGGGTGTCGAACAGCAGCGTCTGCCAGCCGGTGCCCGACTCGTCGATGAACGTGCCGGTGGCCTTCTGCTGGCCGCCCGCCGTCCACAACGTGCCCGTGTGGGTGCCGGTGTTCTCGGTGCCCTTGTAGAACCGCAGGCCCTTGACCGTGCCGGGAACGCTGGACCGGAACTTGACGCCCACCTCGAGCGCCGAGGCGTCGCTGAACGCGGACACCGCCGGGCTGGCGCTGCCGAGGATCGTCGCGGCGCCGGCCGGGGGATCCGGCTGGCTGGGCGCCGAGGGCGGCGGGCCGGACGGCACGAACAGCGGGTCGACCCAGTAGCTGGTCGAGCCGTAGCTGTGGGTCGGGAACAGGTCGCCGCCGTAGGTGTACACGCCGTTGGTGCCGGCCGGCGCGGTCAGGTAACCGTCGTCGGTGGCGTACGCCTGGTTGAAGAAGCCGCTGTTGTACGAGTAGTTGCCGTTCGACGCCCAGTACGACGCGACGTACGTGGTGCCGGCGGTCACCGTGACCGGCTGCGAGAAGTAGACGGTCTGCCAGCCGATGTTGCCGGCCACCGCGAACGTGGCCGTCGCCAGCTCGTCGCCGCCCGCCGACCACAGCGTGCCGGTGTGCGTGCCGGTGTTGCCCTGGCCCTGGTAGTAGCGGATGCCGACGATCTTGCCGCCGACCGTCGGCGCGAACTTCACGCCCAGGCTCACCGAGTCCGGGTCACCCGAGGAGGGGTTCTGCGGCAGGCCGTTCGCCGGGAGCAGCGTCACGATGTTGCTGTACGCGGACGTGGTGAACGACCAGGTGTACGGGTCGGCCATCGCGCGGCCCTGGCTGTCCGTGGCGGTGACCGTCGCCGTGTACTTCACGCCGCCGGCCAGATCGCCCGTCGGGTCGAACGTGGCCGTCCGCGACGAGCCGTCGTACGACGTGGCGCCGGGGATCGTGACGCCGTTCGCGTTCTTCAGCGTGAACTGCACGCTGGACGAGGTCACCGTCTTGCTGAACAGCACCGACGGCTTGGCGTCGAGGTCGACGCCGGTCTCGCCGGCGTCCGGCGAGGCGCTGAGCACCGACGGCGCCGAGTTGTCCGAGTCGACGAACAGCACGTCGACGTAGTAGTTCGCGTCGGTCGGGGAGTCCTCGGCCGGGAAGCCCGAGTGGACCCGGTACACGCCGTTGGCGCCGCTCTGGGTGCCGCGCGGGGCGGTCAGCGGGAACGCGTTGTACGGCAGGGAGCTGAAGAACCGGTCATCCGCCGCGTAGTGGCCGTTCGGCGCGAAGTACGAGGCGATGTACGTCTTGTTCTTCACGACCGACAACGGGCTGGAGAACTTCAGCGTCTGCCATCCGCTGTCCGACTCGTCGACGAACGTGCCGCTGCGCAGCTCGTCGCCACTGGTCGACCAGATGGCGCCGGTGTGGGTTCCGGTGTTGCCGGAGCCCTTGTAGAACCGGACACCGGTGATGCTGCCGTCGGTCTGCGGCGTGAACTTGACGCCGAGGGTCACGTCCGAGCCGTCGTCGGCCGACGGCGTCTTCGGCACCCGCTTGCCGAACAGCGAGCTCGGCCCGCTCAGGTCGAGCGTGAGGCTCGCCGGGCTGGTCTCGAGGTTCGCGCTGTCGTCGGCCGCCCGGACCTTGATGACCTGGGCCGCGGCGCCGTTCGCGTTGAAGGTGTAGCTCCAGGACGACGTGCCGGTCGCCGGGTGCCAGGTGTCGCCGCCGTCGGTGGAGACCTCGACCCCGGCGACGCGGCCGCCGGCGTCGGTGGCGGTGCCCTTGACCGTCACCTCGTTGCCGTTGGTCACCTTGGCGCCGTCGGCGGGGGACGTGATGGTGGTGTCCGGGGCGGTCGTGTCGGTGGAGGCGGACGCCGCGCTCATGCCGTTCATCAGCGTGGTCGGCTGCGCGCCCATGTCCGCGAGCAGGTTGATCGTGGCCTGCTGCATCGCCGGGTCGGCCGGGGACTGGGTGCCGTCGTGGTTCTGGTCGAGGCCCCACGCCCACTGGATGGTGCCGGCGCCGAAGACCAGCGCGCCGCTGGCCGCCCGGTAGAGCGTCATGTGGTGCGTGGTCGTTCCCGGCGTCACCACGAGACCGAAGTCGCGCAGGTACTCCGGCGTCGGGCCGGTGGTGGTGGACAGCTGGATGAGCCCGGCGGGCCGGAACCCGTTGTCCAGGTCCTCGTCCGACTCGTAGCCGACCGTGTGCGGGGCCAGCGTGGCGGTGTCGCCGTCGGCCAGCTGCGCCACCGAGGTGTTGCGCCAGAAGCGGTTCTTGCCCTGGTCGGCCGGCACCTTGATGGCGAGGTCGGTGTTGTTCGACATGTACATGGTGCCGGTCAGCGCGTTCTCCGGCCGGTTGCCGTTCGACGGCGGGCTGAACTGCGGGTCGCGCCAGGTGCCGGTCCACTCCGCCGACGGGTCGATCTTGGCGCCCGCCCAGGTCTCCTTGTAGCAGACCAGCGTCCGGTACGGGGTGTTGGCGCCGTCCTGGCTGTTCTCCCAGCGGGTCTTCCAGTAGACCTCGTTGCCGCTGAAGAACGCGAGGTTGACGCCGGCGTCGCGGGCCGCCTCGACCTGGGTGCGCTCGTTGCCGGA
This sequence comes from Actinoplanes sp. NPDC051537, assembly GCF_055586105.1. Classification (NCBI taxonomy): domain Bacteria; kingdom Bacillati; phylum Actinomycetota; class Actinomycetes; order Micromonosporales; family Micromonosporaceae; genus Actinoplanes; species Actinoplanes sp. NPDC051537. Next base: position 475,207 of record NZ_JBVJIU010000004.1, read on the forward strand.
CCAGTACTCGTCGTGGCCGACCGACAGGAACGTCTTGTGGTTGCGGATGAGCTGGCCGCGGCGGTCGGAGTCGATGTCGGTGGTGTAACTGACGTCGTACCCGTTGCGCTCGAGGAACCGGATCATCGAGATCTCGTTGCTGAACAGGTAGTCGCGGCCGTTGCCGACGTTGCGGGTCTCGAACGGCCGGTTGTAGCTGACCTTCAGGGCCCGGCCGAGCGGGCCGCCGTTGTAGAAGTTCGAGCCGCCGTACGTGTTGTAGGCCTGCCAGGTCGCGTCGGACGTCTTGAACAACAGCTTCGAGGTGCTGCTGTCGTTGCGCACGACGAACGGGATCTGGCTCGTGGCGTGCGTGTCCTTGCGCGAGAGCTTGGCGAGGAAGACGCCGGAAACCGCGTCGGCCGGAACTGCCCACGTCGCCGAGATCGACCAGTTTCCGCAGTCGTAAATCTCCGTCGAGGGATTGGTCACACAGTCCGGCTGGGCGGCGCCCAGCGGCGGATTAAGCGTGTCCAACTTCCGGGCGCCATCGCCGCCGTAGTAACCAAGTCGATAAATGTCGATCTGATACGCGGATGCGGCCTTGATTTTGAAGCTCACGGTCTGACCGGCGTTGACGCTGATGTCGGTCGTATAGCCCTGGATGGAGTCGTCGCCGGCGCCCCAGACGTCGTCCCACTCGTCGGCGGGCGTGCCGGGCTTGCTGTTCTCACAGGCGATCGCGTTGACCGGCGCGGCGCAGGGATCGGTGGCGGCCAGCACCGGCGTCGCCACGATGCCACCGGCGACCAACAGGGTCACCGAGGCGCCGCCCGCGACCAGCGGCCGCCAGCGGCGATGCAGTGTCTGCGGGACGGGAACCCGCCTCAGCGCTTCCAAGAACCTCAACGCAGTTTCTCCCCAGGCCGCACGAGATCAGGACGAAAAGTTATGGCATCCTTAAATATCGGCCCGACCGTAGTGCCGATCATGATCTCGCCGCAAGCCACATCGACCCGGAATGAAACGACGGTCAGCGGCCCGAACTCAGCCGTTCGGCCAACCGTGCTCGATAGCCGCCGCACGAGATAGTCAACAATGGACAAAGTCGGATTTCGGCCCGGCTTCCCGCGGGCGATCTCGGCCCCGATGTCATTCGAACAGCCGCTTGACCGTGGACGTGCGAACCACTCGTGCCGGATGCGTGAACCGCCAGACCGCACCGGAGAGCCCCGAGGTGAGGGCCAGGGTGAAGGCGAACGTCGTGAAGTTGAACGAGTCGAACGTGGCGCCGACGATGATCGCGACCACCTGGGTGGAGAGCAGCGCGGCACACAGGTGGCGGTCCTCCTCGGTGGTGGACCGGCGCAGCGCGACCACGGACTGCGTGATGCACGTGATGTGCAGGGCCGCCAGCGCGAGCACTCCGATGATCCCGCAGGTCACCAGCGTCAAGAGCCATTGGTTGTCGAGAATGATGTAGAGGTCGGGAATCAGGGTTCCGGGGCCGCGGCCGAGCCACGGCCGCTGCGAGAACCAGTGCCCCACCATCGTGTAGTCGTCCGTGCGCCCGCTGATGCTGGGATCCTCGTCGGCGAGCAGGAACATCGACTTGAGGGTGCCGAGCAGGCCGGGCCGCAGGATGGTGATGGCGCCGAGCACGGCGATGCTGATCAGCAGCATGTTGTAGCGGATGCGCCAGTTCCAGGCCGCGATGAACATGACCAGCATGGCCAGCGCGATCGCCAGCACGCCGGTCCGCGAGATGGCGACCGGCACCGCCATCGCGATCAGCAGGGTGAGAACGGTGAAGGTGCGGCGGCCGCGCCTGGTGGTCGCGAACCGGGCGAAATGCAGTCCGTACGGCACGAGCATCGCCAGCACGGTGCTGAACTCGATGTAGTGGCTGGCCGTGCCGGCCACCCGGAACAGTCCGCCGTCACCACGCTTCTGGAAGTCGGCCAGGTCGGTCTTGACCTCGAGGCCGGGCAGGATCAGCTTCTGCGCGATGTCGTACTTGAAGAGCGACTGGATCAGCCCGACGACGGCCATGAAGGCGCCGGCCCAGACGAGCACCTGCAGAACTCGGCGGAGGCGGTCCCAGTTGGCGATGCCGTCGGCCGCCATCAGGACCAGGCCGATGAACTCGAAGGTGATCAGCAGAGTGAAGTTCTGCCGGTTCGCCTCCAGGGTCGGCAGGCCCCGCAACAGGCCGGCGATGTACGACAGAAGCATCGACACCAGGTAGAACAGGCTCGCCCAGCGCAACGGCTGAGGACCGACCATGAAGAGCGACGGGCTCAGCCGCGCGATGAGCCACCAGGCGAACAACCCGAGCGCGAGAAGAAGAGCGGGCCGGCCGGCGAACGTCAGCCCCGGCACGATGAGCGCGGACGGGAACATGAACAGCAAGCAGACGAGCAGGCAGATGACGGTCGCTACGTCGAGCCTCACCTGTAGGCGACGCGACGTGTAGGTGCGAGGGGCGATCAGCGACGGCTCGAGATCGACCGGATGCACCGTCGACGAGGTCATGGCCTCTTCTCTTGCGATCGGCGGGTGTCCGGGGAACGCCTCGGCGAGTACGGCGTGGGCAGGACGATGGTGGCGTCCACCGGCGCGTCCTGGGCCTGCGTCGCGTTCGAGGAGCCGTTCGTGCCGTTCGTGCCGTTGGTCCCGTTCGCCGGGGCCGCTCCGTTCGCCGGGCGAGCGGCCACGCGAGCCCGGCCGTCCCCGTTCCGGCGCTCGTCCGTGTAGACGTTGCCCTTGGGCCGCGCGGGCGGTTGCGGACGGATGACTCGCGTCTTCTCGGCCGAGTCGAGCAGGTTCGTGGCCGGGATCCCCGATCCCGACGTCCGGGCGACCGGCGCCGACTCGGACACCAGGCCGGCGTTGTCCAGCTCGCTGTCGCCGTCCTTGCGGCGCGCCCGGCGGCGCAGCCAGTAGTCGAGCGCGATGGTCGCGGCCGTGGTCAGCAGCACACCGAGGCCGGCGGCCACGACGAGGATGCGCTTCACCTTGCCGCTGTCCTGCTCGGGGGTGCCGCCGTCGTTGATCACCAGCGTGGAGATGGTGTCCTCGGACTGCGCGCCGTACTGCTTCTGCTTGGCGACGACGTCGGCCTGGAGGAGCCGGATGACTTCCTTCACGGTGGACGCCGCCTGCGCCTTGCTGTTCCCGACGACCTCGATCTCGAGGAGCGGCGTCTGCTGGTTCAGCGTGATGACGACGCTGTCCGAGTACCCCTCGGCCTTGAGCTTGTCGAGGCTCGGCTGGTCGGTGACGCTCAGCACCGCGGCGTTGCCGAGCGCGGCATACCCGAGGTCGAGCCATGGGTTGGTCGGTCGGGGCTTGGCCTTCGGATCAGGGACCTTGCCCGTGCTTTGCGCGGGGATGAGCTGCATGTAGCCGGTCGACTTGTAGTCGGGTGACACCGTCTTCGCAGCCATGATCACCACCGCTACCGAGATCACCAGCATCGGCACGGCGAAGTACCACCGGCGCAGAAGCAGCCTGGTGAGGTCCCAGAGATCCACGAATTTCCCTCTCGTCGACAGGCCGTGGCGGCGGCCCATCATTACTCCCCGTGCGAGATGGCACTGGTTGACACGGCTACGGCAAGCTCAGTTTCCATCGCCTTTCGGGCGCTTGGCAACCAGCCTGCCGGACGGTACCCGCTGCCGCCTTGGCGGGTGTCACCAACCCGACAAGCTCCTTCACGGTGGGCCGATTCCCGACAAGAAAGCGTGATATCGAGCAAAGCATGTCAATGTCCTACGGTCAATTACGGACATTCTTAACGGATCATGAGAAGTTCTCAAATCGGGCAATATTAACAATTCCGTACAAGGTCCGCGCTTTGCGGAACGGTTGACAATGTCTGGCCCGGACAGCCAATTGCTGTGCGCTCCGCGTATCGGGAAAGGTTTCGCCTCGAGTTCGACACCGACCAGGGGGACGAGACGGTGCCCAAGAATCCGCACGTGACCATTCTCATTGCCAACCTGCCGGCCGAACGGGACCGCCGCGTGATCCGCGAGTGCCTGACGCTGGAGGAGCGGGGCTTCGACGTCACGATCATCGCGCCGCGCGGCGACAAGAGCCTGCGCACGTTGCCCGGCAGCCGCAACGCCCGGCTGAAGCCCTACCCCGTGCCGGTGGCCGGCGGCGGGGTGCTGTCGTTCGCGGTCGAATTCGGCTGGTCATTTCTCTGTATCGGCACGCGGCTGGTGGGCGAGGTTTTCGCCGGCCGTTCCCACGCCGTTCAGGTGTGTAATCCGCCGGACGTCTATTGGCCGCTGGCGCTGCTGCTGCGGGCTCTCGGGCGGCCGTGGGTTTTCGACCACCACGATCTGTGCCCGGAGGTTTACGCATCGCGAGTGGGCACCCCCAACAAATGGGTCCAGCGCGTACTCTCCGCGTTCGAGTGGTTGACGCTGCGTACCGCGACCGAGGTCATTGCCACGAACGAATCGTTCAAGGACAACGACGTGCGGCGCGGCGTGAACCCGGACAAGGTGACCGTCGTCCGCAACGGTCCGTCGGTCACCGAAATCAAGACGGTCGACAACACGGACAGTGATGAACCGGCCGACGGCATCCTGAAGGTCGTCTATCTCGGCGTCTTCGGGCCGCAGGACAACGTCGAGGGCGCCGTGCTGGCCGCCGACGAGCTGACCCGCCGCCGGGGCCGCACCGGCTGGAAGATGGTGCTGGCCGGGGACGGCGAGAGCATGCCCGCGCTCAGGAAGCTCGCGGCCGAGAAGGGCCTCGACGACGTCGTGGAGTTCACCGGCTGGCTCGACGGGCCGGCGGTCGACGCGCTGCTCCAGGAGGCGACCGTGGCCATCCAGCCCGACCTGCCGACCCGGATGAACCAGCTCTCGACGATGGCCAAGACGGTCGAGTACGTGGGCCGGGGCGTCCCGGTCGTGGCGGCCGACCTGATCGAGACCCGCGCGACGCTCGGCGACGCCGGCGCGTACGTCGCCAACGGCACCCCGGCCGAGTTCGCCGAGGCCATCGACGGGCTGCTGGACGACCCCGACCGCCGCCGCCAGATGCGCAAGCTGGGGCGCGAGCGGTTCCTGGGGCTGCTGTCGTGGGAGCACCAGGCCGGCAAGTACGCCGCGGTCTTCGAGCGCCTGCTGGCCAAGCGCCTGCGCCGCACCGGCGGCGGCACGCCGGCCACGTCCACCACGCCGGTCATCCCGCGCCAGCGGACGGCGCCGGCCGCCGAGTCGACCACGCCCGCGGAGCAGTGATGACCAGCATCGTCATCGCGGCGCACAACGAGGCCGCGGTCATCGGCCGCTGCCTCGACGCCCTGCTCGCCGACGCGAAGCCGGGGGAGTTCGACATCACGGTGGTGGCCAACGGCTGCACCGACGACACCGCTGCCGTCGCCGGGACGCGGTCCGGCGTACGCGTGCTGGATCTCGCCCAGCCGGGCAAGGCCAACGCCCTCAACGAGGGCGACGCGGTCGCCGAGGGCTTCCCGCGGATCTACCTGGACGCCGACATCGTGCTGACCACGGCGGCCGTACGCTCGCTGGTCGCCGTCCTGGACGAGGGGGCGCTCGCCGCGACGGTCGGCCGGCAGCTGGACCTGAGCGGCCGCCCGGTGCTGGTGAAGGCGTACTTCGCCGTCCACGGCCGGCTGCCGGTCTTCCGCGACGGCCTGTTCGGCCGCGGCGTGGTGGCGCTCTCCGAGGCCGGCCGCGCCCGTTTCGACCGGTTCCCCGAGCTGGTGGCCGACGACCTGTTCCTCGACTCGCAGTACGCGCCGGCGGAGAAACGGCACGTGACGTCGTATTCCGCCCGGGTGGCCACACCCCGGCGCACCGGTGACCTCGTGCGACGCCTGGTGCGGGTCCGGGGTGGCAACGCCGCGATGCGGGCCGCGTCCGCCACCGGCGAGGTCACGGCTCCGGTACGGTCGGCAGCGCGGATGTCCTGGCTCAAGGACGTGGTGCTGCCGAAGCCGTGGCTCGCTCCGGCGGCCGCCTGCTACGTCGGCATCACGGTGTGGGCGGGAGTCGCCGCCAAACGGGCCGGCGACGGCGGCGCCGCATGGGGACGGGACGAGTCCTCGCGTACCGAGGAAGAAGTAGTGGGACGGTAACCATGATCAACATTTTGTTCCACGGCATCGGCACGCCGCAGCGCGAGATGGAGCCGGGCGAGGACCGGTACTGGATCAGCGAGCAGCTGTTCCACGCGGTGCTCGACGAGGTCCGCACCTGGCCCGAGGTCCGGATCAGCTTCGACGACGGCAACACCTCCGACGTCGAGATCGGCCTGCCCGCGCTGCTGGAGCGCGGTCTCACCGCCGACTTCTTCGTGCTCGCCTCGCGCCTGGAGAGCACCGGCAGCCTGGACGAGAAGGCCGTCCGGCAGCTGCACGAGAACGGCATGACCATCGGCACCCACGGCATGTGGCACCGGCCGTGGCGGGGCATGGACCCGGACACCCGCCAGGCCGAGCTGGTCACCGCCCGCGAGCGGGTGGCCGAGGCGGCCGGCGTTCCGGTCGGCACCGCCGCCTGCCCGCTCGGCCGCTACGACCGCGAGCTCATCGGCCACATGCGGCGGCTGGGCTACACGCGGGTCTACACCAGCGACCGCCGGCCGGCCCGCGCCGGCTCCTGGCTCCAGCCGCGCTACAGCCTGCGCCGCGACGACACCGTGGAAGGGCTGCGCGCCGAGGCTCTGAACGGCCCGGGCGCGCTGAAGCGGATGAAGCTGGAAGCGGTCGGCGTCGTGAAGCGCCTGCGCTAGCCGGTCTCTCAGCGAGAAAAGGCGCCCTCCTGGCGGGGAGGGCGCCTTTCGCTTGTCCGGCGGGCGTCACGCCCGGCCGTGGACCGTGTGCGGGCCGGGGGTCTCCCGCATCGCCGACGGGCTCAGCAGCGCCCTGGCCGCCCGCTTGCTCGGGGCCTTGCCCAGTGCCGCCCGGCTCCCCTCACGCAGCAGCAGCGCCGCCCAGAAGGCCGCGGCGGCCACCCGGTTGTGCCGGCGGCCGTAGAGGCGCACCTTGTTCATCGTCAGCAGCGCCCAGAGTCCGGGAGAGACCCTCGAGTCGCCCTCCAGGTGCACCGCCCGCGCGGCCGGCGTGAATCTCGTCACGAGTCCCGCATCGCGGGCACGCAACGCGAAATCCGTCTCCTCCGAGTAAAGGAAGAACGACTCGTCCCAGGGCGCCACCCGGTCCCAGCACTCGGCGCTGATCAGCACCGTCGAGCCCTCGGCCCAGTCGGTGACGGTCTCCGCCGCGTACCGCCGCTCGTCGGTGACCATCTCGCCCAGCGCGGGGTGACGCCCGGCCCGCACCGCGCCCATCGCCGCGTCGCCGAGCACGCGCAGCACGGACGGGTCGCGGCGCATCGTGTGGATGAGCTCGCCGTCGCCGTCCACCAGCAACGGCACCGCGATGCCGGTGCCCTCTTTGCGCAGAACCCCCAGCAGCGTGCGGATACACCCCGGCGTCAGCCGGACGTCCGGATTGAGCACCAGGACCGCCGTGAACGGGCCCGATTTGGACACGGCCGCGTTGATTCCCGCGGCATATCCGGCATTGCGGCCCATCTCCACGACGGTGGCGTCCGGCGCCAGCCGGCGCACGGCGCCGACCGAGTCGTCGGCCGAGGCGTTGTCGGCGACCGTGAGGTGCCAGGCGACGCCCTCGAGTCCGGGGCCGAGCGACGCGATGAGGTCCGGCAACAGGCGCTCGCTGTTGTAGGTGACGACGACGATCGCCACGGTCTCGGACGTGCTGTCCAAAGTGTTCCCCCCACTGGTCTTGCGGACGGAAATCATCCTGCCGTCCACACGGCTGCGCCGGTACGGCCGGACGGCCGAGGCGTGTGTCGCAAACCGGCGGGCATGGGGCGGGCGACCTGCCGCGGGATGGCCGAACGGACAAGCACATCCACTGATCGGCGCAGTCCGGAACCCGGGCGGGCCAAGATCAGTTCCACCGTCAGGGCTGATTAGTTTCGCACTTCGCCCACCCCTGTCGACGGTGTCGGGTGGCAGACAGATACTGCCCACGGTTAGTTCACATGATCTGCTCAGGTGCGGGCGTCAGCCGCACCCCACTCGCGTCGACAGCATCGCGGGCCGGGCAGCCGTCCCGACCTTTCACCAACAGCCGTACCGCGCGGGGCGTGTGCGGCGGGGAGGTTGTTCCCGTGCGTATTTCCAAGACTCACCGCTGGCGCTCGCTGGCGGTGCTGAGTCTCGTTGCCGCCGTCGGGCTCGTCGTGCCCGCGGCCTCCCCGGCGTCGGCCGCCGACCCGTGCGCGCCGGTCGTCAACCCGATCGTCTGCGAGAACTCGAAGGCGGGCACGGCGCAGAGCACGTGGGACGTCTCCGGCGCCGGTAGCGGGGCACTTCAGGGCTTCGCCACGCAGATCAGCGTCAACGTGGGCGAGACGGTCAATTTCAAGATTGACTCCACCGCCGGGTCGTACCGGGTCGACCTCTACCGCATGGGTTACTACGGCGGAAAGGGCGCACGGCTCATCGGTACGGTCAATCCGACCAGCAACCGGGACCAGCCGGAGTGCCTGAGCCAGGCCAGCACCGGCCTGATCGACTGTGGCAACTGGACGGTGTCGGCCTCGTGGGCGGTGCCGTCGACCGCCGTGTCCGGCATCTACTTCGCCCGGCTCGTCCGCACCGACGGCACGTCCGGCGCGAGCCACATCCCGTTCGTCGTCCGGGACGACTCGAGCCACGCGAACATGGTCTTCCAGACCTCGGACTCGACCTGGCAGGCGTACAACCAGTACGGCGGGAACAGCCTCTACGTCGGCTCGCCGGTCGGGCGCGCCTACAAGATCAGCTACAACCGGCCGATCACGACCCGGGGCAGCGGCGCCGAGGACTACGTCATGAACGCCGAGTACCCGATGGTGCGGTGGCTCGAGGCGAACGGCTACGACCTCAGCTACATCGCCGGCGTCGACGCCGATCGCAGCGGCGCGCTGCTGAAGAACCACAAGGCGTTCCTGTCGGTCGGCCATGACGAGTACTGGTCCGGCCAGCAGCGTGCGAACGTCGAGGCGGCCCGCGACGCGGGCGTCAGCCTGGCCTTCTTCAGCGGCAACGAGGTGTTCTGGAAGACCCGCTGGGAGAACTCGACCGACGGCTCGAACACCGCGTACCGGACCATGGTCTGCTACAAGGAGACCCACGCCAACGACAAGATCGACCCGACCGCGACGTGGACGGGCAGCTGGCGTGACCCGCGGTTCAGCCCGCCGGCCGACGGCAACCGCCCCGAGAACGGGCTGACCGGCACGATCTTCAAGGTCAACTCGGGCACGGTGAGCCTCCAGGTGCCCGCCGCCGACGGCAAGATGCGGTTCTGGCGGAACACCACGGTCGCGACCCAGGCCGCCGGCGCGACCGCCACCCTCGGCTCCGGGGTCGTCGGCTACGAGTGGGACGAGGACGCCGACAACGGCGCCCGGCCCCGCGGCCTGATCCGGATGTCCTCGACCTTCGCGAGCGGTGTCGAGACGCTGATCGACTACGGCAGCACCTACAACTCCTCGGGGAGCGCCACCCACAACCTGACGCTGTACCGCGCGGCGAGCGGCGCGCTGGTCTTCGGCGCCGGCACCGTGCAGTGGTCCTGGGGCCTGGACAGCACACACGACCGCGGATCCGGCGCGGCCAGCACGCCGATGAAGCAGGCGACCGTGAACCTGTTCGCCGACATGGGCGTGCAGCCGGCCACCCTGCAGTCGGGCCTGACCGCCGCCACCGCCTCCACCGACACGGTCGGCCCGACCGCGACGATCACCGCGCCGGCCGCCGGCGCGACCGTGCAGACCGGGTCGCAGACCGCCATCTCCGGCACCGCGACCGACACCGGCGGCGGCGTCGTCGGCGGGGTCGAGGTGTCCACCGACAACGGCGCCACCTGGCACCCGGCGACCGGGCGCGGCACCTGGACCTACACCTGGACGCCCGGCAACACCGGGGCCACCACGATCCGCGTCCGTGCCACCGACGACAGCGGCAACGTCGGCGCCGACAAGACGGTGGCCGTGACGGTCGGCGTGCGCACCTGCCCGTGCAGCATCTGGGGCTCCGGCGCCACCCCCGCGGTCGCCGCCGACCCGGACGGCACCGGCACCGAGGTCGGCATCCGGTTCCGCACCGACGTCGCCGGCCAGGTCACCGCGATCCGGTACTACAAGAGCAGCACCAACACCGGCACCCACGTCGGGCACCTGTGGTCGGGCACCGGCACGCAGCTGGCCAGCGTGACGTTCTCCGGTGAGTCGTCCAGCGGCTGGCAGCAGGCGAACCTGTCGACGCCGGTCACGCTGGCCGCCAACACGACCTACGTCGTGTCGTACTACGCGCCGAACGGGCACTACGCCGGCGACACGAACTACTTCACGACCCAGGGCGTCGACAACGCGCCGCTGCACGCGCTGAAGGACGGCGCCGACGGCACCAACGGCCTCTACCGGTACGGGACCGGTTTCCCGACCGAGTCGTGGGAGTCGGCGAACTACTGGGTCGACGTGCTCTTCAGCCCGGGCGGCAGCGCTCCGGACACCACCGCGCCGACCGTCAGCGCCCGGACGCCGGCCTCCGGCGCCACCGGGGTGGCCACGAGCACCACGGCCACGGCCACGTTCAGCGAGCCGGTGCAGAGCGCGACGGTCGCGATGACCGTCAAGAACGCGGCCGGCACCACGGTCGCGGGCAACGTGGCCTACGACTCGGCGGCGGCCAAGGCGACGTTCACGCCCACCGCGGCGCTGGCGGCGAACACCACGTACACGGTCACCGTCAGCGGGGCGAAGGACCTCGCCGGCAACACGATGACCGCGACGTCCTGGTCGTTCACCACCGCGGCGGTCACCACGCCGCCGACCGGAACCTCGTACTCGGTCTGGGCGTCCACGGTGACGCCGGGCACTCCGGCCGATTCCGACACCTCCGCGGTCGAACTGGGCATGAAGTTCCGGGCCGACGCGGCCGGAACGGTCAGCGGCGTCCGGTTCTACAAGGGCAGCGGCAACACCGGCACCCACGTCGGGCACCTGTGGAGCTCCACCGGCACCCTCCTCGGCACCGTGAACTTCAGCGGTGAGTCGGCGACCGGCTGGCAGACCGCCACGTTCGCCACGCCGATCACGGTCAGCGCCGGCACCACGTACGTCGTGTCCTACTACGCCCCGGTCGGCCGGTATGCCGCCGACAACAACTATTTCGCGGCGGGCGGCGTCGACAACGGCCCGTTGCACGCCCTGGCCAATGGCACGGATGGCGCCAACGGCGTCTACCGATACGGCTCCGGCGGTGGCTTCCCCACCGACACCTGGGAGTCCAGCAACTACTGGGTCGACGTCGTGTTCACGCCGGCCGCCTGAGGAGAGTGCGAAGTTGTTCCGAACGGAAAAACGATCGCGGCGGGTTCCGCCGTTGGTCGTGATGTGTCTGGCACTGGTGGCCGCCCTGCTTGCCGCTCCACAGGCAGCGTCGGCGGCCGCCACCTGCCCCTGTTCCATCTGGCCCGCCACGGCGGTGCCGGCCACCCCGGCCGACTCCGACGCCTCGGCGGTCGAGGTCGGCGTGAAGTTCCGTTCGGACACCGACGGCTTCGTCACCGGCGTGCGGTTCTACAAGGGGACCGGTAACTCCGGCACCCACGTGGGCCACCTGTGGAGCGCCGCCGGCGCGAACCTGGGCACCGTGACGTTCACCGGCGAGACCGCGACCGGCTGGCAGACGGCGACGTTCGCGTCGCCGGTCGCGATCTCGGCGAACACCACGTACGTCGCTTCCTACTACGCGCCGGTCGGCCGGTACGCCGGCGACGACGACTTCTTCGCCTCGGCGGGCGTCGACAACGCGCCGCTGCACGCGCTGCGGGAAGGCGTCGACGGCTCGAACGGCGTCTACCGCTACGGCGCCGGCGGCGGCTTCCCGAGCAGCACCTACCGCTCGGCGAACTACTGGGTCGACGTGGTGTTCAACTCGACCTCCACCGACACGACGCCGCCGACAGTCAGCGCCACGACCCCGGCGTCCGGCGCCACCGGCGTCTCGGTCGCGTCGACGGTCAGCGCCACGTTCAACGAGGCCCTGCAGTCCGGCACGGCGGCGATCGCCGTCAAGGCGGGCAGCACGACGGTTACCGGCCTCACCGCGTACGACGCCGGCACCCGCACGCTGACCTTCACCCCGTCGGCCGCGCTCACGGCGTCGACGGCCTACACGGCCACGGTCAGCGGAGCCAAGGACGCGGCGGGGAACACGATGGCCCCGTTCTCCTGGTCGTTCACGACCGGCGCCGTGTCCGGGTCCGGATGCCCGTGCACGATCTGGGCATCGACCGCCACGCCGGCGACACCGGCGGTCGCCGACAACTCCTCGGTCGAGGTCGGCGTCCGGTTCCGCACCACGCAGGCCGGCTACATCACCGGCGTCAAGTTCTACAAGGGCACCGGAAACACCGGCACGCACACCGGCTCGCTCTGGTCGAACACCGGCACCCGCCTGGGCACCGTGACGTTCAGCGGCGAGAGCAGCACCGGATGGCAGACCGCCACGCTGCCGAACCCGGTCGCGGTCGCGGCGAACACCACGTACGTGGCCTCGTACCACACCGACGCCGGCTTCTACTCGGCCACCGCGAACGGCCTCGCCTCGGCGGTGACCCGCGGTCCGCTGACGGCGCTGGCCAACGGGACCGACGGCGGTAACGGCGTCTACCAGTACGGCGCCAGCAGCTTCCCGTCGAACACCTACCAGTCGACCAACTACTGGGTCGACGTCGTCTTCGACACCACGGCCAACGACTCCGTCGCGCCGACCGTGACGTCGAAGGCCCCGTCCGCGGGCGCCTCCGGCATCGCCACGTCGACCGCGGTCGCGGCCACGTTCAGCGAGCCGGTGACCGCGTCCACCGTGGTGATGTCGCTGACCGGTCCCTCGGGCGCCGTCGCCGGGACCACCGCGTACAACACGGCCAGCCTCACGGCGACCTTCACGCCGAACGCGGCCCTGGCGAACTCGGCCTCCTACACCGCGACCGTGAGCGGCGCCAAGGACTCGGCGGGCAACACGATGTCGCCGGTCACCTGGTCGTTCACCACCGCGGCGGCGCCACCGCCGCCGGCCGACCAGGGCCCCGGCGGACCGGCGCTGGTGATCAAGTCGACGGCGTCCGGCGCGAGCGGGTTCACCCCGTTCCTCGCCGAGGTGATGCGCACCGAGGGCCTCAACGAGTTCGCCACCGCCGACCTGTCGACGGTCACCGCGACCACGCTGAGCCAGTACGACGTCGTGCTGCTGGGCCAGACGTCGCTCACCGCGGCACAGGTGAGCATGTTCACCACCTGGGTCACCGGCGGCGGCAACCTGATCGCGTTCCGTCCGGACAAGCAGCTGGCCGGCCTGCTCGGGCTGACCTCCTCGACCAGCACGCTGGCCGAGGGCTACCTCAAGGTCGACACGACGGCGTCGCCCGGCGCCGGCATCACCGACCAGACGATCCAGTACCACGGCACCGCCGACCGGTACACGCTGAACGGCGCCAGGGCGGTCGCGTCGCTGTACTCCAACGCGACCACCTCGACGACCAGTCCCGCGGTGTCGCTGGTGAGTGTCGGAACGGCCGGTGGCCAGGCCGCGGCGTTCAGCTACGACCTGCCGCAGTCGCTGGTCTACCAGCGTCAGGGCAACCCGGCGTGGGACGGGCAGGAGCGCGACGGCCAGACGCCGAAGCGGTCCGACGACATGTACTTCGGTGGCAGTTCCGCCACCGACTGGGTCAACCTGTCCAAGGCCGCGATCCCGCAGGCGGACGAGCAGCAGCGGCTGCTGGCCAACCTGATCGGCGCGATGAACCTCGACAAGAAGCCGCTGCCGAAGTTCTGGTACTTCCCGCGCAGCCTCAAGGCGGTCGTCGTGGCCACCGGTGACGATCACGCCACCGGCGGCACCTCGGGCCGGTTCGACCAGTTCACGGCGAACAGCCCGGCGAACTGCGTGGTGGACGACTGGCAGTGCGCGCGGTTCACCTCGTACGTCTTCCCGGACACGCCGCTGAGCAACGCGCAGGCGGCGAGCTACCAGGCGAAGGGCTTCGAGGTCGCGCTGCACGTCAACACCAACTGCTCCGACTGGACGCCGAGCTCGCTGACCGACATCGTCACCAGCCAGCTCGCGGCGTGGCACAGCAAGTACACGTCCATCGCCGGTCCGGTGACCAACCGCACGCACTGCATCGTGTGGTCGGACTGGTCGAGCGAGGCCTCCACCGAGGGCGCCAACGGCATCCGCCTCGACACCAACTACTACTACTGGCCCGGCACCTGGGTCGCCGACCGGCCGGGCTTCATGACCGGCTCCGGCATGCCGATGCGCTTCTCCGCCAAGACCGGCGGGCTCATCGACGTCTACCAGGCCGCCACCCAGATGACCGACGAGTCCGACCAGAGCTATCCGTTCACCGTGAACACGCTGCTGGACAACGCGCTCGGATCGCTGGGCTACTACGGCGCCTTCACCGTCAACATGCACACCGACGCGGCGACGACGTTCGACAGCGACCAGGTGCTCGCCTCGGCCCTGGCCCGCGGCGTGCCGCTGGTCAGCGCCAAGCAGATGCTTACCTGGCTCGACGGGCGCAACGCCTCGTCGTACTCGGGCATCGCGTGGGCGGGCAACAACCTGTCGTTCACCGTGAACGTGGGCGCCGGCGCCAACGGCCTCACCGGCATGGTGCCGACGGCCGGGCCCAGCGGCCGCACCTTGAGCACGCTGACCCGGGGCGGCACGGCCGTCCCGTTCACGAAGACGACCATCAAGGGCGTCGAGTACGCGATGTTCACGGCCGCGCCCGGCGCGTACGTGGCCGGGTACGGGGCCGCCTCGGCCGCCGCCCCGGCGGTGACCGCCACCGTGCAGGCGGCGGCCACCACCACCGCTGACGTCGCGCTCACCGGCACCACCGCGAGCCGGACCACCGTCGAGTACGGCACGGCCGCGTCGACGCTCTCCGCCAAGGTCGTCGACGGCACGCAGGCCACGAAGCGGACGGTCCGCATCAGCGGCCTCAAGCCCGGCACCACCTACTGGTACCGGGTGCGGGTCACCTCGGCGGACGGCAAGACGACCGTCTCGCCGCTGCACCAGCTGACCACGGCGGCGACCGACAAGAAGGCGCCCAGCACCTCGGCGGTCACCGCGCTGTCCCGTCCGGACGGCACGACGGCGGTCACCTGGACGACCAACGAGTCGGCGGCGGCGACCCTCCAGGTCGGCGTGAAGCCCGGCGCTCTCGCCAACTGGCCGGCCGACCTCAGCGGCAAGCAGCACACCGCCGTGGTCACCGGGCTCGAGCCGCGGAAGACGTACTACTACCGGCTCCGCTCCGTCGACCCGTCCGGCAACGTGACGATGTGGCCGTCGCTCGACAAGGCGCCGGCGAAGTTCGTCACCTCGGCACTGGGCGTGGCCGACTACACCGTGGCGGGCCTCCGCACCGGCACGGCCAGCCACACGACGGTCGCGGCGGACGGTGTCCGGCTCGCCTCCGGCGCCAACTCCGGCAGCCTGGTCTCCCGGGTGCTGGACGCGGGTCAGATGGTCACCTGGGACCGGATGTCCTACCAGGCGGCGGTGCCCTCCGGTGCCGGTGTGCGGATCTACGTCCGCACCGGCAGCACCTCGACGCCGGACGGCAGCTGGTCGGCCTGGACGGCCGTGGGCCAGAACGGCAAGGTCACGGGCAGCTCGCGGTACGCCCAGTACCGGGTCGAGCTGACCGGCGGCAGCGGCCGGACGCCGGTCCTGCACGGGGTCGGCATCACCTCGGACGCGAAGCTCATCGAGCACCCGACCGAGACCGGGCACTAGCCCGAACGCAAAGATCGCCCGCCGCGGAATCCGCGGCGGGCGATCTTTTTTGTGTGGTGCGGAAGAACGTCAGCGGGAAGCGACGCGCGCCTTCAGTCCCCGGAGCACGCGGCCGGTGCGGCCGCTCTTGAGCTTCTCGCCGAGCTTGCCGCTGCGGACCGAGCGGGACAGCGCCGTCTCGGCCCGCCGCGCCGCGGCCACCGGCCAGGATCGCTCGACGGTGCCCTCCGCGACCGGCACCTCGTCGTTCTTCAGCCGCGTCTTGTAGAGCATCTCGGACTTGCCGAGGTCGATCTGCCGGATGCCGTCGGCGGCGCCGGACTCGGCCATCCGCAGGCACAGCAGGATGCCGGCCGAGTAGCGGGACAGCTCGACGTCGTACGACGGGAACCAGTAGCCGAGCACACTGCGGCTGCGCAGCCCGAGGTGACCCGCGACCGGGCGGCCGCCGGCGTACACCGTCGACACCACCGCGCGGCAGTCCGGCGACTCGGAGGCGAGCAGCTCCTCGAGCACCGCCTGGATCCAGGGCGTGGCGAAGCGGTCGTACTGCTGAGTGCGCTTGTACTGGGCCGACTTCCACTCGCGCAGCGCGGCCAGGGCCTTGTCGTCGCGGTCGTCCCAGACGAAGGCCTCGTCACCGATCTCGCGGACCATCTTCCGCTGCTTGCGCAGGGTCTGCTTCACGACGTCGCCCGCGCGGTTGCGGTCATCGACGTACGCCTGGTAGCCGTCCTCGATGTTCATCACCGGTGAGATGGTGCGCACCGCGTGGGACGGGACGAACACCTGCTGGTCGCCCATCAGGTGGTCGAACTCCCACACCGAGAGCTTGCAGGCACGGAGCAGGGCCATCGGGTCGACCTCGAGGCCGGCGCGGTGAACCATGCCCTGGCAGTCGGAGATGCCGAAGCCGATCGGCACACCGATGACCCGGCGCCGGACCTCGAAGGGGAAGAAACCGGCGACGCCGCCCGAGTCCTGCAGCACCGCGACCCGGGCCGTCGGCCGGTTGCGGGCGACGGCGAGCGTGAACTCCGGGGCCAGGAACGGGTTCTGCAAGTGGGGCTGATCCCGCTGGATCTGCCGCCAGGCGTCGAGCTCGGCCGGGCCGAGCTCCGCCGGGCGGACAACGGAGAACCGCATCAACAAACTCCAAGTCGTCCGGCTTCAGGTATCACCGCAAACTCTGCTGAATGCGGCGCGTTCGCGCTACCGCCGTCCGTCCGGTAGGTCTGTCGAATCGGCGGAGGGCCGGTCAGGGGCGGCCGAGCGCCCGGTACTCCCAGCCCGCGCCGCGCCAGTGGGCGGGGTCGAGGGCGTGACGGCCGTCGACGATGCGGCGCTGGGCGGTCACGGCGGCCATGGCGTCGGGATCGATCTCGCGGAACTCGGTCCACTCGGTCAGCAGGACCACCACGTCGGCGTCGCGGGCGGCGTCGATCGCGTTCTCGCCGTAGCTGAGCTCGGGGTGCTGGCGGCGGGCGTTCTCCATGGCGGCCGGGTCGTAGACGACGACGTCGGCGCCCATCCGGCACAGCGTGGCGGCCACGTCGAGGGCGGGGGCGTCGCGGATGTCGTCCGAGTTGGGCTTGAAGGCGGCGCCCAGGGCGGCCACCCGCTTGCCGGCCACGTCGCCGCCGCAGAGCTCGACCACCAGGTCGACCGTGCGGGCGCGGCGCCGGGTGTTGATGCCGTCGATCTCGCGGAGGAAGCCGACCGCCTGGCCGACGCCGAGCTCCTCGGCGCGGTGGGCGAAGGCGCGGATGTCCTTGGGCAGGCAGCCGCCGCCGAAGCCGAGGCCGGGCCGCAGGAACTTGCCGCCGATCCGCTCGTCGTAGGCCAGCGCCTCGGCGAGGTCGTGCACGTCGGCGCCGGTGGCCTCGCAGATCTCGGCCATCGCGTTGATGTACGAGATCTTGGTGGCCAGGAACGAGTTGGCCGCCACCTTCACCAGCTCGGCGGTGGGCAGGTCGGTCACCTTGACCGGCACGCCCTGCGCCAGCACGGGCTCGAAGGCGGCCCGCAGCATCTGCTCGGACCACTCGCTGGTGACGCCGAAGACCAGCCGGTCGGGCCGCATCGTGTCGTCGACCGCGAAGCCCTCGCGCAGGAACTCCGGGTTCCAGGCCAGCTCGACCTGCTCGCCGGCGGGCGCGGTGTCGTGGATCAGCCGGGCCAGGCGGGCCGCGGTGCCGACCGGGACGGTCGACTTGCCCACCACTAGCACGCGGCGGGTCAGGTGCCGGGCCAGCTCGGCGACCGAGGCGTCGACGTAGGTCAGGTCGGCGGCGTGCGAGCCCTTCTTCTGCGGGGTGCCCACGCAGATGAAGTGCACGTCGCCGAACTCGGCCGCCTCGGCGAACGAGGTGGTGAACCGCAGCCGGCCGGTCTCGAGCGCCTTGGTCAGAAGCTCGGGCAGGCCCGGCTCGAAGAACGGCACCTCGCCGCTCGCCAGCTTCTCGATCTTCACCGGGTCGACGTCGACGCCGACCACGTCAAAGCCCATCACGGCCATGCAGATCGCATGGGTGGCGCCGAGGTACCCGGTGCCGATGACGGTCAGACGGGGAAGGTTGGTCATATCAATAGGCTCCAGAGCTTCGGACCACTGCACTTACCGTGCGCGCCAGGATCGCCAGATCCATGGCCAGGGACCAGTTTTCGACATAGGTGAGGTCGAGCCGGATCGACTCGTCCCAGGACAGGTCGGAGCGACCCGAGACCTGCCAGAGTCCGGTGAGGCCGGGCTTGACGGCCAGGCGGCGGCGCATGTCGGCCGGGTAGCCGGCGACCTCGCGGGCCAGCGGTGGCCGGGGACCGACCAGCGACATGTCGCCCTTGAGCACGTTCAGCAGCTGGGGCAGCTCGTCCAGCGAGAGCCGGCGCAACCAGCGGCCCACGGGCGTGATGCGCGGGTCGTTGCGCATCTTGAACAGCTCGCCGTCGGTGTCGTTGAGGTTCCGCAGCTCCTGCAGGCGCGCCTCGGCGTTCACCACCATCGTGCGGAACTTGTAGAGCACGAAGAGGCGGCCGTCCTTGCCGACCCGCTCCTGCGTGAAGATGACCGGCCCGCGGCCGCCCGGCCCGAAGGCGACCAGCGCCGACAGCGCGAGCAGGACCGGCATGCTCACCAGCAGCAGCACGAACGCGCCGACCCGGTCGAAGGCGGCCTTGATGAGGCGGGAGCTGCCCTTGAGGCGGGGGTGCTCGACGTGCAGCATCGGCAGGCCGTCGACCGGGCGGATGGTGGTGCGGTCGCCGGCCACGTCGACCAGCGTGCTGGCCACGATGAGGTCGATCTCGTCGCGCTCGAGCTGCCAGGCGAGCCGGCGCAGCGCGGGACCGTCGATCTCGGGGCAGGACAGCACCACGACCGTGTCGGCGCCGGAGAGCGTGACCGCCCCGGCCACGTTGTCGAAGTCGCCGAAGACCGTCGGCAGGCCGGGCAGCTCGTCGTCGATCGCGCCGGGCGGGACGCAGGCGCCGATGATGCCGAGGCCGTGGTGGCTCTCGCGGGCCAGCCGGCGGGTCATGTCGGCGATGGCTCGCGCGTGCCCGACCAGGATCACCTTGTGCAGCCGCTCGCCGGACGCCCACCGGCGGTGCAGCAATTGCCGGTAGAGGTAGCGGGCGCCGACGTCGAGCAACGTTGCCATGGGTAGCGCGATAATCACGTAACCGCGAGCCAAACGCAGGTCGAGCGCGAAGGAAAAAATGGCCAGCGTGGCGGTGAGGCCTAGTCCGGATCGGACTACCCGCGCGTATTCGTCGGTGCCTACGAAGAGGTGACGCGACTCGTACGCTCTGTTGATCGCCAGGACCGCGATCCAGGCGAGCGGGAATAGCAGCGTGAGCAGCAGGTAGTCGAGCAGGAAGGGCTGTGCGGCGTTCGACCCGAATCTCAGGAAGAGCGCGGAGGACGCTGCGACGAGGCCGACCGCGTAGTCGATGAGGTAGAGGCGGCGCGCGTACCGCCCGCGCCAGTCCATCCGGGGTACGGGCTGGCGGAACTCCGCCGCTCGCAATGTGGTGAGCTGCGGTTTTTCCGGTGTGATCTCGATGGTCGAACCATCGTCGATCGTCTGCACGCCTTGCCTCCGTCATTGATGGCGGTCAACCACGGTCCGTTTTTTCCTGGCCTGCCGGACATGCCCGTCCAGGCCACGCCTCTTTCATGTGAGACGGCGGGTGGTGGCCCGCCGGGCCCAGTAGCAGAGCCTCCCCATTCGAGTGGTCTTTCGGTAGAGCCTTACGTGTTAGAGGAATGGCGAATCGGATGATGCCAATTCCAAATGTGGTCCGATGCTGTCATATCGGGCGTACCGGACCCTCGGCACGACTTCCCTGCGTAACGTCCACGAAATTCCTTGCAACGAGCGAATCTCATACTCGATCGAACGGTACGGGTCAATCGGCCGAGCGGGAAAGCCGAATGTATTAAATCCGACGGTGTTCTTCGATATATGTGTTGCACGCATCGAAGCTCGGGAGCAGGCCGGTGGCTCGCGCCTCGGACAGCGACGGAGCGGCCGCGTCCTTCGTGGACAATAGCGGCGTTTCGCATGGCCACGCTATCCCCAGCTCGGGATCGAGCGGGTCGATGCCGTGCTCGTGCCCGGGCCGGTAGGTGCTGGAGCACAGATAAGTGACCGTGGCGCCCTCGGTGAGCGCGCAGAACGCGTGGCCCAGCCCCTCGGCCAGGTAGACCGCGCGGTGCTCCTGGTCGTCCAGCGGGACGGCCTCCCACGCGCCGAAGGTGGGCGAGCCGACCCGGATGTCGACGATCACATCGAGCACGGCGCCCGAGACACACGTCACGTATTTGGCCTGGCCCGGCGGCACGTCGGCGAAATGGATGCCGCGCACCACATCGCGGGCCGACCTCGACAGGTTGGCCTGGGCCAGATCGAGCGGATGCCCGACCGCCTCGGCCAGCTTGTCGAAGCGGTACCACTCCAGGAACTTGCCCCGCGCGTCGCCGTGCTGGACCGGGGTGACCTCCCAGGCGCCCTCGATGGTCAACGGCCGGATCTTCACAACGAACCCCCGAACCGGCCGGCCGCGAGCAGCCGCACCAGATAGTCCCCGTAGCCGCTCTTGAGCAGCGGCTCCGCCAGCGACCGTAGCGAATCGTCGTCGATGAAGCCCAGCCGCCAGGCCGCCTCCTCGACGCAGCCGATCTTGAGGCCCTGCCGCTCCTCGATGACCCGCACGTACTCCGAGGCCTGCACCATCGACTGGAAGGTGCCGGTGTCGAGCCAGACCGTGCCGCGGTCGAGCACGGTCACGTCGAGCCGGCCCTGGCGCAGGTACTCCTCGTTGACCGCGGTGATCTCCAGCTCGCCGCGCTCGCTGGGCACCAGCTTGTCGACGATCTGCACCACGTCGGCGTCGTAGAAATAGAGACCGGGAACGACGTACGTCGATCGCGGCTCGGAAGGTTTCTCCTCGATCGAGAGCACCTTGCCGGCCTCGTCGAACTCGACGACGCCGTAGCGCTCCGGATCGGAGACCGGGTAGGCGAAGACGCGACCGCCGGCCGGCGACGAGAAACGGGCGAGCTGCCGGCCCAGGCCGACGCCGTGGAAGATGTTGTCGCCCAGGATCAGGGCCACCGGCTGGTCGCCGATGAAGTCCGCCCCGATCTGGAAGGCCTGGGCGATGCCCTCGGGGCGCGGCTGTGACGCGTACGTCAGGCTCAGCCCCATGCTGCTGCCGTCGCCCAGCAGGCGCTCGAACAGCGGCTGGTCCTCCGGTGTCGTGATGACGAGAATCTCGCGGATTCCCGCCGACACCAGAGTGGTGAGGGGATAGTAAATCATCGGCTTGTCGAAGATCGGCATCAGCTGTTTCGACATGGCCATCGTGATCGGCCAGAGACGTGAGCCGGTACCACCGGCTAGCAGGATTCCGCGCACCGGAGGAGGCTATGCGTGGGCGTCAAGCCACTACACTCCCCACCCGTGCAGATTTTCGTGACCGGGGGTGCCGGTTTCATCGGCTCCGCCTACGTTCGGGCCCTCTTGCAGGACGAATACGCGGGCGCCGTGGGCGCCTCCGTGACGGTTCTGGATCTTTTGTCCTATTCCGGGAATCGGGCGAACCTTCCGGAGACGGACTCCCGGCTGCGGTTCGTGCAGGGTGACATAACCAACTCCGCGCTGCTGCGCGACCTCCTGCCGGGCCACGACGCGGTCGTCCACTTCGCCGCCGAGTCCCATGTGGACCGGTCGATCTCGGGCGCGCTCCCGTTCGTCACCACCAACGTGCTCGGCACCCAGACCCTGCTCGACGAGGCGCGCCGGGCCGGCGTCGGCCGCTTCCTGCACGTCTCGACCGACGAGGTGTACGGGTCGATCGACGAGGGATCCTGGACCGAGACCTGGCCGCTGGCGCCCAACTCGCCGTACGCCGCCTCGAAGGCCTCCTCCGACCTGATGGCCCTCGCCGCGCACCGCACCCACGGCATGGATGTGGTCGTCACGCGCTGCTCCAACAACTACGGCACGCACCAGTTCCCGGAGAAGGTCATCCCGCTGTTCGTCACCAACCTGCTCGACGGCAAGCAGGTGCCGCTCTACGGCGACGGCGGCAACATCCGGGACTGGCTGAACGTGACCGACCACTGCCGGGGCATCCAGCTCGCGCTCGAGAAGGGGCGGGCCGGCGAGGTCTACAACATCGGCGGTGGCACCGAGCTGAGCAACCGCGAGCTGACCGGCATGCTGCTGGAGGCGTGCGGCGCCGGCTGGGACATGGTGCGGCCGGTCACCGACCGCAAGGGCCACGACCGCCGCTACTCGCTCGACATCACCAAGATCAGCAACGAGCTCGGGTACGTGCCGCAGGTCTCGCTGGCCGACGGCCTCGCCGAGACGGTCGAGTGGTTCCGGAACAACCGGGCGTGGTGGGAGCCGCTGAAGGCCCGGAGCGCGCTCTGATGCGCTGGCTCGTGACCGGGGCCGGCGGGATGCTCGGCCAGGACCTGCTCGCCGTGCTGGCGGCGGTCGGCGAGCCGGATGTCGTCGCCGCGACCCGCGCCGATCTCGACATCACCTCGGCTGCGCAGGTGCGGGACGCGGTCGCCGGGGCGGACGTCGTGCTCAACGCGGCGGCCTGGACGAACGTCGACGGCGCCGAGACCGACGAGGAGGCGGCCACCGCGGTCAACGGGCACGGGGTCGCGCTGCTCGCGGACGCGGCCGGGAAGCGCCTGATCCACGTCTCCACGGACTACGTGTTCGACGGTTCGGCCACCACGCCGATCGCCGAGGAAACGGCGCAGAATCCCATCAACGCGTACGGCCGGAGCAAGGCGCTGGGGGAGCGAGCGGTCCTCGGCTCGGGCGGGTACGTGGTGCGGACCGCCTGGCTCTACGGCGAGCACGGACCCAATTTCGTCCGCACGATGCTGCGGCTGGCCGGCGAGCGGGAGACGGTCGACGTGGTCGACGACCAGGTGGGCCCGCCGACGTGGTCGTACGCGCTGGCCGGGCAGCTGGTCGCGCTGGGCCGGGCGGCCGTGGCCGGTTCCGCCGCGCCGGGCGCCTATCACGGCACCGCGGCCGGGTCGACGTCGTGGTTCGGGCTGGCGCGGGCGACCTTCGAGCTGGCGGCCCTGGACCCGTCGCGGGTGCGGCCGACGACCAGTGACCGGTTCGTCCGGCCGGCGCCGCGGCCGTCCTACAGCGTGCTCGGGCACGACCGCTGGGCCGGCACCGGGGTCGCGCCCCTGCCCGGCTGGCGTGCCCAGCTGGCCGAGGCGATGCCCGCGCTGCTCCGCTGACGCCTGCGCCGGCTGTTCCGCTGACGCCCTGCCGTGGCTGTTCCGCTGACGCCCTGCCCTGGCTGTTCCGCTGACGCCCTGCCCTGGCTGTTCCGCTGACGCCTGCTCCCGCTGCGTCGCTGATGCCCGCTCGGCGGTGGGCGGCGCGCGGTGGGCGGCGCGCGGTGGGCGGCGCGCGGCGGGCGGCGCGCGGCGTTCGGCGGCGCGCCGAGGTCCCGGGCGGCCCCCTTGGCGTCCGGGAAACTTTCTTCTTGTCTCCGTCATAGATGTGTCTCTATTCTCGCACAGGTAAGCGCTTTCCTGCCTCGTGGGGCCGCCGGCGACGGCGGCAGGCAGGTGTTTCACCGACACGAGAAGCGAGGCAAGGATGAGACGCACCATCGCTGCCCTGGCCACCGGCGCGGCAGTCGCCGCCGTGGCCGTCGGCCTGCCCACCCTGCACGCCGACGCCGCCGCGGTCGGCACGGCCACCGGCTACGCGTCCCAGAACGGGGGCACGACCGGCGGCAACGGCGGCGCCACCGTGCGGGCCACCACCGGCACCCAGATCCACCAGGCCCTGTGCAGCCGGGCCAGCAGCAGCACCCCGATCACCATCGAGGTCGAGGGCACCATCAACCACGGCAACACGACCAAGGTCTCCGGCGACAGCTGCAACACGGCCGCCGACAAGATCGAGCTCAAGGAGATCAGCAACGTCACGATCATCGGGGTGGGCGGCGGGGCGGTCTTCGACCAGCTCGGCATCCACATCCGGGACTCGCGCAACATCATCATCCAGAACGTGACGGTGCGGAACGTCAAGAAGTCCGGCTCGCCGACCTCCAACGGCGGCGACGCGATCGGCATGGAGAGCACCGTCCGCAACGTCTGGGTCGACCACGTCAACCTCGAGGCGTCGGGTGGCGAGGACGCGGGCTACGACGGCCTCTTCGACCTGAAGGACGACGTCCAGTACGTGACGTTGTCGTACGCCTACCTCAAGAACTCGGGCCGCGGCGGCCTGATCGGCTCGAGCGAGAGCGACACCGGGAACAGCTTCATCACGTTCCACCACAACCGCTACGAGAACATCGATTCCCGTACGCCGTTGCTGCGCGGTGGGATCGCCCACATCTACAACAACTTCTACTACAGCCTCAACGAGTCGGGCATCAACTCGCGGGCCGGCGCCCGGGCGAAGGTCGAGAACAACTACTTCCAGAACTCGATGAACGTCCTCGGCACGTTCTACACCGACGCGGCCGGCTACTGGCAGGCGTCGGGGAACATCCTCGACAACGTGACCTGGTCGGCCAAGGACAGCGAGACGAACCCGGCGGGCCCGAGCATGCCGTCCACCACGACGGTGAGCGTGCCCTACTCGTACGGGCTGGACAACGCCTCTTGCATCCCGTCGATCGTGCGCCAGACCGCGGGCGCCAACCTGGGCATGCGTACGTCGACCGGCAGTTGCTCGACCACGAGCGGTCCGTCCCCGACCACGCCCAACCCGACGTCGCCCAGCCCGACGTCGCCCAGCCCGACCACCCCCAACCCGACGACGCCGACGCCGACCACGCCGAGCGGCACGAACCTGAGCATCGGCGCCGGCTCGGACGGCTCGAGCAAGGCCAGCGGCACCAGCTACGGCGACGTGCGCGACGGCAGCCTGACCACCTACTGGTCGCCGAACGGCAGCACCGGCTACATCTCGATCAAGTGGAGCAGCGCCACCACCGTCGCCCGCATCAACATCCGCCTGGCGAGCGGCGGCGGCACGATCGGCAGCTACCGGGTCCTGAACGGCGACACCGGCGCCGTCCTCAAGACCGGCTCCGGCTCCGGCGTCATCACCTTCGCGAGCACCTCGCTCAAGAAGATCACCTTCGACATCCCGAGCGCGTCCGCGGCCCCGCGGATCGCCGAGTTCGAGACGTACGCGTCCTAGCCGAACCCGGGGCCGCCGGTGAGCGGCGGCCCCGGCCTGCCCGGTACTGACAGAACCTCCCTGATGCCCCGGCCGCGCGTCTACGGTCGGGGCATGCACGCGTGGACCGAGGACGAGCTCCGCCGGATCGGCGAGGCCGACGAACTTCAGATCAGCTCCTACCGGGCCGACGGCAGCCTGCGCCCGTACGTGACCATCTGGGTGGTCCGCGACGGCGACGGCATCTACGTGCGGAGCGCCTACGGCGCGGGCAACGGCTGGTTCCGGCGCCTGCGATCCGTCGGTCGCGGCCGCATCCGGGCCGGCGGCGTCGAGCGCGACGTCAGTGTGGCCGACGCTTCGCCGGCCGCTCATGACGGCATCGATCGCGCATACCACGGCAAGTACGACCGGTACGGCCCGGCGATCGTCGGCTCGGTCACCGGCGCGAAGGTCGCCGGCGTCACGATCCGGCTGTCACCGCTTGCACACCACGTCTGAGGAGGACCGATGGAACTGAGGCCGTTGGGGCGCACCGGCGTCCAGGTCAGCTCGCTGTGCCTGGGCACCATGATGTTCGGCGACTGGGGCACCAAGGACCACGACGAGAGCATCCGCATCATCCACCGGGCGCTCGACGCCGGGGTCAACTTCGTCGACACCGCCGATGTCTACTCGCAGGGAGAGTCCGAGGTCATCGTCGGAAAGGCCCTCAAGGGGCGGCGCGACAACGTCGTACTGGCCAGCAAGTTCTTCATGCCTTTCGACGACGACCCCAACCATCGCGGCGGCTCCCGGCGGTGGATCATGACCGCGGTCGAGAACTCGCTGCGCCGGCTCGGCACCGACCATCTCGATCTCTATCAGATGCATCGGTACGATCCGGAAACCGACCTGGACGAGACGCTCGGCGCGCTGACCGACCTGGTGCGCGCCGGCAAGGTGCGCTACATCGGCCACTCCACGTTCCCGGCGTCGGCGCTGGTCGACGCTCAGTACGTCGCCCGCGACCGGGGCCGCGAACGGTTCGTCACCGAGCAGCCGACGTACTCGATCCTCACCCGCAACGCCGAACACGAGATCCTGCCCCTCACCCGCCGGTACGGGATGGGCGTGCTCTCGTACAGCCCGCTCGCCGGGGGTTGGCTCTCCGGCCGTTACCGCCATGGCGCCTCCTCCGGCCCGGCGTCGGCGGCCCGGCAGCGGCTCGCCAACCGGTTCGACATGGCGCTCCCGGAGAACCAGCGCAAGCTCGACGCCGCCGACGCACTGGCGAAACTGGCCGACGAGGCCGGTCTGACCCTGATCCAGCTGGCGATCGCGTTCGTGCTCCGCCACCCGGCGATCACGTCCGCCATCGTCGGGCCGCGCACGATGGAGCACCTGGAGTCGCAGCTGGCGGCCTCGGGGGTCGCGCTGTCCACCGAGGTCCTGGACCGGATCGACGAGATCGTGCCGCCCGGGGTGACGCTGAATCCTGCTGATAACGGTTGGGTCAGCCCGTTCCTGAGTGCTGAGGCGCGGCGGCGTTGACGCTGGTTGCGGGGCTGCACGCGTGTGGCGGAATCAAGCCTGTGGATAACGTTCGTGAAATGTCGTAGGCGGCTGGTTGAATCCCACCCACCCAAAAGGGTGGGGGAGGCGGTGGCTGGGGGCGGCCGAGGAGATCAAAAACCCGCTCGGCGGCCGGAGAGCCAGGACCGGAGAGCCGGACCGCTGGGCCGGGTGAAGCCAAACCGCCTGGCCAAACCGCTGGGCGTGCCAAACCGCTGAGCGGTGCGAATGCGCTGGGCGGTGCGAACGCGCTGGGCGGTGCGAATGCGCTGGGCGGTGCGAACGCGCTGAGCGGTGCGAATGCGCTGAGCGGTGCGAATGCGCTGAGCGGTGCGAATGCGCTGGGCGGTGCCAATGCGCTGGGCCGGGCCGGAATGCAACCGCCGGGCCGGCCGGGAGTCAAACCCGCCGGGGTCAGGCAGGCGAACCGCCAGGCCAGGGAGACCGAAACCGCCGCCTCTGCGGGAGTCTGACGAGGAGCCAGGCCGCCCAACGCACCCACCCAAAGCCTCCGGAGGCAACCATGGAGATCACCCGCAAGCAGCCCACCACCAAGGGCCCATCCGAGATGTTCACCGGCGACGTCTGGTTCGACGTCATCGCGGCGGCCGGAACGCAACGGGTCAACATCGTCCGGTTCTCGCCGGGCGCGCACACCGCCTGGCACCGGCACGTCAACGGGCAGACCCTGCACGTGACCGAGGGCCGCGGGCTGATTCAGGCCCGGGGTGGGGAGATCCTCGAGATCCGGCCCGGCGACACCATCTGGACGCCGCCCGGCGAATGGCACTGGCACGGCGCCGCGCCGGGGCACTTCATGGCTCACCTCGCCATGTGGGAGGGGATCGCCGAGGGGCAGGACGGGCCGGAGACCGAATGGGGCGAGCACCTCTCGTACTGAGGAAAGCCCCGATACGGCATGATCGTCGCAATGCGAGCCCGTGGTGTGCCCCTGGCGGTCGTCGTCCTTCTGGCCGGATGTGCCGGATGTGCCGGATGTACGCGAGGGCAGCCGGCGCCGAACGATCCGATGCCGACCGTCGTCGCAGTCTCGTCCGCCGCGGCGTCCTGCCCCGCCTCCGGGCTGCGGATCAGCGCCGAGCGCGGGGAGTCCGCCGCCGGCTACCGGGAGATGAGCCTGTTCCTGGAGAACTGCGGCGCCAAGGACTACAACCTGCAGGGCCGCCCGGACATCGTGGTGCTCGGCGAGGACCGGAACCCGCTTCCGGTCCGGGTCGAGCCGAACAAGCTCGTCACCGGCTCGCCCCGGCGGATCGTGCTGAAGCCGGGCAACAAGGCGATGTCGCTGCTGTCCTGGCACGGCACGGTCGAGGCCGGCAAGGAGGTCTCGACCGGAGCGTTCCTCGCCGTGGCGCCGCTCGCGGGCACCGAGCACCAGACCGTCACGCCGCCCGCGCCGCTCGATCTCGGCACGACCGGGCTCCTGGAGGCCACCGCGTGGAACTGACGACGCTCGACCCGTACGCGCCGCTCGATGATCTTGAGCCGTTGGCCGGGCTGATCGGTGAGGCCCGGGTGGTGGGGATCGGCGAGTCCGCCCACCACATCCGCGAGTATCAGCTGCTGCGGCACCGGCTCGTGCGCTTTCTGGTGGAGCGGCTCGGCTTCACCGGCGTGGCGTTCGAGTCGGGCTTCAGCGAGGGCCTGGCGGTCGGCGGCTGGATCCGGGGCGGGGAGGGCGATGGCGACGAGATCATCCGGCGCGGCCTGACGTACCGCTTCGGGGAGAGCCCGGAGACCCAAGACCTGCTGCGCTGGTTGCGCTCCTTCAACGGCCCCATGTCGTACGCCGGGCTCGACCTCCCGGCCGATCTTGCTTCCCCGCTCGGCGCCCTCGACAGCGTCGGCCGGTATTTCGAGCCGCTCGACCCCGGCGCCGTCGAGCTGGTCGCGTCGGCGCGGAAGCTGGCCGGGCAGTTCGCGGGCGAGCACACGATGCCGGCGTTCGCGAAATACCGCGCGATGGCCGAGGCCGACCGGGACCGGCTCACCGTGGCGCTGGCCGAGCTGGAGACCAGGGTCGACACGCTGCGCCCGCTCTACCCGCCGGACGACGGCTACGCCACGATGCGGCACGAGCTGCGGCTGGTGGTGCTGCTCGACCGGATGCTGCGGGCGCAGGCCACCGGTCAGCTCGCCGTGAACGTGCGGGACGCGGCCATGGCCGCGACGGCGCACCATCTGCTGGACCACGGGGCCGGCCGGCTGGTGATCAGCGCGGCCAACAACCACCTTGCCCGTACGCCGATGCGGGTCGGCGACGCCCTCCGGGTGCCGGTTCTCGGCTGTCATCTTTCGGCAGCTCTGGGCGACGGCTACGTGGCCGTCGGCGTCACCGCCACGGGCGGCCGCACCTCGGCCCGCCGGGCCGCCCCGGCCCAGGTCAGCGGCGTCGAGTCGTACGCGACCGAGCTTCCGCCCCCGGCCCCGGGCAGCGTCGAGGAGATGCTGGCCGGTGACCTGCGCGTGGCCGACCTGCGACCGCTGCGGGGCGGTGGCCCGGAGCGGACCCGGGTGCTCGACACCTACTTCGACGTGCCGGTCGCCGACGCGTTCGACCTGGTCGTGAACGTGCCGCTGGTCGATGTGACGGCGCCGGTCGGGGGATGACCCTGAGTCCGGACGGGTGGCGGGTCCGGCGGAAACCCGGAGGCGATCTGTAGCGCGTCGGGCGCACTCTGAAGTCACAGCAGAAACACAGACACCCGGAGATGATTCAGATGCGAACCCAGCTTCTCGCCGCTCGTGCCGCCGCCCTCTTCGCCAGCGAGCTGCCCACCGGCTCGCGACCCGCCGCGCCGGCCGTTCAGGCCGCCATCGCGACTGCCGTCCACGCGTACGGTGGCAGCCGTGGTTGTGTCGCCATGATGGCCGCCGCCTACGGTGACTACCCCGAGACCGCGGCCCCGCGCATGCGGTGGGCGCTCAGCGTGATCTCCCAAGCGCCCGGGGCGCGCCGGCCCGAACCGGAGCGGCAGCTCGTCGCCGCCTGAGAATGCCCTGAGTGACGGGGCTCACCCTGACGGAAAAAGGGATGCTTGTCAGCACGCGTCGATGGAAGGATTCGAGCCGACAACGACTCACCGTAATTCCTGGAGCGTCACGTGACTGATCAAGCCGCCGCGCCGCCCACCAAGCTGGACGGCGCCGTGCTCAAGATCGCCGGCGTGGTGGTGCTCGGCGCGATCATGTCGATCCTCGACATCACCGTCGTCAGCGTCGCGCTGCCGACCTTCCAGACCGAGTTCAACGCCACCTACGCACAGGTCGCCTGGACCCTCACCGGCTACACGCTGGCCCTGGCCACCGTCATCCCGCTGAGCGGCTGGGCCGCCGACCGGTTCGGCACCAAGCGCCTCTACATGCTGGCGCTGTTCCTGTTCACGGCCGGCTCCGTGCTCTGCGCCACGGCCGGCTCGATCGAGCAGCTCGTCGGCTACCGGGTGCTGCAGGGCCTCGGCGGCGGCATGCTGATGCCGCTCGGCATGACGATCATGACGCGCGCGGCCGGCCCGCAGCGCATCGGCCGGCTGATGGCCGTCCTCGGCATCCCGATGCTGCTCGGCCCGATCGGCGGCCCGATCCTGGGCGGCTGGCTGATCGAGGCGGCGAGCTGGCACTGGATCTTCCTGATCAACCTGCCGATCGGCATCATCGCGCTGATCTACGCGCAGTTCGCGCTGCCCAAGGACGCGCCGCACCCGTCGGAGTCCTTCGACTTCCTCGGCATGCTGATGCTGTCGCCCGGCCTCGCCCTGTTCCTCTACGGCGTGTCCTCGCTGCCGCAGGAGGGCACGATCTCGGCGCCCAAGGTCTGGATCCCGATGCTGATCGGCGCGCTGCTGGTCATCACCTTCGTGCTCTACTCGTTCAAGCCCAAGCACCCGCTGCTCGATCTGCGGCTGTTCAAGAACAAGCGGCTGACCGTCTCGACCGTCTCGCTGTTCGTCTTCGTGATCGCGTTCATGGGCTCCGGCCTGCTGTTCCCCAGCTACTTCCTGCAGGTGCGCGGCGAGTCGACGCTGCACGCGGGTCTGCTGATGGCGCCGCAGGGCATCGGCGCGATGATCACGATGCCGATCGCCGGCATGCTGGCCGACAAGATCCCGGTGGGCCGCACGGTCCCGTTCGCGATGCTGCTGATCGGCGCCGGGTTCTTCACGTTCACCCAGGTCGGCACCGACACGTCGTACGTGCTGCTGTGCGGCTCGCTGTTCGTGATGGGCCTCGGCATGGGCGGCACGATGATGCCGATCATGACCTCGGCGCTGCGGACGCTCAACCACCACGACGTGGCCCGCGGCTCGACCCTGGTGAACATCCTTCAGCAGATCGGCGGCTCGATCGGCACGGCGACCATGTCGGTCATCCTGACCAGCCAGCTCAACGGCTCGCCGGTCATCCCGGGCGCGACGAACCCGAAGACGGGCGAGCCGATCACCGAGGCCGGCGCCGCGATCGCCCACCAGCAGGGCGTGGCGTTGCCGCTCCCGCCGAACATCCTCGAGCGCGGCCTGCAGTTCGTGGCCGACTCGTTCGCCCACACGTTCACGGTCGGCTGGATCCTCATGCTGACGGTGTTCATCCCGATCGCCTTCCTGCCCCGCAAGCGGGAGGCCGCGCCCGCGGCCCCGGCCGGCGGTGACGGCGAGGTCGTCGAGCCCCCGGTGATGATCCACTGAGCCGGACGCTCGCCGGCGGACAGCGGTGCCGAGTCCTGATCTTCGATCCGGGATCCGGCACCGCTTCGGTCGTGCACGAGAGCACGACGGTCCTGTTCGAGGCGCCGAACTGGGCCGCCGGCGACCGGCTCGTGCTGAACGGGGACGGGCTGCTCTGGGCCCTGTCGCTCGACGGGACGCCGCCGGTGGAGATCGTTTTCGACGAGCTGCCGCCGCTCAACAACGACCATGTTCTCGGGCCGGACGGGCTCGTCTACATGTCGGCCGACGACGGGCACGTCTACGAGGGATCGCTGCGCGGCGGCGCCGTCCGGCGGGTCACCCCGGATGACGGTTTCCTGCACTTCCTGCACGGGGTGAGCCCGGACGGGTCGTCCCTCGCCTACGTCGGCATCACGCCGGGGGAGTGGACGTCGGGCACGCTGTGGACCATCGGGACCGACGGTTCCGGCAGTCGGCAGCTGACCTTCGGGCCGGGCGCCGACGACGGGCCGGAGTACTCGCCCGACGGCGAGTGGATCTACTTCAACACCGAGCGCTTCGCCGGCGCCAACGCGCAGATCGCCCGGATTCGTCCGGATGGCACCGGATTGGAGCAGCTCACCTTCGACGAGCGGGTGAACTGGTTCCCGCATCTGGCCGGGTCCCGGGCGGTCTACCTGAGCTTCCCGCCCGGGACGGCGGGGCATCCGGCCGATCTGCCGGTTCGGCTGCGGCTGGTCGACGGGGACGACTGGCGGTCGGCCCGCACGGTCGTCGAGCTGCCCGGCGGCCAGGGGACGATCAACGTCAACAGCTGGTCGCCGGCCGGGGATCGGTTCGCGTACGTGGACTACCCGATCACCCGGTGACCCGGTCGGCCTCGATACGGACGATCAACCGGACCTGATCGCGGCCGCCGAACCACGGGTAGGGGCGGCCCAGGTACCGCTGGGACAGCTCGTCGATGTGCTCGGCGGCGCCGTGCTCGGTCACCTCGAGCACCCGGCCGCGCACGGCGACGTACCGGCTGGGGTGCTCGGGGTCGGCGACCGCGAGGGCCACCCGCGGGTCGCGCTCGATGTTGCGGACCTTCTGGTGCCCGCGCACGGTGTTGATCACGACGTGCTTGCCGTCGGTGTCCGCCCAGACCTCGGTGATCTGCGGCGAGCCGTCGGGCATGAGCGTCGTGAGGAAGCAGAGGCTGGGCCGGCGCAGGAGCTCGACCAGGTTCTCGGGAAGATCCACGCGCCAACTGTAGGCCGGGCGCCGATCAGTCCTCGACGCGGAAGCCGATCTTGAGCCGCACCTGGTAGTGCGCGACCTCGCCGTCCACCACCTGCCCGCGGATCTCCTGCGTCTCGAACCACTCGATGTTCCGCACGGTCTGCGCCGCCTTGGCGATCCCGGTGCGGATGGCGTCGTCGATGCTGGTCGGGCTGCTGCCGACGATCTCGCTGAGCCGGTACACGTGGTTGGTCATGTCACCCTCCTCAAAAGCCAATCCCACCACGCCGTGCCGGTTCGCCGCATCGTCTCGCGCGGGTGGGTGCCGCCCTCGTCGGTTCCCGGCCGCATCGCGAAGCGGGTGGCGACGGCGATCGCACCCCACGCGAGCGCGACGGTGAGCGCCACGATCGCCAGAAGCCCGAACACCGAGAAGTGGGGTACGGGCGAGCCGGTCAGCGCCCGGCCGAAGCCGGCCAGGGGCGGGATCGCGGCCGCCAGGCCGAACAGCAGCGCGGCGGCGACGACGATCCGCGCCTCGCCGGCCATCATCGCGCGGACCTGGCGCGCGGCGGCTCCGGTCAGTCGCAGCGCCGCGAACTCACGGGCCCGATCCACGGTCGCCATCACCAGCGTGTTCACCACGGCGATCGCGATGTAGCCCAGCAGCACGACCTGGAACAGCAGGTTGAGCGCCCAGTCGCCGTCGCCGCCGGTCCCGGGCGGCGCCGGGAACGCCTCCCGGCCACCGACCTCGACCGCGGGGTACGCCGGCAGGCCGCCCCCGTCCGCCGACCGGACCAGGATCGCGGCGTCGACCCGCGCGGTGGTGTGCGCGAGGACGAGGTCGTGGGGCAGGGTGACGTCGCCGAAACCGAGGCCGTTCTCGTAGATCGCCACCAGCCGCGGCCGGACCGGCGTGCCGTCGCCCAGATGCATGTCGACCGTCCCGCCGAGCCGGGCGTGGACGGTCCGCGCGGCGACCCGGCTCAGCGCCACGGCCTCGCCCCGCAGGCCGGCGATGTCGCCCGCGAGCACGGCCAGGTCCATGGTCTCGCCGAGTCCCTCGGGTGCGACGCCCTGCGCGGCGTAGACCTTCGTCACGGTGCTGTCCTCGGACGGAAAGGTCACCAGCACCCGGGTACGGGCCACCGGCGTCGCCGCAACGACGCCCGGCGCCGCGCGCACGGCGTCCACCAGCCCGGGCGGCAACCCGGCGCCGGACGACGCGGTCAGCACCCGATCGGCCCGCAGTCCCTGGGCGACCTGGTGACCGGCTCCGGCGATCGTCGTCGACGCGGCGAAGACCTGCACGGCGGCGAGGGCCACGCCCATGGCCAGGGGTGTGGCGGCGGCGCTGAGCCGGCGCCCGCCGGCGCGCGCGTTGGCCAGGGCGAGGAAGCCGGCGGCGGTGGACGGCCGGTTCACCAGCCGCCCGAGCAGCCGGACGGCGCCGGCCATCAGCAGCGGTCCGAGACACGCGAGCGCCACCACGAACAGGAGAACCGCGCTCGCGGCGGTGTCGGCGACGGAGTCTCCGGCCGACGCCACGTCGCCGAGCGTCACCAGAAGCCCGAGCGGGACGAGCAGGAGGCCGATGGCCGGCCGGATCCGGCCGATCCGCCGGGGCTCGATCGGGATGTCGCCGAGCGCCTCGACCGGGCTGACCCGGGCGACCCGCCGGGCGACCAGGCGACCGGACAGCCGGGCGCTGATCATGCAGAGCACCAGGGCGGCCAGGACGGGCAGGACTCCCCACCGGATCGGGAAGTCCGGCGGCATCGCCCCGGCCCGGACGAACACCTCGCGCATCACGATCGCCAGGGCCGCGCCGGGGAGCGCGCCGGCCAGCCCGCCGGCGAACGAGACCAGGGTCATCTCGGCACTGATCATCCCTTGTACCTGCCGGGGCGTGGCGCCGACCGCGCGCAGCAGGGCCAGCTCCCGCCGGCGCTGCCGCACCGACAGCGCGAGGGTGCTCGCCACCACGAACACCACGATCAGCACCATGGTCCCGCCGAACGACGCCGCCGATTCCACCACCAGGCCGCGGGCGTCGCCGACGTCGAGGAACTCCACGTCGCCGCGTCCCTCGCCAGTGGCCACCACCGCGCCCGGCACGGCGGCCCGGACGAGCGTGGCCAGCCGCCGCGGGTCGGCGCCGGGCGCGGCGAGCACGCCGATGGCGTCGACCCGGTCCGGCCGGCCGGACAGCTGGGCCGCCCGTGCGTCGGTGAAGAAGAGCGCGGACTGCCGCCGCGACCCGCCGACCACACCCACCACTTTGTACGACGAGGGGACCGCGCCGGCGACGATCCGTACCGTCGCGCCGGGCGCCAGGCCGCGCCGGGCCAGGCCGGCGTCCACCACGACCTCGTCCGGCGCGGCGGGCGCACGGCCCTCGCCGAGCCGGAACGGCGCGAGTGCGGCCGCGGACCAGCCGTGCCCGAACGCGGGAACGTCCTCCCGGACCGGCAGGCCCACCGGCACGCTCACGTCGCCGATCGCGGACCGGACGCCGGGCACGGCGGCAACGGCGGCGACCCGGCCGGCGGGGAGCGTGACCCGCTCGCCGAAGCGGACCGAGGAGCTCTCGTCCAGCCGGAACGACTGCGCCCCGCCGACGACGACCGCCGCGCCCGCGTACCGCTCGGGGGCGACGCCGCTCGCCAAGCCGGACTGCAGCAGGGTTCCGCACGCGGTGATCACCGCCGCACCGGCGGCGATCGCGACGAAGGAGCCGGCGAAGCCGCCCTTCCGGTCCTTGATCGTCTTCCAGGCCAGGGACAGGTCCCCGGGCATCGGCACGGCGAGCCGGATCAGCCGCCGGATGCGGCGCCTCACCAGTCGCCCAGGTGCGTCATGCGGGCCGCGATCTGCTCCGGCGCGGGCCGGCTCAGCTCACCCGCGAGCCGGCCGTCGGCCAGGAACATCACCGCGTCGGCGTGGGCGGCGGCGACCGGGTCGTGGGTGACCATCAGCACCGTCTGCCCCATGTCGTCCACCACCCGCCGCAGCAGCTCGAGCACGTGCCGCCCGGTGCGGGTGTCCAGCGCGCCGGTCGGCTCGTCCGCGACCACCACCTCCGGCCGGTTGATCAGCGCGCGGGCGATCGCGACCCGCTGCTGCTGGCCGCCGGAGAGCTCGCTCGGCCGCCGCGCGAGGTGATCGCCGAGGCCGACCGCGGCCAGCGTCTCCCGCAGCAGCGCGTGGTCGATCCGGCGCTCGGCCAGCCGCAGCGGCAGCGTGACGTTCTCGGCCACGGTCAGCGCGCCCAGCAGGTTGTAGGCCTGGAAGACGAAGCCGATCCGATCCCGGCGCACCTCGGTGAGCGCGGCCTCGCCCAGGCGGGACAGCTCGACGTCACCGAGCCAGACCGCGCCCGAGGTCGGCCGGTCCAGCCCGGCCGCGCAGTTGAGGAACGTGCTCTTGCCGGACCCGGACGGGCCCATCACGGCGGTGAACGTGCCGCGCCGGAAGCCGGCGGTCGCCGAGTCGAGGGCGCGTACCGCGTTCTTCCCCGACCGGTAGTGCTTCGACACGGCGTCCAGGCGCAGGGCGTACGGCTCATTCGTTGATCTCACGCCGTCCGACGCTAGGTTCCGGCGAGGCCCGGGCCGATACCCCGGACCACCGGATATGGACTACAGCTAGCTGTAGTGACGCGGGCGTCGCCGAGCGGGCAGACTCGGCACGTGTCGAAAACGGGGCGGTGGCTGCGGGTGCGACGGGCCGGGGTCTACCTGCTGGGCTCGTTGTTCTCCGGCGTCGTCACGGTGCTCGCGCTGCCGCTGCTGTGCGTGCCGCGGCTCGCCCGGCTCTGGGCGGGCTGGCATCGGGAGCGTGCGGGGCGGTTGCTCGGCCTGCCGCCGGCATCGCCGGCCACCGCGGGCGCGGGCGCGGCGGAGCTTCGGGCCGGCGCGGGCGCGGGTCCGACCTCGCGGGCGCTGCTCTGGCTGCCGGTGCAGGCGCTGACCGGGGTGGCGCTCGGCCTGCCGGCGCTGCTCTGCGTGGGCAACATCGTGGTCGCGGTGATCGCCGCCTCGCTCTGGTGGGCGTTCGGGTCGCGGGACGGGCCGCGGCTCTTCGTCGACGTGCCCGTGCACGGCTGGGCGACCGCGCTCACCCTCGGTCCACTGCAGATCGTCCTGCTCGCCTTCCTCGCCTACCTGTGCTTCCCGCCCATGGCCCGCGCGCACGCCCGGGTCTGCCTGGCGGTGCTGTCGCACACGACCGACGAGGAGCTGGCCGAGCGGGTCGCCGTGCTGACCCGCACCCGCGCCGACGTGCTCGACGCGCACGGCGCGGAGCTGCGCCGGATCGAGCGCGACCTGCACGACGGCACGCAAGCCCGGCTCGTGGCCATCGCGATGCGGCTGGCCGTGGCCCGCCAGGCCTTCGCCGACAACCCGCGCGACGAGCAGTTCGTGGCCGACCTGCTGCGGGACGCGCACGAGGGGACGGAGGAGGCGATGACCGAGTTGCGCGAGGTGATCCGCACCGTCTACCCGCCGATCCTCGCCGACCGGGGTCTCGACGGCGCGCTGACGGCCGTGACCTCGCGCTGCGGCGTGCCGGCCCGGCTCGACATGGGCGACCTCGGGCGGGTGCCGGCGGCGGTCGAGGCCACGGTCTACTTCGCGGTCGCCGAGGCGCTGACCAACGTCACCAAGCACAGCCGTGCGACCGCGGCCGGCGTCCGCGTCAGCCGCACCGCCGACCGGCTGTCGGTGGTGATCACGGACAACGGCACCGGCGGCGCCGACGATCGGCGGGGGACCGGCCTCGACGGGATTCGTCGCCGGGTTCTCGCGCTCGACGGCGCCCTCGCCCTCGACAGCCCGGCCGGCGGCCCGACGGCGATCACCGTGGAGCTGCCGTGCGGGTCGTGATCGCCGAGGACAACGTCCTGCTCTCCACCGGGCTGGAACTGCTGCTGGGCCGGGCCGGCTTCCGCATCGCGGCCGTCGCCGAAGACGCGGACGCGTTCCTCGCCGCCGTCCGGGAGTATCGGCCCGACGTCACGATCGTCGACATCCGGCTGCCGCCGTCGTTTCGTGACGAGGGCATCCGGGCCGCCCTCCAGGCGCGCCGGGAGCACCCCGGCCTGCCGGTCCTGGTGCTGTCGCAATATGTGGAGCAGCAGTACGCCGCCGAGCTGCTCGCCACCGCCGGCGGTGGCGTCGGCTACCTGCTCAAGGACCGGGTCAGCCGGGTCGACGAGTTCGTCGACGCGCTGCGCCGGGTCGCGGCCGGCGGCACCGCGATGGATCCCGAGGTCATCGCCCAGCTCGTCCGCCGCGCCGGCGACCCGATCGACGCCCTCACGCCGCGCGAACGGGAGGTGCTCGCCCTGATGGCCGAGGGACACGACAACAACGCGATCGCCCGCCAGCTGGTCATCACCGACAACGCCGTCCACAAACACATCGGCAACATCTTCGCCAAGCTGGGCCTCACCGTGACCGACAGCGGCCACCGTCGCGTTCTCGCCGTTCTCGCCTACCTCAACGCCGCCGGTCCTGCGCCCGCCTGAACGCGCGGCCGCCGGGGTGAGTGGTTCGCCCCCGGTTGCGGCGGGGCGGGCGCTGGCGGGCGGCGCTGGCGGGCGGGCGCTGAGGGCGGGCGCTGGCGGGCGGGCGCTGAGGGCGGGCGTCGCGCAGCGGGCGTCGCGCGGCGGTGGAATCGCCTTGCGCGGCGAGCGCTGTGGATGCCAAGGTGTCGGCAGGTCATGAGTGCCAGCGTTCAGCCCCGGCTTGCTGGCCGGCAACCCTCCTTTCGCGGGCGGGGTGCCCCGGGTGAGGACCGGGTCCGGCGCACGGGGCGCCGGGCAAGTCGCGAATGGAGCGTTGCCATGCCCTTTCCCGCTGCCGTCACGTCGTCGCCCGTTCTCGAGGGCGACCGGCTGCGTCTCGAGCCGCTCGACCGGCGCCACGCCGCCGACCTCGCGCTCGCCGCCGAGGAGAGCCGGGACGCGTACCGCTTCACCTGGGTGCCGCGGGCCGAGGAGGCCGGCGACTACATCGAGGAACAGCTCGGGCGGGCCGCGACCGGGTGGCTGATGCCGTTCGCGCAGATCTGGCGCGGGCGCGCGGTCGGGGCGACGGCCTATCTGGACCCGCGGCTCTGGCCCGGCCGCGACGAGCTCTTCGCGGTGGAGATCGGCTTCACCTGGCTGGCGGCCTCGGCCCAGGGGACCGGCCTCAACACCGAGGCCAAACACCTGCTTTTCGGGTACGCGTTCGAGCAGTGGCGGGTCCAGCGGGTCGACCTGAAGACCGACGCCCGCAACGGCCGCTCCCGGGCGGCGATCGAGCGGGTCGGCGGCCGGTTCGAGGGCGTGCTGCGCTCGTTCGGCCGGTCGTGGGCGCCCGGAGAGGAGGGCCGGCTGCGCGACTCGGCCATCTTCTCGGTGCTGGCCGCGGAATGGCCCGCGATCAAGGCCGCCGGCCGGAAGCCTTAGGCTCACACCATGGCGAGCCGGATCGGGGACATGATCGTCGACTGTGCCGACGCCGAGCTGCTGGCCACCTTCTGGTGCGACGTGCTCGGCTACCGCGTCTTCGCCCGGGACGACACCGGCGTGGCCATCCGCGGCGCCCCGGCCAGCCCCGACATCCTGTTCATCCGGGTGCCCGAGCGGAAGACGGCGAAGAACCGGCTGCATTTCGACGTGTGCCCGACCGACCGCTCCCAGGACGAGGAACTGGCCCGCCTGGTCGCCCTCGGCGCGCGCGAGTCGTCGATCAAGGGCAGCGGCTCGTGGGTCGTGCTCGAAGATCCGGAGGGCAACGAGTTCTGCCTGATGGCGAAGCGGATCCCGGCCGAGCCCGAGCCGTTCCACGAGGCCTGACCGGTGCGGATCGCGGCCTGCCAGACCCCGGAGATTCTCGGCGACGTGGACGCCGCGATCGCCGTGGTGCGCGACTTCGCGGGCCGGGCGCCGGATGCCGACCTGCTGCTGTTCCCGGAATGCTTCCTCCAGGGATATCTGGTCACCGAGCAGCACGTACGCGGGACGGCCCTCGAACTGGGCTCGCCCGGGCTCGCGGACGTCGTCGCCCGCCTCCCGGAGCGGCAGACGCTGGTGCTCGGGATCATCGAGCGGCGGGGCACGCGGTTCTTCAACACGGCGCTGGTGCTCCGCGGCGGCCGGGTGCTCGGCGCGTACCGGAAGATGTTCCTGACCCGCGGGGAGTCGGTGTTCACGGCGGGCGACGGCTATCCGGTGTTCGAGTGCGCGGGCGTCCGGTTCGGCCTGAACATCTGCTTCGACGCGCAGTACCCGCAGGCGGCGCGGGCGGTGGCGGCGGCCGGCGCCCGGGTGGTGCTGCATCCCGCGCAGAACATGATGCGGCGGGAGAGCGCCCGGTGGTGGCAGCATCGGCACAACGAGTTGCGTGCTCAGCGCGTACGGGAAACCGGTTTGGCCTGGATTTCGGCCGATGTGACCGGCGAGCGTGACGGGTCGCGCCTGGGTCTCGGGCCGACCGCCGTGCTTGATCCGACGGGGCGCGTCGTGGCGCAGGTGCCGGCGGGCGAGGTCGGCTTCGTGACCGCCGACATCTAGACGAGCGGATCCTCCTCGTCGTCGCGGAGCTTGGCCGCCCAGCACAGCGCGCCGCCCCAGGTGTTGGCGAAGATGGCGGCGCCGAGGAAGACGCGGCGCTCGGCCCGGCTGTTGGCCAGCCACTCGGCCCGCGTGACCTGCTGGTAGCGGTCGCCACGAAGCTTGAGGGCGTAACCGGTGTCGGTCCGCACCGAGTTGCCGGCGGGATTGGCGGCCATGCCCGAGGCCATGATGGCGAAGCCGAGCAGCGAGCCCACGATCAGGCCGGCGCGCACGCCGTTCGGCAGGCGGGTGACCAGCTTCCAGTCGCCCTGCCCGCCCTCCTCGGCGATGGCGAACAGCCCGCCGACCGCGGCCGGGATCGCGCAGGCCAGCGCCGCCCACACGAGCAGCACGCCGGCCCGGGGACCGCCGTGCACGGACGCGTCGATGACCATGGGCAGGCAGACGAGAATGCCCACGATGGACCAACCCGCGGTGATCGCCATGCCCGCAGGGTAGGCCTCAGAGGCGAACGGCGGCGCGGACCAGGCCGGCGAGGGCGCGGGACCGGCTCTGCGGGGGCCAGGCGATCACCGTGGTCACGGCCGGGGCGTCCGGCACCGGTACGGCGACGAGCCCGTGACTCAGCTGACCGCGGCACGACTCGGGCAGCACCGCCGTCGTGCGGCCGAGCTGGATCAGCTGCAGCAGCTGGGTGTGGTCGTGCACCTCGGGGCCCGGCCCGTCCGGATAGGAGCCGTCGCGGCACGGCCAGCGCGGCATCGGCAGGTCGGGAATCGCGGCGAGGTCGGCCATCGACAGCGACGACCGGGTGGTCAGCGGGTGGCCGGCGGGCAGCACCGCGACCTGGCCCTCGGTCTGCAGGTCCTCGACGTCGAAGCCGGTGGCGGCGTCGAACGGGCGGTGCAGCAGCGCCACGTCGGCCCGGCCGTCACGCAGGAGCCGCTCCTGCTCGCCGACCCCGCACAGGAGCACCTCGACCGCCACGGCGCCGGGCTCCGCCGCGTATGCGTCGAGAAGTTTGGCCAGCAGCTCGCTCGACGCGCCCGCCTTGGTGACCAGCACGAGGCCGGGTTTGCCGGCGCCCGCCCGGCGGGTGCGCCGATCGGCCGCCGCCACCGCGTCGAGCGCCGCCCGCCCCTCGGCCAGCAGCACCGACCCGGCCTCGGTGAGCGTCACGGCCCGGCTGGATCGTTCCAGGAGCGTGACGCCGAGTCGCCGTTCGAGCTGCTGGATGGCCCGGGACAGCGGCGGCTGCGCGATGCCGAGGCGATCGGCCGCCCGCCCGAAGTGCAGCTCCTCGGCGACCGCGACGAAATAGCGCAGCTCCCGTGTCTCCATGCCGCCAACGATACCCGCGGGGTATCGCCGGGTACTCAGACGGTGTTGGCCGCCACGGCCCCGCGCGCCCAGGATCGACTCATGAGCGAGACGAAGATTGCGCTGGTCACCGGCGCGAACAAGGGGATCGGGTACGAGATCGCGGCGGGGCTTCTGGCGCTGGGATGGACCGTGGGCGTCGGCGCCCGCGACGACGAGCGCCGCCAGACCGCGGTGGCGAAACTCGGCGGCAAGGCCTTCGAGGTGCCGCTCGACGTGACCGACGACGAGAGCGTGGCCGCGGCCGCCGAGCAGCTCGAGAGCGGCGGCCTGGACGTGCTGATCAACAACGCCGGCATCACCGGCGGGATGCCGCAGGACCCGATCGGCGCCGACCTCGACGCCGTGCGGCGGGCGGTCGAGACCAACGTGATCGGCGTCATCCGGGTCACCAACGCGATGCTGCCGCTGCTGCGCCGGTCGGCGTCGCCGCGCATCGTGAACATGTCGAGCACGGTCGGCTCCCTCACCCGGCAGACCTCGAGCGGGGACACCGGGCCGATCTCGGTCGCCTACTCGCCGTCGAAGACGTTCCTGAACGCGGTGACCGTCCAGTACGCCAAGCAGCTGCGGGACACCAACATCCTGATCAACGCGGGCTGCCCCGGCTTCACCGCGACCGACCTGAACGGCTTCCGCGGCGTGCGGACGCCGGAGCAGGGCGCGGCCATCGCGATCAAGCTGGCGACGATCCCCGACGACGGCCCGACCGGCGGCTTCTTCGACGACAACGGCGTCATCCCCTGGTGATCATTCACCGTCCCGTATGCGGGCGCGTTCGACGCCGAGCCGGCTCTGGCCCACCATCAGCCGGTTGACGATGACGGTCAGGGGCGGTCCGCCGGAGCGGTAGCGCCAGTAGGGGCTGCCGCCGAGCGCGTCGACCACCTCGGCCTTCTCGATCTCCCCGTTGGCCACCTTGTGCAGCGAGAACGGGGCGTGGCGGAAGCGCGAACGGTGCTCGTCGAAGTCGGTGATGACCGTCCCGTCGTGCTTCTCGACGTAGGCCTCCAGCCATCCGAGGCGGCGCTCGAGGTTGCCGCCGGCGCCGGGCCGGAAGGGAACGTACGCCGCGGCGAAGGTCAGGAACTCGTCGTGCTCGCGTTGCCGGAAGGACACCGCCGCGCTCGCGATCACGGGCAGCGCCGGGGCGTGCCGGGCCGGCCGGAACTCCTCGACCAGCAGGTAGAGCTGCGGGACGCCGGTGTAGTCGGCGTACAGCGGGTCGAGGACGGTCGGCACGAACAGCAGCCGGCCGACCAGGTCGCCGAAGACCGCGCCCCGGCTCACGATGTCATCGATCAGCCGGGCGCGGATGTCCTCGGGGAGGCCGACCGGGACGCCCTCGTGGGCGATCCCGGTGGCCGACGCCGACATGAACCACAGGCGTCCCCGGTCGGTCAGCCGGTCGCGCAGGCGAACGCAGCCGTACCCGCCGTTCAGCATGGCGCTCTTGCCGGTCAGGTTGAACACCGACAGCGAGGGGTCCACCTCGCGCAATGCCGCGACCTCGGCGCGATCGGCGGGATAGAGGTTGTCCAGGGCCATCTCGCGGCTCGTCATGCCGTGCGCGGTGTGAAACAGCCCGGGCGACCGCGGGAACCATTCCGAGACGGCGAAGTTGCCGAGCCGGACGACCGACCCGCTGCGCACGCGTTCGCCGAGGACCGCCCGCCAGAACTCGTCGTTGGTCGAGAAGCTCACGTCGGGACCACCGGCGCCCGCGCGCTTGCTGAGGATGAGATTGGCCGTTCCCAGCTGCGCGTCGACGGCGGCGCCCACCTCCTCGTCGCCGTTCAGCACGAGCGCGGTCCGGCGCTCCGGGGCGTTGTCGGTCATCGTGCTCAGGACGCCGACAGGACGTCGACGATGAAGCGCAGCGTGCCGGCCGGCCGGCCGCCGCTCGGGTGGTCGCCGTAGGCCAGGCCGGCCGGGATGTCGAGCTGCACCCGGCTGCCGACCTTGACCCCGATCAGGCCCTGGTCCCAGCCCTTGATGACGTTGCCGGCGCCGATCGGGAAGCTGAACGCCTCCGAGCGCTTCCAGGACGAGTCGAACTCCTTGCCGTCGGCGTAGGTGACGCCGACGTAGTTCACGGTGATCGTCTGGCCGCTTTGGACCGCCGGGCCGGTGCCCTCGATGAGGGTCGTGGTCTTGAGCTCGGTGACCGCGCCGGTGCCCGCGGTCGCCGCCGGCTTCTTGCTCAGGGCGGGGTCGGCGCCCGCGGGAACCGGCGGGAACGCGGCCGCCGTGGAGGCGGTGCCGGCGTCCGCGGAAGGGGTGGCGGCCGGCGTGGGCGACGACGACGAGTTGCCGATCCACACGACCAGCCCGACGAGGAGGGCGATCACGACCACCGCGGCGCCGCCGACGGTCAGGATCTGGCGGCGTTTCCGCATCTGCCGGGCGCGGGCCTTGGCCGCCTTGGCCTCGGCGCGCTTCTCGGCCTTGGTCTTGAGCGGCGGACCACCGGCGGCCTTGCCCGGCGAGCCGGCGGCGGGGCGGCGGGCGGCCGCGTCACCGCGGCGGGTTACGGAATCGGGCATCGTCCGACGATACGGCACCCGGCCCGGGTGAACCGGACCCGGACGGACGGCGTTCGGAGTTTTAGGGGACGACCGCACGAAGGAGTCCGGACCCATGACCGATCACGCTTCCCGCACACCCGCCGTCCACGCCACCACCGGCGCCCGCGTCACCGTCGCCGAGCGCCTGCTCTCGGTGGTCACCGCCGCGCTGCTCGGCGTCGACGCCTACGTCCACCTGCACTATGCCGGCAAATATGACGGCTTCAAGTCCTCGGTGATGTCCGAGGGCACGCTCTTCCGGATCCAGGCCGTGGTCGCGATCGTGGTCGCGCTGCTCGTGCTGATCCGGCCGAGCGTCATCACCTGGCTGCTGTCGTTGCTGGTGGCGGCGAGCGCGGCGATCGCGGTCACGCTCTACACCTACGTCAACGTGGGTCAGATCGGCCCGCTGCCGAACC
Organism: Actinoplanes sp. NPDC051537; assembly: GCF_055586105.1. Lineage (NCBI taxonomy): Bacteria > Bacillati > Actinomycetota > Actinomycetes > Micromonosporales > Micromonosporaceae > Actinoplanes > Actinoplanes sp. NPDC051537. The sequence goes on from NZ_JBVJIU010000004.1 coordinate 520,180, forward strand.
TCTACGAGAACAGCTGGAACGTGGGCGGCAAGGTCCCGTCCGCGATCGCCGAGGCGGTCGCGGCGCTGATCTCCGTGGCCGGCCTGATGATGGCCCTGCGGCGCCGCCGCCGGTAGGGCGTGCCTCAGCCGAACGTCGACCCGCCGCGCGCCTTGGCCAGCAGGAGCGCCGGCGGGTCGAAGCGCGGGCCGTAGCGGCCCGGGTGCTCCCGGCGGATCCGGCGGATCCGGCGGGGGAGCGTGAGGGTCAGCTCGTCCATCAGCGCGAGCACCGGCGCCGGAGAGCCGGCCTGGCTGCTCGCCTGCTCGCCGCCGGTACCCCCGGCCAGCATCGCGACGCCCTCGTCGGTGAACGTGCCGATCACGCGGCTGGTGAAGAAGCCGCGGCGGTCGTTGACCACGATCAGCGTCTTGCGCAGCCGCCGCACCACCTCGAGGGCCCGCCGGCGGGCGAGGTCGCCGGTCTTCTCGCCGGGGATCGCGCCCGGATAGTCGCGGATCCAGGCCTTCGCGCGGTCGATGAGCCGATCCTCGGCGGCCACGGAGTCGATCAAGCCGAGCTCGGCGGCCCGCGCGACACCGTGGCCGGCCCTTCACCTCGGCCGCCTGCCGCATCGCCTCGGCCGCGTCCCCGGGACCGATCGCGCGCAGCCGGGCGAGGTCGCCGCCCTCGAACCACGACTTCTTGGCCGACGTGATGACCACCCCCCCGTGATGGCGTCCCGCTCGGTCACCAGCCGGTCCAGGGTCGCGGCCATGTCGCGTACATATGCCTTGGTCATGGTGTTCGCGGCCCGCGCCGGGTCGTCCAGGGTGAGCACGACGATGCCGTCCTCCCCGCGCTCCCGGCGGATCGTCCCGCTCACGCGCCCAGCCTCTCCACGATGGTCGCGATGCCCATGCCGCCGCCGACGCACAGGGTCGCGAGGCCGTACCGGCCGCCGCGGCGCTCGAGCTCGTCGACGAGCGTGCCGAGGATCATGGCGCCGGTCGCGCCGAGCGGATGACCGAGCGCGATCGCCGATCTCCGGATCGATCTTGAGGTCGTCGACGAAGTGCAGGACGGCGGCCGCGAACGCCTCGTTCATCTCGACCCATTGGTATCGCTGCAGCGCCCCAGGCGTCGAAGAAGTCGAGCCCGGCGAACGAGGGCGGCAGCGCGGCGAGATCGTCCATCGTGGTCTCGGGTCGCGCGTGCTCGTGTATCACAAGTCCGCTCCGGTCGAGCACCGGAACGAGCGAGGGTGACGGCGGGGCCGATGCCCTGCGGCACGAAGCAGGTGGCCAGGTTGGTCTCCGGGTCGAGCGCCCACGCGCCGCCGTCCGGGCCCATCGGCACCCGCGACATCGACTCGACGCCGCCGGCCAGCACCGGGTCCTCCCAGCCGGAGCGCACCTTCTGGGCGGCCAGGTTCACCGCCTCGGGGCCGGACGCGCAGAACCGGTTGACCTGCGGGCCGGCCACGGTGCCGGGCAGGCCGGCGGCGAGCGCCGCGGTCATCGGCTTCTCCCCTTTGTGATTATAGATTAACTTACGCGGCCGATTTCGCGTGCTGTCAAGGAAATCCCGCAATGGCTGTCCGGATTCGCGCCATACGCTCGCGCCCCTTCCGCTTCGGGCCGGCCGCGTCTAGGTTCCGGAGATGGACCCCGCCCTGGCGCAAGGGTGCGCCGAAACCGCCCGAGGGCTGACCGTTCCCGCCCTGCTGCACCGCAACGCGACCGAGTTCGGCGACCTGCCCGCCCTGGGCACGCTCGGCGGCGACCGCACGTACACGTGGCGCGAGCTGCGCGACGAGGTGGCCTTTCTCGCTCGCGGGTTGGCCGACCTCGGGCTGCGCTCCGGCGACCGGATGCTCATCCTGATGTCCGGCCGCGTCGAGCACTGGTTCGCCGATCTCGCCGCCGTGCACCTGGGCGCCGTGCCGTCGACGGTCTACGCCACGCTCGCCCCCGACCAGTTGCACTACCTGGCCGAGCACAGCGGCGCGACCGTGCTCGTGGTCGAGGACGCGGACCGCTGGAAGCCGATCCTCGACCGGCTCGCGTCGCCGCCGCGGATGCTCGTGGCCGGCGATTCGCTGGCGGCGGTGCGGGATCGGGGCGCCGCCCTGCACCGGGACGATCCGGAGGTCTTCGACAAGGCGTGGCGTCAGGTGCGCCCCGAGCAGCCGGTCACGCTGCTCTACACGTCGGGCACCACCGGCGATCCCAAGGGGGTCGTGCTCACCCACCACAACGTGATCTACCAGTCGGTGGTGCTCGAGGCCACGGTGTCCACGCCCGACCACGCGCCGTCGGTGGCGTACCTGCCGCTCGCCCACATCGCCGAGCGCATGCTGGGCATCTACAACGCGATCTACCGGGCCGGGCACGTCACCATCTGCCCCGACCCGGCCCAGCTCGTCGCCGGGCTGGTCACGGTGCGGCCGCTCTCGTTCTTCGGGGTGCCGCGCATCTGGGAGAAGATGGCGGCCGGCATCCAGGGGCAGCTCGCGGCCGCCGATCCCGCGGTGCGGGCCGCCGTCGACGCCGCGCGGGAGGTGGCGCTGGAGGTCTACCGGTTGCGCGCCGACCACCTGCTCATCCCGCCGGCGCTGGCCGCCAAGCACGAGGCCATGGAGGCCAAGGTGCTGCGGCCGCTGCGGGCGAAGCTCGGGCTCGACCGCATGCAGTGGGCCGGCAGCGGCGCGGCGCCGATCCCGGTCGAGGTGCTGCTCTTCCTCGCGAGCATCGGGCTCGACGTGCTCGAGGTGTGGGGCATGACCGAGACGACCGGCACCGCGACGATCAACACACCATCCGATTTCCGTACGGGTACGGTCGGCCGGGTCAATCCGGGCATGGAGCTTCGACTGGCCGCGGACGGCGAGATCCTCGTGCGGGGCCCCCTGGTCTGCGCCGGCTATCTGCGCCCCGGCGGCGGCGTCGAGCCGGTGGTCGACGCCGAGGGCTGGCTGGCGACCGGCGACGTGGGCACGCTCGACGACGACGGCTACCTGACGATCACCGACCGCAAGAAGGAACTGATCATCACGTCGGCCGGGAAGAACATCGCGCCCGCCCAGATCGAGAACCTGCTGCGGGCCCACCCGCTGATCGCGCAGGCGGTGGCGATCGGCGACCGGCGGCCGTACGTGACCGCCCTGATCGTCCTCGACGACGAGATGGCCCGGGCCATGGGCATCGCGTTCGCGTCGGTGGCTTCGCTGGCCTCCGACCCGGCCGTGCTCGCCCTGGTGGGGGAGGCCGTCGCCGCGGCGAACGAGAAGCTGGCCCGGCCCGAGCAGGTGAAGAGCTTCCGGGTGCTGCCGTCGACGTGGACGCCGGAAAGCGGCGAGCTGACCCCGACGCTGAAGCTGCGGCGGCGGGTCGTGCAGGAACGCTATGCCGACGTGATCGGCTCTCTCTACGGGTCGTCGCTCTGAGACGTGCCGCCTAGGGTGTGGGTCATGGCCACCTTTGTCATGATCCACGGGGCCGGCGACGTCGGCTGGTACTGGCATCTCGTCGAGGATCTGCTGCGCGCCCGCGGCCACGAGACGATCGCCCCCGACCTGCCGTGCTCGGACGACGCGGCGGGTCTGCCGGAGTACGCCGCGGCGGTTGCCGGCGCGATCGGCGACCGGTCCGGCGTGATCGTGGTGGCCCAGTCGCTGGGCGCGTTCGTGGCGCCGCTGGTCTGCGACCGGGTGCCGGTGGCCGAGCTGGTGCTGGTCGCTCCGATGATTCCGGTGCCGGGCGAGGCCCCCGCCGACTTCTGGGCCGACACCGGGTACGAGCCGCGGGACATCTCGTTCTACGAGGACGTGCCGCCGGCGCTGGCCGCCGAGGCCGAGCGGCGGGCCCGCCCGCAGTCCGAGGCCCGCCTGTCCGAGCCGTCCCCGCTGAAGGACTGGCCCGACGTGCCGACCCGGGTCATCGCCTGCCGCGACGACCGGTTGCTGCCGCTCGCCTTCGTCCGCCGGATCGCGCTGGAGCGTCTCGGCATCGTGCCCGACGAGATCGACGGCGGCCATACGCCCGCCCTGAGCCACCCGCGCGAGCTGGCCGGCCTCCTGGATTCCTACGCCCATGCCGGTTGACGGGTACGACGCCGAGCTCCGGCTGCTGAACGGCGCCCTGCGCCGGGCCGCCGGGGTGCGCCCCGCCGACCACGTCCTCGACATCGGCTGCGGCGCCGGCCTGACCACCCGCGAGGCCGCCCGGGCCGCCGCCGACGGCACCGCGCTCGGCGTCGATCTCTCCGCCCCGGCGCTGACCCGCGCCCGCGTGCTCGCCCGCGAGGAGGGACTCACCAACGTCCGGTTCGAGGAGGGCGACGCCGGGACCCACCCTTTCCCGGCGGCCGGCTTCGACCTGGCGATAAGCCGCTTCGGGACGATGTTCTTCGCCGACCCGGTGGCCGCCTTCACCAACATCGCGTCGTCCCTGCGCCCCTCGGGCCGCCTGGTGACGCTGGTCTGGCAGTCCCCCGAGCGCAACGAGTGGGACGCCGTGATCCGTCGCTGCCTGGGCACCTCCTCGGGGTCCGGCCCCGACCCGTTCACCTTGTCCGACCCGCCGGCGGTCACGAGGTTGCTGACCACGGCCGGCTTCGACGAGGTGGCCTTCACCGACGTACGGGAACCCCTCTGTTTCGGCCCCGACGTGCCGTCCGCCCTCGCCTGGATCCAGGGATTCAGCTGCACCAACGAGCTGCTGAAGCGGCTCGACCCGCCCGGCGCCGCGGCCGCCCTCGACCGCCTGCGCCGGGAGCTGGCCGCCCACCAGCGCGACGACGGGGTCTGGTTCGGCGCCCGCTCCTGGATCGTTTCCGCTCGCCGGCCCTCTTCTTAGGCCCCTTTTTGGGCCGCTTTTTGGGCCGCCGCGTACACCAGCTCGAGGACGCCGGACGGGAACGGCGTGCTCTTCACCAGCCGCAGGTTCAGGGGCTGGCCGAGCTCGGGGAACAGCGGCGCGCCCCGGCCGGTGGCGACGGGCAGCACCCACAGCCGGTATTCGTCGACGGCGCCGAGCTTGATCAGGGAGTGCAGGAAGGCGGTGCCGCCGGCCGCGACGAGGTCCCGGCCGGGCTCGGCCTTGAGCTTCGCGATCTCCTCGGCCGTGTCACCGGCGGCGATCCGGGTCTCGCGCCATTCGCCGGCGGACTTCAGGGTGCGGGAGAACACGACCTTGGGGATCTCGTTCATGGCCTTGGCCGACGGGTGGTCGGAGGTGGGCCAGAACCTGGCCATGCGCTCGTAGGTGTTCCGTCCCATGAGGAACGCCCCCGCCTCCCACAGCCGGCCGACGAAGTACCGCTCCTGCCCGGGGTCGTCGATGCTCGTCGTGACGTCTCGGATCCCGTCGGCGCCGGCGCTCCGGCCGTCGAGCGAGACGTGAAAACCCAGAATCAACTTCCGCATCGCGAATCCTCCGTGTTTCGTGGATTTCGACGCTAGGGAAGGGGCCGGCCGGGCGCCTCCGCCCGCGGACCGATGATGCGTCTCCGTCTCGGGGATGAGGGCGGGCGGCGAGTCGGCCGGAGGTCGTAGCACCCGACCCACCGCCCTCATCGGCAGACCCACGTCACGGGTGGCGGCGAGACCCGGAAAGGCGGCGCCGGGTCGTCCTAGCCTGGGGGAATGTCATACGTCGCCACCCGTGACGGCCGCCGGAACCGCAGCGCCGCACATCGGGCTCCCGCCGTTCCCGACCGGATCGACGACCTGCACGGACACAGCCTCGGCATCCTCGAGGTGCCGCACCACATGGCCTGCGGGCACGCCAGCCGCCGCCGCTACGACCTGGCCGATCCCGTTCAGCTGCGGCACGCCTACGAGCAGGTGCTGTGCGAGGCGGCCGGCTGCGGCGAGGTCGAGGACCTGATCAACCCGGCCGCGCTGCGCCGCGTGTGGCGGGACCTGCACCTGCCGTCCCCGGTCCGCGAGGCGTGGGAGACCCGCCATCCGAGCCTGCGCCGCATGGTGAACCGCACCGGCTCGGGTTCGCGGCCGGGCGAGGACGGCCGGACGGTCCGCGTGGCGGGCAACCAACCGGCGGCGCGGGGGTTCGCCCGGCGGGGGCGGACCCCGATCACCCGGACCACTACCGTTCGGGCCGCCGCCCGCTGATCGGGGCGTCGCCCCGATTCCGCGGGCTCATGCGGCCGCCTGGCCGGATGCCCGGTGTCGCCCCGGTTCCCATGGCCGCTGTGGCGGCTTGGCCGGGGTTTCGCGGCGCGGTGTCGCCTCGATTCCGCTGGCTGCTGTGGCGGTTTGGCCGGGGTTCCGCGGCGCGGCGTCGTCCCGATTTCGTGGCTGCTGCGGCCTCGTCGGCCACCAAGAGGTCGCCCGCGGCTTCCCGCAAGTCGGGGCGCGGCCTACGGGCGGCGCAGGTGTTCGGCGGCGAGGTCGGCCGGCGGGGCCGGAGCGCCGAGGTCGGCCACCCGGTAGCCGCCGGGATAGCCGGGATAGGTGCGGTTGTGCTTGGAGACGCCCAGCGCCGAGTGGCGCCGGCGCGGGGCCAGGCGCACGGTCGCGGCCCGGACGCGCAGGCCCGACGACGCCAGCGTGCCCACCCACGCCGGGGCGGGCGGGAAGCCGAAGGCGCGCAGCATCGGCTCGTCCAGCATGCCGCGCACCCCGAGGCGGACCGCGGGGCGGAGGAAACGCGGGAACCAGGCCGCGAAGAGGCCGACCGTGTAGTCGCCGACGCGGCGGTTCGTGTCGGAATAGACGAAGTGCTCGCGCTCGTAGTCGCGCTTGAACGCCTCGTAGGTCTCGTAACTGCCGGGAATGGCGCGGATGCCCATGCGGGCGCCGACCTCGCGGTAGTAGTGGAAGGCCGCGAGCCGTTCGTGATCGTGGAGCGGGCGCCAGCCATAGCGCGTCAACCACGTGATCGGGTCGTAGACGAAGGTGGCCAGCACGTACATCATGTCGTCGTTTGTTATGGCATATCGGCCGTGGGCCCGGTTGATCACGCGCAAAGCCTCACGGCCCCGCTCGGAGTCGTAGCCGTGGGCGGCGATCTCGGCCATCAGCAGGGCGGTGTCGTCGTAGCGCTTCTGGGGCCGGCGCTCGAACTCGCCGGTCGCGGCCAGCAGGCGCGAGATGCTCGGGACGCAATAGGTGCGGAACAGGGCGAACTCCAGCGCCCGGGTGTAGTCCCACGGGAACTCCAGGCCGGCCGAGATCTGGTAGATCTCCAGGTGGTCGCGCTCGGGATCGAGGGCGGCGATCCGTTCGAGGTTGCGATAGCGGTGGCGCATCGGCCCCATCCTCTCGCCGATATTTGATATTTGATACCGTACGGCGGATGCGACCCCAGCTGTCCGAAGAGGTGGCCGCCGCGCTGCGCGGCCGGATCATGTCCGGTGATCTGCGTCCGGGCGCGCGGATCCGGCTCGAAGAGGTCGCCGCGCAGCTCGGCGTCAGCATCACGCCGGTACGCGAGGCGTTGCTGACCCTGCGCGGCGAGGACATGGTCGAGCTCCAGCCGCGCAGGGGTTACGTGGTCGCGCCGCTCTCCCGGCAGGACGTCATCGACCTCTTCCAGCTCCAGGGCGACATCGCCGGCGAGCTTGCCGTTCGCGCCACCGAGCGGATCACCGACGCGCAGGTCGACGAGCTGACCGTGGCCGACCGGGCGCTCCAGCGGGCCGCCCGGTCCCGCAAGATCGAGGACATCGAGCGGCGGGAGTACGAGTTCCACCGCACGATCAACCGGATCGCGCAGGCCCGCAAGCTGAGCTGGTTCCTGCACACGGCGACCCGCTACACGCCGGCCCGGTTCTATGCCTCCGACCCGGCGTGGCGCGCGAGCATGCGGCGCCATCACGAACTGCTGCTCGCCGTCCTCGCCGAGCGGGACGCGGCCGGCGCGCGTACGGTGATGACCTCGCATTTCACCAACGGCTCCGACCTGCTCATCAAGCATCTGGACGACCTGGGGATCTGGAGCTGAGCCGTACGCCGCGAGCGTGCCGGGCGCGGAAGATCCGTGCCGCCCGATCGAGCACCGCCGGGTCGCGCCCGAGCCGCATGAGGTCCAGCGGCGCCGCGAACCGCCGCCACGTCACCGATTGCGCCCGGCTGAACTCGCGCAACCCGTCCGGGCCGTGCACGCGCCCGAAGCCGGAGTCGCCCACCCCGCCGAACGGCAGCGCCGGGACCGCCGCGAAGCCGAGCACCCCGTTGATCGACACGGCGCCGGTGCGCAGCCGCGACGCCAGCCGCACGGCCGCCCGCCGGTCGCCCGAGAAGATCGACGCGGCCAGCCCGTAGCGCGACGCGTTCGCGAGCCGCACCGCCTCGTCCAGGCTCTCCACCGGATTGATCACCAGCGTCGGCCCGAACGTCTCCTCGGTCACCGCGATGCTGTCCTCCGGGACCTCGGTCAAAATCACCGGCAGCACGTACGGCGGCCGCACCGCCTCGGGCCCGCCCACCACCGCTTTCCCGCCCCGCTCCACCGCATCGGCTATGTGCGCGCGCACAATCTCCACCTGGGCGCCGACGGTCATCGGCCCGTAGGGCAGCTCGGACCCGAACGACTCGGCGATGGCCCGCACCCGATCGACGAACCCGCCGTAGACCGCCCGCTGCACATAGACCCGCTCGACGCCGGCGCACGTCTGCCCCGCATTGCCGAACCCGCCGAACGCCGCCGCCCGCGCGGCCAGATCGAGATCGGCGTCGGCCGCCACGATCATCGCGTCCTTGCCGCCGCCCTCGATCACCACCGGCGTCAGCTTTTCGGCGCACGCTGCCATGACCTTGCGTGCGGTTGTCGCCGACCCGGTGAACGCCACCTTGTCGACGCCGGCCGCACAGAGCGCCGCCCCGGTGGCGCCGTCGCCGGTCACGGTCTGCAGCACCGCCGCAAGGTAAGCAGAGCGGCTCTGCTTACCTGGGGTAAGCGCCCCACCCGCTGCGGCGTCCGCAGTGGCCTTGCTCTGCTTACCTGGGGTGAGCGTCGCGCTCGCTGCGGCGGCGTCTGCAGTGGCCTTGCTCTGCGCACTCGGGGTAAGCGCCCTGCCCGCTGCGGCGTCGTCCGCAGTGGCCCTGCTCTGCTTACCTGGGGTGAGCGTCGCGCTCACTGCGGCGGCGTCCGCAGTGGCCTTGCTCTGCGCATCCGAGGTAAGCGCCCCGCTCGCTGCGGCGTCTGCAGTGGCCTTGCTCTGCGTACCCGGGGTAAGCGCCCCCGCGGCCTCCCGCCACGCCGCCGCGAGCCACGCGCCCACCAGCGGCGTGTGTTCGCTCGGCTTGAACACCACCGCGTTCCCGGCGGCCAGCGCATACGAGATCGAGCCCATCGGCGTGTACACCGGATAGTTCCACGGCCCGATCACCGCGATCACCCCGAGCGGCCGGTATTCGAGCGCCGCGCCCTGGTCGGCGGCCAGCAACCCCGATCGGACCCGGCGGCGGCGCAGCACGCGGGAAGCGTTGCGCGCGGCCCAGTCGAGGTGCTCGACCGCCAGCATCACCTCGAGCAGGGCGTCGCCGACCGGCTTGCCGGTCTCCTTGTGGATCACGGTGGCCAGCTCGCCGGAACGGGCCGCGATCAGGCGCTTCCAGGCCAGCAGGTGGGTCTTGCGGGTGTCGAACGAAAGCCCCGCCCACCACGCCGCGGCGGCTCGGGCACGGGCGACCTCGGCGGCGGCCATGGCACCTCCAGATTTGATATTTGATATGCTACGGTCGCTGTCAATCCCGGGTCAGCCAGGCGGAAGGCATCGACGTGGATCTCGACTTCACCGACGAGCAGCGGGCCTTCGCCGAGGCCGTCGCCGACCTCTGCAAGCGCGAGACCGGCACCCGGCAGCAGCGCGACGCGCTCACCGACGGCGGCCGGCACTCCCACCACCAGGGCCTCTATCAGAAGATGGCCGATCTCGGCTGGCTCGCGGTCGGCGCCGGCGCGGGCGGCACCGAAGCGGGCGGCACCGAAGCGGGCGGCACCGGCATGGTCGACACCTGCCTGTTCCTCGAGCAGATCGGCTACGGCATGGCCCCGATCGGCGGCTTCGCGACGTCGGCGATCGTGGCGGGGGCGGTGCAGCGGTTCGGCGACGACGAGCAGCGCGCGACCGTGCTCGGCGGGGTCGCGGCCGGCCGGACGTACTCGATCGCCATGTCCGAACCGGAGGCCGGCTCCGACGTCGCCGCCCTCGCCTGCCGCGCAAATCAGATATCAAGCGGCGACTATCAGATCAACGGGCAGAAGACCTGGTGCTCGAACGCGCATTTCGCCGACGCGATCCTGCTGGTGGCGCGCACGTCCGGCGCACCGGGCGACCACGACGGGCTCACCATGCTCCTGGTGCCGGCCGGGCAGGAGGGTCTGCGGATCAGCGGCATCGACACGATGGGCGGCCGCGAGGTCAACGACCTCTACTTCAGCGACTGTACGGTGCCCGCGTCCGCCGTGGTCGGGACGGCCGGCGAGGGCTGGCGGCAGCTGATGGCCGGCCTCAACCTGGAACGGCTGATCCTGGCGGCCCTCATGCTCGGCACCGCTCGGCGCGCCTTCGACGACGTCCTCGCGTACATCAAGCAACGCCGTCAGTTCGGCAGGCCGATCGGCACCTTCCAGGTCCTCCGGCACCGGATCGCCGATCTCGCCACCGAGATCGAGTGTTGCCGGCTGCTGGTCTACCGCACCGCCGAGCTGGTCGACCGCGAGCCGGGGCGGGTGCGGCCGCGGGAGAGCTCGATGGTCAAGCTCAAGACCACCGAGGTGGCCAAGGAGGTCGCGCTGGCCGGCATGCAGATGATGGGCGGGTACGGCTACGCCACCGAGTACGACATGGAGCGTCTCGTCCGGGCGACCCTGGTGTCCACGGTCTACGGCGGCACCAGCGAGATCCAGCGCGACATCATCGGAAAGACGTACGGCCTGTAACCAACAGGTGGCTTGACCGGGGCTCCCGCCGTACGGAAACGTCCGTCCCTATGGTCGTCGGACGGGAATGGGTCCTCGATGAGGTCGAGGACTGGCTGTTCCGCCGCCGGGAACGGTTCCTGCTGCTGGTCGCCGAGCCGGGCTGGGGCAAGACCGCGATCGCCGAGTGGCTGACCGGCGGGGAATCGGCCGGCGGGGAACCGGCGCCGGCCCGGGTCGAGGCGCTGCGCGAGCGGATCGACGCCGCGCACTTCTGCGTCGGCCGCGGTCAGGACGGCAAGGCGAACCCGGCCCAGTTCGCCACGCACCTCGCCGAGCAGCTCATGGCCGACCACCGGGTCGCGTTCGGCCTGCTCGCCGAGCTGACGCCGGAGACCCGGATCGTGCAGCAGGTCGGCCACAACGAGGGCCACGTCATCGCCCTGCAGAACCTGGTGGTCAATCAGGTCGACCCGGGCGACATCTACCACCGTACGGTCCGCCGCCCGCTCCAACGGCTGGCCGAGCGGGACGCCGGGGTCACCCGCACGATCCTGGTCGACGCCCTCGACGAGGCGCCGGCGATCGTCGGGCTGCTGGCCGGGTCCGGCGACTTCCCGCCCGGCGTCCGGTTCCTGATGACCAGCCGCGACGTGCCGGCGGTCGTGGACGCGTTCGACGACGCCCGGGTGATCACCCTCTCGGCGCCCGAGTTCGCCGCCCGCACCGACGCCGACCTCGGCGACTACATCGCCGGGCAGGTGACTCCCGACCGGGTGGGCGATCTGGTGGTGCAGGCCGACGGCAATTTCCTGTACGCGCGGTGGGCGCTCGCGGAGCTGGCCCGGGGCGCCGAGGTCGGCGCCCTCCCGCGCGGGCTGAACGGCCTCTACCGCACGTTCCTCGACCGGCTCGTGCCGGCCGGCGGCGACGCCTGGCTGACCCGGCACGAACCGTTCCTCGGCTGCCTGACGGTCGCCACCCCGGTCGCGCCGGACCGGGCCCTGCCGCGCTGGCTCGACTGGTCGCGGGCGCGGCTCAACGTCCACCTCGACGAGATCTCCCCGGCGATCGAGCACGTCCGGGAGCCGGCCGAGGGCGACCCCGGGTATCGCCTGTACCACCGCTCGGTCGCCGACTTCCTGACCACCGAGGAGTACGAGGAAGGCGGCCGCGTCCGGCGCAACCGGTACTACGTGGAGCCGCTGGGGCAGCACACCCGGATCGCCGAGCACTACCTGCGCAAGCCGGACTGGGCCGAGGCCGACGAGTACTGCCTGCGCCGGCTCGTCCACCACCTCGCCGCCCGGGCTCGCATCGACGGCTCGGCCGACGACCTCTACCGGGTCGTCCTCGACGTGCGTTTCCGGTTCGCACAGCACGACCGCCTCGGCATCCACCAGTCGCTGGCCGACCTGCGGGAGGCGCTGGAGATCGCGCTCGGCCGCGGCGACCTGCTGCCGGCGCTGCGCTGCGTGGCCGCGTACCGGGGAACCACCGCGGCCGAGAGCCTGTCCGCCGCCGTCTTCGAGGCGGTCGACGCCGGTGACATCCCCCGCGCCGTCAAGAAGATGTCCCACTACGCCACCGGCACCGGCACCGCCGTCGTGTGGAACCAGGCGCTGAAGCTCTACATCGCCTGGGAGGCGGCCGAGGCCGGCGCCCGGGCCGAGGCCGAGGAGCTGCTCCACGACTCCTCGGCGGATCTCCATCACCTGCACGCGGCGCTGGCGCGCCGGACCGCGGCCGTCCTCGCCGGCCGGACCCTCGGCATCGCGGAGCCGCCCGCGCCGGCGATCCTCAAGGCGGCCACGGCCAAGGCCGAGAGCACGCTGCGAACCCTCGGCGACGCGTCCGAGCTCGGCGCTCTCGAGATCGGCACCACCGTCATCGCGCCGGCCGTGCCCGATCCGAGCGTCTATCACGCGTACGAGCGGCCGATCGAGCTCGGAGACATCATCGCCCACCCCGACGGGCAGCGGCTGACCGAGCGGATGCTGGCGTGGTTGTTCGGCAACCCGTACCCGCGATACCGGGACATCGGACTCCAGCGCGTCGCCGTCGGCGTGATCGCCGCGCCCGACGTGCCCTGGGTTCGCGAGCAGATGCGGCAGATCCTGCGGGCCGGGCTCGACGACGAGGGCGTCACGTTCACCTTCGACCTGCCGGCGCTGCTCGCGGCCGAGGGAGACCGGCGTGGCCTTTCCGTCGGCGGTCTCGCGGAGTACGTGCTGCGGGGCGCCGCCGAGGACGACTCCTGGGGCACCCGGATGCGGGCCGTCAGTGCGCGGGCCGTCGCCGGCGACCGGGCGGCGGCCGAGCAGTTACTCGTCACCGCGTCCGAGATGGTGACCAGCTACGCCGGTTACGCGGTGACCGGCGTGCTGTCACTGGCCGGCCGCTGCCACGAGATCGGCCGGCCCGAGCTGGCCGACCGGCCGATGTGGGGACCGGAACGCCGCCAGACGCTGCCGATGCTCGCCGAGGAGCTGGCCGGGCACATCCACGACCCGGCGTTCCGGCGCGAGCGGCGAGCCCTGGTCGCCGAGCACCGGCGGTGGTGCCGGGAGCCGCTGCCGGACGTGGCGGCGGCGCTGGCCCGGCACTCCGCCCTGGACGGTCCGGACACCCGGGCCGCCTACCGCGACCTGATCTCGGCGCGCTGGGCCGGCGCGGGGCGGGCGGGCCGGGCGGCGGCGCTCGTCCCGCTCGCGCTCGGCGACACGACCGGGCTCGACGCGCTGCTCGCCCGGGTGGTCGCGGACGGGCTCGACCGGCGGACCGACGACGAGGTGCGAGCATTGGCCGCACTGACCGGGGAAGCGTTTGCCACGGGACGGCCGTGGGACTTCGGGAGATGGAGCTGACATGCCGGATCCGCTGACTTTGACGGTGCTCGGTGGCGTGGCCGCGGCCGAGGGGATCAAGTTCCTCTACGGGCAGGCGGCGGAGCTGCTGAAGGGGTGGCGCGAACGGCGCAAGGCCGGAAAGGAGGGTGAGCTGCGCGTGCCGATCGTGGCGAACACGATCCTCGACGGCGAGCCGGTCGACGCGGTGGCCGATCCCGCGGTGGTCGAGCGGGAGCAGGCGGCGCTGGTCGATCTCGTGGGGGCTCTTTCGCCGTACGCGCAGGGGCTTGCCGATATCGAGCTGGATGATGCGGGTCTGGCCGAACGGGCGGGGACGCTCCGGGCGTTGCTGGAGGCCGCCTACGGCCAGCGGTTCACGTTCCGCGGCGAGCAGCGGGAGGCGACCGGCACCCGGGTGACCGTGCGCCAGGCGCTCGGCAGCGTCGAGGGAAAGGTGGTCGGCTTCGAGGGGCAGCTGGTCGGCGACGTCAGCGTCGACCAGCAGGTTCAGAACGTGGGCAAGGACGGCACGGTTTACGGCGCCGTGTGGGGCGTCGATGACAAGAAGGGCTCGTCAGATAAGTGAGCGGGCCGCGGTGCGCTTGAGCTTGCCGGACGGGGTCTTGGGCAGCGTGCCGGGCGGCAGCACCCGGACCACGGCCGGGCGGGCGCCGATCTCGGCCACCACCTTGGCCACCACCTCCTGGCGGATGCGCTGCTCGGCGGCCTCGTCGCCGGCCTGGCGGGACTCGGCCAGCACCGCGAACGACTCGCGGGCGACGTCGTCCTCGCCGGGGGTCAGGCGGATGGCGGTGACGTTGCCCTCGCGTACGCCCTCGACGCGGCCCGCCACGCGCTCGATGTCGGTGGGGTAGATGTTGCGGCCGCCCATGATGATGACGTCCTTGCGGCGGCCGCAGACCACGATCTGGCCGTCCACCAGGTAGCCCTCGTCACCGATGTCGAGCCAGCCGTCGTCGTCGCGGGCGTTCTCCGCGCCGTCGGGCGTCACGTACGTGTCCGTCACCGACTCGCCCCGCAGCTGGATGCGCCCGACCTGGCGGTCCTCCAGCGCCGTGCCCTTGTCGTCGACCACCCGCACCTCGACGCTCGGGAAGGGACGGCCCAGCATCGGCAGCCGCCGGGCGGAGTGCGGCACCGGCGTGGCGCGGTGCCGGGCCTCGAGCTCACCGGCGTCGACCGTGTCGAGCAGCATCGGGTCGGCCATCGCCGACATCGAGATCACCAGCGTGCTCTCGGCCGCGCCGTAGCAGCAGTTCACCGCCTCGGGCCGCAGGCCGAACCGGGCGCCCACCTCGACCAGCGCCCGCATGGTGGCCGGGTCGACCGGCTCGGCGCCGTTGCCCGCCACCCGCAGCGCCGACAGGTCGAGCGAGCCCTCCGGCACCCGGGCGAGCTGCCGGGTCAGCACCGCCCAGGCGAAGTTCGGCGCCGTGGTGATCGTCGCGCCGTGCCGGCTCATCACCTCGGCCCAGACCAGCGGCCGGCTCAGGAAGTCGGTCGGCGTGAGGCTGACCAGTTCCATCCCGCTCAGCATCGGCAGCAGCAGGCAGCCGACCATGCCCATGTCGTGGAACATCGGCAGCCACGACACCATCACGCCGCTCTCGTCGCAGCCCAGGTGGCGCGCCGAGTCGGTCAGGTTGGCGAACAGGTTGCGGTGGGTGATCCGCACCGCCTTGGGCTCGGCCGTCGACCCGCTCGTGAGCTGGAGCAGCGCGGCCGTGTCCTCGCCGGTGAAGACCGGCGTGAGCTCCGGGCCGTCGCTCAGGGCGCCGGCCAGGTGGTGTTTGATCCCGTACGCCTCGAGCACGCCGGTGACCGCCTCGAACGGTGACCCGACGATGACCGTCCGGGCGTCGATCATCTTGAGCACGCGCAGCGTGTCGTCCCGCCAGAGGCCGAGGTCGGTGCGGGCGGTGGGCTGGTGCAGCATCGTCATGCTGCCGCCGGCCAGCCAGATCGCCTGGGCCACCGGCGCGATCTCGGCGGGCAGCCCGGCCAGCACCGCCACCGCCTGCCCCGGCTGCAGACCGGACGCGACCAGCGAGCCGGCGATGCGGCGGGCCTCGGCGTGCAGCTCCGTCCACGTGCGACGGTGCGGCGCGCCCGGCTCCCCGGTCACCATGCCCGTGGGGGCGGTGGCGGCGGTCGCGATCAGGCCATCGACGAAGCGGCTCAAGGGACCCCCTACGCTCGGTGCCGGTAGCGTACCGCGGCCCACCAGGTCGCGGAGGTCAGCAGCTGCGCATGTGGATGCCCGGCCGATCGAAATGCATGCGGTCTTTCGATACGGCCGGGACGGCGGCCCGCGAGAGCGAGTGGTCGACGGCTTCCCGAACTTCTCTTTCTCCACGGCCGCCCCGGGCAGCACCCGAGCTGTCGGGTTGGCTCGTCTGGGCTGGTGGCGAGCCGGTCGAGGCATGGCGCCCACGGCCGCAGTTCCATGCCACCCTCGAGGTCGATGCCCCAGAGGACGACATCGGTACGGGTGACGAGATTTCCCACGCCGCTTCACTTATGACTCCGGGCACTTCTCCTCGGTATAGGTGAGACGGACAGATAGAGACGACACTCGATACAAATATGATGATGATGTGTCGTAGAGCAAGGAAAAACCGCCGTCCTGACCAAGGTACATCGCACATTGTGGTCCAGAAAGTTTGCCGAACGCATTATCGTTGTAGTCGATCAGTACCGGACTGGCGATGACTCCCGGAACAGATATTCCAAACAGTGTTGCGTGGACCGCATTCCCACCCTTGACCTCCGAGGCATAGTGAAGCCCTATTGCACGAGCCCCGACCATTACGCCGGCGAGAGCAACTGTCGCAAGCGCATATAGGACGGTACGTCTGATTGCCTGACGCCTGGTTGGTTTGGCCTGCTTGAAGCCTGCCGACCACCTAATTGACAACTGCATTACGCCGGTGACGCTGTAGTAGACCACTCCCGTCGCTAAAAAGATCCCCAAACCTACCAGGACGACAGCTAAACAACCCAGGTAGAAGTCGACAGAAAAGTTTGGCCCGAACCCGGTGGCAAGGTGAAAGAGATCAATGAGTCCGCGTACTGCGGCGACAAGGACGGCGCCGGTGAGGGTTAGGCCAAATATCACGGAGACCGAGTCAGAAACTGTTTGCTCGGTTTTGTCGAAGTCGAATGAGAGGTTGATCCGGGAAAGCCATTTTCGAACCTCTGAGGTCCAGGGGCTGATCGCTGCGGCCAGGCCGAGGATGATTAGCAACGCGATGACGACGAACACCGCCGTCGGCGCCAGGATCTCGTCGTAAGTCAGCCCCACCTCGCTTGCTGTCAAGTCGAATTCGCCCAGGTAACCCTCGATGGCCAGCCGAGCCGCACCATAAATTACCAGTCCAAAAAGCGTGATCGGAATCCCGATTTCCGCAATCAGGACCGCGGCAAGGCGACGAGGGAATTCGTGGTTCGACACAGCGGGCTCATTGCCCGGTTCCACGTGGGGCGGCTGATCTTCGTGGTGATCCTGAGTCATGAGCGGTCAGCGTAGCGGTCGTCAATCGCGGGCCGCCGGGACTCCACGCGGGAGGTTTGTGTAGCCGGGCGCTGGGCGCGGGCCCTGGCGCAAACTGCGTGATGCCCCTTGATCCTGCTGACGCGGGTCTCCTCCGCCGGTGCACCGGATGTGCCACTGGATCTGAGGCATCCCGCCGGATCGGTCGAAGAATGCGGTGCCGCCCTCGGAGCTGAACCAGCTCGCATCGGCGCGATGGCAGGAGTTTGTTCTGCGATGCGGGCGACCCACGGACGCTCATCCGCGCCGGATGAAAGCGCCGGTCGGGGCTTGTGCGGGGCGTCCGCGGACTGCGAGCATCCGGCCATGAGCGCTCAGGCGACTCTGGTCTTCTTGGTCGTGGTGGGCGCGCGGTTCGTGGTGCCGCTGTTCATCCCGCGCTACCCGCTGCCCGCGATCGTGACGGCGCTGGTCCTCGACGCCGTCGACCAGACGGTGTTCCAGTGGTTCGGCTACGACCCGCCCGGCTACCAGGGCTACGACAAGGCGATGGACATGTTCTACCTGTCCGTCGCCTACCTGTCCGTGCTGCGGAACTGGACGAGCCGGCCCGCCCTGCAGGTCGCGCGCTTCCTGTTCTTCTACCGCCTGGTCGGGGTGGTGCTGTTCGAGCTGCTGGACTGGCGGCCGCTCCTGCTGATCTTTCCCAACACGTTCGAGTACTTCTTCATCGCGTACGAGATCGTGCGCCTTCGCTGGAACCCGGCGAGCGTGAGCCTGCGACGGTGGGTGATCACCGCGGGGTGCATCTGGGTCTTCGTGAAGCTCCCGCAGGAGTGGTGGATCCACGTCGCCCAGCTGGATTTCACCGACACCGTGGCCGCGAACCCGTGGATCACGCCGGTGCTGGTGGTGCTCGCGGTGATCGCCGGGCTGTGGTTCTGGTTCTGGCTGCGCCCGCGGCTGCCGGCAACGGCGTGGAGCTGGCGCTGGGCCGCCGAGCCGCTGCCGGAGGAGATCGACACCGCGGCCGAGCGGGACTCCTGGGTGGCCGCGCACGGGCGGGTGTGGTCCGAGGCCACCCTCGAGAAGGTGTTCCTGATCGGGCTGCTCTGCGTGATCTACGGGCAGGTGCTGCCCGGCCGCTCCTCGACCGACCTCCAGCTGTTCCTCGGCATCGGGGCGTTCGTCGTGGTCAACGCCGCGATCAGCCTCGCGATCGCCCGGCGGGCCGGGAGCATCGAGTCGATCCTCGCCGCGTTCTTCGTCCGGCTGGTCGTCGACGTCGCCATGGTGGTCGGCAGCGGCTGGCTGCTCGGGCACGCCGGCGGCGGCCTGAACGTGGGCAACGCCGTCTTCTTCGCCGTGCTGCTCAGCCTGCTGGTGACTCTCGACGACCGGTTCCGGCCGGTGTCGCAGGTGCGGTTCGCCCGGTCGCCCGCGCCAGCGCTGCCCTGATCTCGACGGCCTCGGCCTCGTCCGTGGTCTCCCGGCCGGTCTCGCCGTCCGGGGCCGCGGTGCCGAGCGAGACGCCGACGGTCTCGGCGAGGAACTGCTTGGCCGAGGCGTGGATGGCGGCGACGCCGGTGCCGACGATCGCCGCCACCGACTCCGGGCGCACGCCGCCGCCGGCCATCACCTCGAGGCGGCCGCCGGCGGCGCGCACCAGCCCGGCGAGGGCGGGCAGCGCGTCGGCCACCCGCGCCGCGCCGGCCGAGGTGAGGACGCGCTTCACCCCGTACGAGATGAGGGTGTCGATCGCGCTTTCCGGGTCGCTCAGCGTGTCGAAGGCCCGGTGGAAGGTGACGTCGCCGCAGAGCTCGGTCGCCCGGCCGATGAGCTCGACGTCGGGCTTGCCGGCGCGCACGCCGCCGATCACGACGCCGCTCGCGCCCGCGGTCACGGCGTGCCGGACGTCGCGCAGGAGCAGCGCGAGCTCGTCGGGGGAGTAGTCGAAGCCGCCCGGCCGGGGCCGCACCAGCACGTGCACCGGCGGAATGCCCGGGGTGGCGACGGCCGCCTCGATGAACGCCAGCGAGGGCGTCACACCGCCGAGCGGAAGCGCCGAGCACAGCTCGATGCGGTCGGCGCCGACCCGCGCCGCCACGGCCAGGCCGTGTGAGTCCTGAACCGCCAGCTCGAAGGCAACCATAGTGTTAAGGATCTTTCCATATTGACGGCCATAGATGTAGTGCGCGACCATGGGAGCGTTCCCATGAGGGGGGTCGCCATGACACGCCGCCTGCTCGTCGCCGCCGCGGTGGCACTGCTGATCACGCCCGCCGTCGCGAGCCGGGCCGCGGCCGCCGCCGCGACCGGGGATCCGGCCGACCCGAACATCGCGTTCGTGGGGCGGTGGGACACCCGGAACCCGGCGGCGGTGGTGCCGGCCTGGGCCGGGGCCTACCTCACGACGGGCTTCACCGGCACGACCGTCAAGCTGCGGCAGCGCAACAGCATCGACCTGTACTACAGCATCGACGGGGGAGCGGACCGCTACCTCACCAACCAGAGCGGGACCGTGAATCTGACGCCGGCCCCGCTCGCCGGCGGGCGGCACACGTTGCGGGTCTCGTACCGGGTGGTCGCCGGGTCGTACCACGGGGACGCGGTGTTCCAGGGCCTCGTCCTCGACTCGGGGGCGCAGACGTACGCGCTTCCCGTGCCGCCGAAGCTGATCGAGTTCGTGGGGGACTCCATCACGGTCGGCACCACCACGTCGCAGAACGCGCTCACCGCGTACGGGTGGCTGATCGGCACCCGGCTCGGGGCGCGGCACACGCAGATCGCGCAGGGCGGGGCGTGCCTGGTCACCACCGCCGACGGGTGTGTCGGGCTGGAGGATTACTTCCTGCGGCTCAGCAGCTCGGCGTCGTCGCCCGGGTGGGACTTCGCGCGGTACCGGGCCGACGCCGTGGTGATCAACCTGGGGACCAACGACCTCGCGCACGGGACGCACACGACCACGTTCCAGCCGCACTACGTTCATCTGCTGGAGGAGGTCCGGGCCGCGTACCCGGCGGCGAAGATCTTCGCGATGCAGACGTTCTGCAAGCGGTTCGGGGCGCAGACGCTGGCCGCCGTGCAGGCCCGGAACGCGGCCGGGGACGCCAACGTCTTCTACGTGCCGACGGAGGGGTGGCTGGTGGCGGCCGACTACACCGACGGGACCCACCCGACCGACGCCGGGCACCGCAAGGTCGCCGACCGGCTGGCGCCGATCATCGCGGCCAAGCTCTGATGTATGTACCTTGACGGGTACGTAACCGGGCTGGTACACACGACCCATGGATATCGAGATCATCGGCACGCTGCGGATCGCCGACGGCGTGGGCGTCGTGCGCATGGAGGACCGTCTCGACGCCACCGTCGACGAGCTGTGGCCGGCGTTCACCGATCCCGGCCGCCTCGCTCGCTGGCTCGGTGAGTTCGACGGCGACCTGCGCCTGGGCGGCCGGTCGAAGGCACGGCTCTTCGCCAGCGCGTGGGAGGGCACCGTCCGGGTGGACGCCTGCGAACCGCCGCGCCGCCTGGTGGTCACCACCATCGACACCGAGCAGGCCGAGGAGCACGTCGTCGAGGTCACGCTGACCGCCGTCGGCGGCCGGACGGCGCTGGTTCTCGAGGAACGCGGCATGCCGGCAGATCTGCTGGCCGCCTACGGCGCCGGCGTGCAGGTGCACATCGAGGATCTCGCCGCGGTGCTGGCCGGCGGCGAGCGGTGCGACGCCGTGGCGCGCTGGAAGGAACTCAAGCCGGCGTACGACGACATCGCGTCCACCCTGGACTGACCAGCCGGTCTCAGAGGAAACCGTGGTCGCGGGCGAGCGACACCGCCTCGCTGCGCCGGCTCGCGCCGAGCTTGCGGTAGACGGCGCGCATGTGTGCCTTGACCGTGTTGACCGAGACGCCGAGCTGGGTGGCGATCTCGGCCGCGGTGAGCATCGTCGTCAGGTAGCGCAGCACCTCGGCCTCGCGGACGCTCAGCCCCTCGACCGCCGGGCTGGCCAGCGACGGCTCGCTGAGCAGCCGCAACCGGCGCAGCAGGGCGGCGAGCCGGGGCCCGGGCGCCGCCAGCGGCCGGCGGATGCCCTCGCGACCGGCCAGCGCGACCGCCTCGGCGAGCAGGTCGGCCGCCTGCACCGGATAGCCGCGGGCGTCGGCCACGAGCGCCCGCAGGATGCCGGCCTCGACCCCGGCGATCGTGTCGCGCTGCCGCTCGGGCGCGTCGGCCAGCAGGATCTCGGCGCGGCGGAAGGCGCCCTCGTCGTACGCCGCCCGCGCCCGGCAGACCTCCTCCGCCGCCGTGAGCGGCGCGGCCGGATCGGTGTAGCGCCACGTGACCCGCCGGGGCTGGTCGTCGGCCAGGTCGAGCCGGGACTCCTGGAGCAGCAGCCACCGGTCGACGCCGGGTACGCGCACCCGGGCGCCCCGGTCGCCGCGGGCCTGATCGAGCAGTGAGCGGGCGGTGGCGAGGTCGCCCTCGACGGTGAGCAGCCGGGCCTGGACGCCCAGCGCCATCAGTCGCTGGGCCGCCTCGGGGTCGCTGTAGTGCGCCCGCAGGCCGTCCTCGAGTGCGCGCCGCGCGTCCTCGAGCTCCATCGCCTCGATGTGGACCAGGGCGCGGGCCAGGTGGGCGGCCACGGCCTGCAGCGTGTACCGCCAGCCACGCCGGTCGGCCACGTCGCACGCGCTGCCGGCCAGCCGGGCGGCCTCGTGCACCGAGCCGGACATGGCCTGCACCAGCGCGAGGTGGCCGGTCGCGTTGATCTCGCTGAGCTCGACCCCGGCGGCCCGGGAGGCGGTCGACCCGGCCCACAGGCAGCGCTCGGCCTCGTCCCGCTCACCCGACCAGAGCAGCGCCAGGCCCTTGTTGCTGAGGGCGATCGCCCGGTTCTGGGCGATCGCCGGCACGGCCGTGGCGGTCGTGTTGGCGAGCAGCGACAACAGCCGGTCGCTGCAGTCGATGAGCGCCGGCATGTCGCCCACCGCCCGATCGGCGGCCAGCCGCAGCGTGTGCGTCATGATCTCGACCGACTCCCGGCCCGCCGGCGGGCGGTCGGCCAGCATCGCGAGGGTGGCGTCGAGCCGGGCCGGGAGCGACTCGTAGTCGGCGGCGTGGAACAGCAGCAGCGCCCCGCAGATCTGCAGCTCGGGCGTGGTGGTCACGACGTCGCCGGGAATCTCCCGCAGGATCTTCACGAGCGCCTGGCGGTGCGCGGAGACCATCAGCGGGGCGGCCTGGGTGGTGACGAGCCTTCCCACGTACGCCCAATCGGCCGCCGCCACGGCGTGGTCGAGCGCCTCGAGGACCGAATGGTTCTCGGCGTGCCACCGGGCGGCCCGGCGATGCAGCTCGGGCAGCGTGCCCGGCGACTCCAGCGTCAGCCGGTGCCCGAGCACGTCCCGCAGCAGGTGGTGGTAGCGGAACCAGAGCGGCTTCGCGCCCAGCCGCAGCACGAAGTCGTTGTCGCGTTCGAGCTGCTCGAGCATGCGCTGCCCGTCGCCGTCGCGGGTGATGGCGTTGGCCAGGCCGGCGCAGACGTTCTCGCAGATGCTGGTCTGGAGCAGGAAGCGGCGCTGGCGGCGGGTGCTGCCGGCGAGCACCTCCTCGGTCAGGTAGTCGTCCACGTCGCGCACGTCCCCGGCGAAGTCGCCGACCTCGGGCGGCCCGTCGTGCCCGGCCAGGAAGGCCGCGCCCAGCTGGAGCCCGGTCACCCAGCCCTCGGTGCGCCGCACCAGCGTGGCGACGTCCTCGCCGGCGAGGCTGAGCCCGTGCCCGGTGAGCAGCCCGGCCGCCTCCGGCTCGGTGAAGGCCAGGTGCGCGGTGCGGATCTCGGCGAGGCCGCCGGCCGCGCGCAGGCGGTGCAGCCGCAGCGGCGGCTCGGACCGGCCGGCGAGCAGCACGTGCAGGGCCGGCGGCATCCGGTGGAGCAGGTCGCCGAGCTCGCGCAGCACCTCGGCGTCGTCGATCTCGTGGACGTCGTCGATCACCAGCACGGTGCCGGCGGGCAGCGCGGCGAGGCCGGTCAGCAGCCGGCCGGCGCGCTCGCGCTCGTCGGCCGGGACCGAGCCGAGCGCGGCCAGCGGATTGTCCGGCGCGAGCGCGCCGGCGACCCGCAGCGCGGCGAGCACGTACGCCCAGAACAGCTGCGGATCGTTGTCGTGCCGGTCGAGGCTCAGCCAGCCGACCGGGCCGCGGTGAGCCTGCGCCCACGCCGAGACGGCCATGGTCTTGCCCCAGCCCGCGCCGGCACAGACCAGCGTGACCGGGCATCCGACGGCGTCCTCGAGCAACGCGGTCAGGTGCGGCCGGTCGACCGCCGTGCGCAGCGCCCGTGGTCGCGACGTCTTGGCCGGGACCAGGGGACCGAGAAAGCCGTCCTCCACCGGCCAAAGGTATTTCACTCGGTGGATCTTTGCCGTCCGCCAATCGTCCCGGGTCCGCCCGGTTCAACTAAGGATGCGCGCCAGTGGATACCTCTCGCGCGGCCATCGGCTTAGCGTCGGCGGGATTGATCAGTGAGGAGAAGTCGACCATGGCCGACGATTTTCAGTACCACATCGACCATCACGGCAGCCTGGTCCGGCCGGCCGCGCTGGTCACGGCCCGGGCCGGCGGGGACGTCGCGGGGCGGGCGGCGGCCGAGGAGGAGGCGGCCGAGGCGACCGCGCACGAGCAGCGGCGGCTGACCCTGTCGGCGGTCGGCGACGGGCAGTTCCGGCGGGACTTCTTCGAGTCGGTGGTCTACGACCACGTCGATGGCTTCGCGGCGCTCGCGGGCGAGCACCCGATCGCCGACCTGTGCGGCATCGCGCCCGCCCGGCGGCGGTCGGTGGCCGGTGGCCTGGCGGCGACGGGGCGGCTGGCGTCGGCCGAGGTGGCGCCCCTCCTGCGTACGGTCGACCGCCCGGTCTTCGTCTCGTTGCCGTCGCCCGGATATCTCGCGTGGCTCGGTGACCCGGCGGGCGACCCGGAGACGGTGGCCCGCGCCGGCGCCGAGCTGGCCGCGATCCTTGCGGCCGAGATCGCCGCGCTCGCCGCCCAGGGCGTCGCCTACGTGGCGCTCGGGAACCCGCTACTGGTCGCGCTGCTGACGGTCGACGGGCGGGCCCGGATCGCGAACGCCGGCGCGCTGCTCGACGCCGTCCTCGAGGCGGATCGGCAGGCGGTGGCGGGGATCGGCGTGCCGGACCACTTCCGGGTGGGACTCGACCTGACCGACCACGGGCCGCTGCCGACCACCGAGGGCGGGTACGACTCCGGCGCCGTCGACCGGCTGCTGACCGGGTTCGCGTTCCGCCGGCTGTGCATCGACTTCCCGCGCGACGAGAAGCGCCGGCTGCCGTTCGAGGCGGTCGCGCCCGGGATCGCGGTCAGCTTCGGCGTGGTCGACACGTCCCGGCCCGACCCCGAGCCGATGGACCGCCTGCTCGCCATGACTGACGAGATCGCCGACCGCCGCAGCCTCGACGACGTGGCGTTCGCGCCCAGCTCGGGCTTCGCCGCGGTGGCCGCCGAGCCGCTGATGTCGGCGGCGCAGCAGAAGGAGAAGCTGCGCCTGGTCGAGATGGCGTGCCGCTACTACTGGGGGAACGAGATCTGATGCGGGCCACCGGTCTGACCCTCACCGCGTTCGGCGAACGCCCCGCGCTCGCGGACTTCGAGCTTCCGCCGCTCGCCGACGACCAGCTGCTGCTGGACCTGCGGGCGTCGTCGGTGAACGCCTTCGACGCGAAGGTCGCGGCCGGCGCGCTGCGGCACGCCTTCGAGTACCGGTTCCCGGTCGTCGTCGGCCGCGACTACGCGGGGGTCGTGGCCGCGGCCGGGGCCGGGGTAACCCGGTTCCGCCCCGGGGACGCGGTGTTCGGCTACCTCGGCGGCCCATCGTTGCACCGCGGCGCGTTCGCCACCCATTTGGTCGTGGGCCAGGACGAGTGCTTCACGGCGATGCCGGCGAGGCTGTCCTTCGACGAGGCCGCCTGCCTGCCGCTGAGCGGGGTGGTCGCCCTGCGCTGCGCGGCGGCGGCCCCCGGCGACGTGGTCGTCGTGGTGGGCGCGCCGGGCGGCGTGGGCAGCTTCGCGGTGCAGCTGCTGGCGGCGCGGGGCGCCACGGTCGTGGCCTCGGGGCCGCCGGCCGACAGCGACTATCTCGCGGACCTGGGCGCGGCCCACGTGGTGGACCGCCCCGGCTTCGTGGAGTCGGTGCGCAAGCTGTGTCCGGACGGCGTCGACGCGCTGATCGACCTGGTCAACGGCGGCCAGGCGTTCGCCGAGATGCTGGAGCTGGTCCGGCCGGGCGGCCGGGTGGTCTCGGTGCACCGCGCCGCCGACCCGGCGCTGCTGGAGCCGCGCGGGCTGACCGGCGCCAACGTGATGAGCAACCCGGACCGTGCGCTGCTCGACGAGCTGGCCGGGCGGGCGGTGGCGGGCACGCTGCGGGTGCCGATCGCCCGGGTCCGGCCGCTGGCCGAGGCGGGCGACGCGCTGGCCGAGGCGACGTCCGGCCATACCCGCGGCAAGACCGTCATCACGATCTGAAATCGGTACTGTTGGGCGATGGGCCGTCCGCTGACCGACATCCGGATGAGGGACCCCTACATCCTGGAACCGTCGCCGGGGAAGTTCGTCCTGTACGGGACGACCGACCCCAATCTCTGGGGCGGGCCCGCGACCGGCTTCGACTGCTTCACCAGCGACGATCTCGTGACGTGGGAGGGGCCGGTCCCGGCGTTCCGCCCACCGGCCGGATTCTGGGCCGACACCCAGTTCTGGGCGCCCGAGGTGGTCGCCCACGACGGTCGGTTCGTCATGTTCGCGACGTTCGCCAGTTCGCACCCGGGAGCCGGTCCGCGCGGCATCCAGGCCCTGATCTCGTCCCGGCCGACCGGGCCGTTCGCGCCGTGGAGCGACGGTCCGGTCACGCCGCGGGACGTCCCCTGTCTCGACGGCACCGTGTATGTCGACGACGACGCGACGCCGTGGCTCGTGTACAGCCGGGGCGCCGAAGGCATCCCGGGCGGCGAGCCCGGAATCTCCGACGGCGAGATGTACGCCCTGCGGCTCTCCGCCGATCTGCGGGCGCCGGTGGGCTCGCCGGCGTTGTTGTTCCGGGCCTCGGCCGCGCCGTGGAGCAAGCCGCTGTGGTTCCCGGACGGCGCCGAACCGCCCGAGCAGCTGAATCTGGGCAAGGATCCGCTGTTCACCGACGGCCCGTTCCTCGTGCGATCGGAACACGGCGCGCTGCTGATGCTGTGGTCGAGCTTCGGGGAAGAGGGATACGCGATGGGGGTCGCGAAGTCCGCGAGCGGTCGGGTGATCGGGCCCTGGCTGCAACGGCCGGAGCCGTTGTGGGCGCGTAACGGCGGCCACGGGATGATCTTCCAGGGCCCGGACGGGGTCAGCCGTCTCGTGTTCCACTCGCCGAACACCACTCCCGACGAGCGGGTCGAAGTGGTCCGGGTGGAGATCACCGACGACGACATCCGCCTCATGGCCAGCGGCGCAGGATGACCCGCTCGGCCATGCCGATCACCAGGTTGAGCAGGACGCCGACCACGCCGATCGTGGCCAGCAGCGCGAACGCGCTCGCCACCTGGAAGCTCTGCTGGTACTGGACCAGGAGGTAGCCCATCCCGCCGGTGGCGACCAGGAAGTCGACCAGCAGGGTCACGATCAGGCAGACCGGCACCGCGACCCGGATGCCGACCACGATCTCGGGCAGCAGGGACGGCAGCACGACCTTGCGCAGGCGGTCCCACGGGTTCAGCCGCAGGCATTGCGCCATCTCCAGGCGCATGGACGGCAGGGCGGCCCGGGCCGCGGCGGTGTTCAGCAGGATGGGCCAGATCGAGCCGTACACGATGATCCCGATCTCGGTCCTGCTGTTCGCCTGGAAGAGCACCAGCGCGGCCGGGACGATCGCCGCCGCGGGGGTGGCCCGGATGAACTCGAACAGCGGGTTCAGCGCCCGGCTCAGCCGCCGCGAGGAGCCCAGCGCCGCGCCGAGCAGCACGCCCAGCACGGTCGCCAGCAGCAGGCCCAGCACGAACAGCTCGAGGGTGGTGCCGAGGGCCGGCCACAGGGCGCCGCTCCGCTCGATCGACTTGAACGACTCCCACCACGCGGACGGGGGCGGGGTGGTGATCGAGTCCTGGCTGCCGAGCAGCTGCCACAGCACGATCACCAGCGCGATGGGGGCGAGACCCCGCAGCGTACGCAGGCTCAATTGCCGCTCCTCTCGGACACGAGCGCGATGCCGGGGAACAGGACGCGGAACGCCCGGATCAGGCCGGCGTTGATGATCAGGCCGAGCACGCCGACGAGCAGCACGTAGACCCACATCCGGGCCGGCTGCATGCCGCTCTGCTCGAGCACCAGCTGGTTGCCGACCCCGCTCTGCAGGCCGAGCATCTCGCTGACCACGCAGACGACCAGCGCGGTGGCGAGCGAGAGGCGGGCGCCGACCAGGATCGACGAACCGGTCGCCGGCAGCACGATCTTGACGAGCGTCGCGGTGCGGGAGAGCCCCAGCGTGCGCGAGACGTCGCGCAGGCGCGGGGTCACGCCCCGGACGCCGCCGGCGGTGTTGATGAGCATGGGCCAGAGCGCGGCGTACGCACCCAGGATCACCTCGGTGAGATCGCCGGTGCCCCACACCAGGATCGCGATCGGGATGAGCGCGACCACCGGCAACGACCGCAGCATGTCCACGGTCGCCGAGCCCCACGAGCCGACCACCGGGTTGAGGGCCAGCAACAGGCCGAGGACCAGCCCGAGCCCGGCGCCGATCAGCCACGCCATCAGCACCATCCTGACCGTGTGCAGCAGCGCCTCGCCGAGTCCGCCGTCCGGGCCGGTCAGGTCCTGGAAGCCGTGCCAGATCGCGACCGGGCTGGGCAACGACTCGACGTCAATCAGCTGCCAGGCGACCAGCAACAGGACGATCACCGCGATGCCGGGCCAGTTGATCACCCGGCCGCCGCGCCTAAGCAGGTCGCCCATGGCGCAGCACCTCGGCGAGCTCGTGGCGGACCTCCTGGAAGCGGGGCAGGTCGCGGGTGGCGATCTGGTCGCGCGGGCGCGGCAGCTTGGTCGTCACCTCGTGCACGATCGAGCCCGGCGAGCCATGGATGACCATGACCCGGTCGGCGAGGTAGACGGCCTCGTCGACGTCGTGGGTGATGAAGATGATCGTCTGCCCGGTCTGTGCCTGCACGTCCATGAGCTGGTCGTGCAGGGTTCCCTTGGTGATCGCGTCGAGCGCGCCGAACGGCTCGTCCATCAGCAGCACCTTGGGCTCGACGACCAGCGCGCGGGCGATCTGCACCCGCTGCTGCATGCCGCCGGAGAGCCGCCACGGGTACTCGCCCGCCCGCTCGGCGAGGCCGACGATCTCGAGGGCGCGCTGCACGCGCTGCTTCCGCTCGGCCTTGGTGGTGCGTCCTTCCAGCGGAAGAGCGACATTCTTGGCGACCGTACGCCACGGGAGCAGTGCCGTGGCGTAGTCCTGGAACACCGTGACGGCGTCGCGCGACGGGCCGGTCACCGGCTCTCCGCCGAGCAGGCTGCTGCCGGTCGTCGGCAGGAGCAGCCCGCTGAGGATGCGCAGCAACGTGGTCTTGCCGGTCCCGGACGGGCCGATGATGCCGATGATCTCCCCGGCGTGGACCTTCAGTCCG
The DNA here is from genome assembly GCF_055586105.1 of Actinoplanes sp. NPDC051537. Taxonomy (NCBI): domain Bacteria; kingdom Bacillati; phylum Actinomycetota; class Actinomycetes; order Micromonosporales; family Micromonosporaceae; genus Actinoplanes; species Actinoplanes sp. NPDC051537. Next base: position 549,096 of record NZ_JBVJIU010000004.1, read on the forward strand.
ACCTGCCGCAGGATGTCGCGGCCGGTGGGCCCGGCCGGAAGCTTGACGCCCACTTCGCGCAGTTCGAAGACGACGTCGGGGTTCTCGCTCATGTCTCACCTCCCGATGGACTTGCCGCCGGCGGCCGGCGAAGGCCACCGGCGGATGGTGGGGTTCAGCCCTGGTAGACGAGGTCGCTGGCCGGGGTGTTGAAGTCGGCCGGCAGGTCGCCGACCTTCTTCATCGCGTCGATCCACGGCTGCAGGTGCTCGGGCTTGGCCTGGAACTCGACGTACTGGGTGACCGGGTACTTGGCCGCCACCTGCTCCGGCAGCTTGAAGTCCCTGACCAGGATCTGCTTGGCCGCGGCGTCATTGGCCTTCATCCAGGCGAGCGCGTCGTCCTGGGCCTTGTTGAAGGCGTCGATGCCGGCCTTGTTCGCGGCCGCCCACGGCGCGGACGCGACCCAGCCGGCCGACAGCGCCTCGGAGCCGTCCCCGGTCAGGTCGGTCGGGGTGCCCAGGTCGGTGCCGCCCTGCCCGAGCAACTGGCCGTTGAACGGGAAGATCGTCGCGGCGGCCTGGATGGTGCCGGTCTTCAGCCCGCCCGCCATGTCGGCGAACGGCACCTGGAGGAACTTCACGTCGGTCTTCTTGAGGCCGGCCTTGTCGAGCATGATCACGGCGCCCTCGTACAGGTTGCCGCTGAGGCTCGGCACGCCGATCGTCTTGCCCTTGAGACCCGCGATCGAGGTGATCCCGGCGCCGCCGATGATGTAGCTGTTGCGCTTGTCCGTCGAGTTCTCCACGTCCTCGGCCGAGACCAGGATCGGCTTGAGGCCCTGCGCCGCGGCCTGCAGCAGCGACGGCGGGGTCACCGTGATCAGGTCGAACTGCTTGCCGATGGACGGGATGAGCGCGGCCGAGTTCTGCGTCGCGGTGAGTTTGACGTCGAGACCGGCCTTCTTGAAGAACCCCTGCTGGTCCGCCACGACGATCGTGGTGTTCGTCGCGTTCGGGTTGTATGCGATACGCAGCGTGAGCGGCTTGGACCCGCCGTCCGCGCTGGTGCTTGCCTCGCTGGACGAGCCTCCGCCGCAACCCGCGATGGCCAGGACGGCGGCCGTGGCGAACGCGAGCATGGTGACTCGGGCGCCGGGCTGCCGGAAACGCACCTGCATCCGACCTCTCCTCTCGATGGTGATGCCGGTTGGGCGCGCCCCGCGGCTGTTCACCAGCCCATCCGGTGGCCACGATGCTGCCTGTTACGCGCGTCACGTGGGTGCAACCTTAGGGTTACGAAATGTCGCCCTCGGCGAGCACGCCGGACGGCCACGGGTGAGAGATGCTGTAGCTTCTCACCGCGCCCGGCCCCGCCCGCGGTTCATCCGCAAACCGGTCGAGCGGGGGAGCGCGTAGGGTCGCCGTATGCCCACGATCACGACCAGCGACGGGGTCCGCCTGAACTACGCCGACGAGGGCGACGGCGCACCGGTCGTGCTGATCGCCGGCTTCTGCGCGCCGCTGGAGAGCTGGGAGCTGCAACGCGCGGCGCTGGCAGCCGAGGGCTACCGGGTGATCGGCCTCGACCGGCGCTCGCACGGCGCCTCGGAGTCGCCGCCGCACGGGCAGCGCCTCTCCCGGCACGGCGCCGACGTGCAGGAACTGCTCACCGGGCTCGGCCTGCGGGACGTGACGCTGATCGGCGGCTCGATGGGCGCGAGCACGATCTGGGCGTACTACGACCTGTTCGGGCCGGCGCTGCTGCGGGCCGTGGTGACGATCGACCAGACCCCGAAGATGGTCAACGACGACACCTGGAACCACGGCTTCTACGGCCTGACCGCGCGGAACGTCGGCACGTTCTTCGACGACGGCATCCCCGACACCGGGCGCGGGCTGCGGTCCGACCGGCTGGCCGGGATCAACCGGGTGACGGCGGCGCTGGGTGGTCCGCTCACGTTCGTCGATCCCCGTACGCCCGAGCGCCGCGCCCTGCTGCAGAACCACGCCGAGCAGGACTGGCGGGACGTCATCGCCCGGATGTCGATACCGAGCCTGTTCCTGGCCGGCCGGGAGAGCCAGCTCTGGCCGGCGGAGCACGCGTCCGCCGTCGCCGTGACCAACCCGCTGGCCCGCGTGGTGACGCTGGAGAACTGCGGGCACGCGGCCAACATCGACCGGCCCGAGCTCGCGAACGAGGCGATCCTGGAGTTCCTGAAGTGAGCGAGATGAGGGAGCTGCTGACCGGCCTCGACCTGGTCGACGACGCGGACGTGCTGGAGAGCCTCAGCCACGACGACGCGGAGTGGGCGCCCTACGGGAAGGCGGTCGCGGCCGTCCGTCCCAAGAGCACCGAGGATGTACGCCGGGTGGTCGCGGCCTGCGCCGAGCGCGGCGTGCCGATCGTGACCCGCGGGGCCGGCACCGGGCTGTCCGGCGGCGCCAACGCGGTCGACGGCGCGATGATCCTCGACCTGTCCCGGATGAACCGGATCGTGGAGATCGACGCCGAGAACATGACCGCCACCGTGCAGCCGGGCGTGGTCAACAACGACCTGAAGGCGGCGGTCGCCGAGCACGGGCTGTGGTACCCGCCCGACCCGGCCAGCGCGCCCTGGTCCACGATAGGCGGCAACGTGGCCACCAACGCCGGCGGCCTCTGCTGCCTGAAATACGGCGTGACCCGGGACTACGTCCTCGGGATGGAGGCGGTCGTGGGCGGCCCGGCCGGCGACTACGGCACCGTCGTGCGGCTCGGCCGGCGCACCACCAAGGGGGTCAGCGGCTACGACCTGGCCGGGCTCTTCACCGGGTCGGAGGGCACGTTCGGGGTGATCACCGAGATCACCGTACGGCTGCGCCCCGCCCGCCGCGAGGCGCCCCGGACCGTGGTCGGCGCCTTCGCGAGCGTGGTCGAGGCGGGCGAGGCGGTCGCCGCCGTCACCCGCGCCGGGCTGCTGCCGGCCGCGCTCGAGCTGCTCGACCGCACCTGCCTGCGGGCCGTCGAGGAGTGGAAGCACCTGGGCCTCGAGGCCGACGCCGCGGCCCTGCTGCTCGCCCAGCTCGACAGTCCCGGCGCGGCCGGCGACGACGAGGCCACCGAGGTCGCCGGCGTCTTCCGCGCGGCCGGGGCGCTGTGGGCCGAGCAGTCCACCGACGAGATCGAGGCCGAGGCCCTGTTCGCCGCCCGCCGCCTGGCCTACCCGGCCCTCGAACGGCTGAGCCCGGTGCTCACCGAGGACGTCTGCGTGCCGCGCTCCCGGGTGCCCGAGATGCTCGCCGCGATCGAGCGGATCGCGGCCCGGCACGGCGCCACGATCGCGACCATCGCGCACGCCGGCGACGGCAACCTGCACCCGTTGATCCTCGCCCCGGCCGGCGACGAGGACGCCCGGCGCAACGCGCAGGCCGCCTTCGAGGACATGCTGAGCGCGGCCATCGCGATGGGCGGCACGGTCACCGGCGAGCACGGCGTGGGCCTGCTCAAGCGGGCCGGCATGCGGCAGGAGCTGTCGCCGGCGGTGCTGGCCATGCAGGTCGCCGTCAAGCGGACCCTCGACCCGCTGAACCTGTTCAACCCCGGGAAGGTCGTCGGCTGACGACCAGCAGCTCCCGGCCGTTCCCGCCCCGCTCCCAGGCCGTCTCCTCGATGAGGAAGCCGGCCTCGGCCAGCGCCGGCAGCAGCCGGGTGTCGTATTCGTGGCCGACCGAGCCCCCGTCCGGCAGCACCGCGTGCTCGGTGACGCCGATCGCGAGCGTGCCGCCGGGCCGGAGCACCTCCAGCACGCGGGCGAGGCTCGGCCCGAGCGGCCGCCAGAGCTGGACGTTGTTGACCGCGCAGACCGCGTCGCACGTCCCGGACGGCAGGTCGACGGTGGCCGCGGTGGCGTCGAGCAGAGTCACCCGGTCGCCGGCCCTCCTCCCGGCCTGAGCTCGCATGGCCGCCGACGGCTCGGCGCCGTAGACCCGGCCCCGCGGCAGCGCCGCGGCCAGCTCGGCCAGCCCGACCCCGGGCCCGGGCCCGATCTCCAGCACCGTCTCGTCGCCCCGCAGATGCAGGGAGTCGACGACGCGGCGGGTCAGCCGGGCGTTGGCGCGGGCCATCACCCGGCCCACCAGACGGCCGAGCATGCCGCGAGGATTGGCGAACTGCCCATCGATCACGGGACCACGGTGCCACGCGCTGCCAAACGGCGGGGGTGCGACAGGTTGATACGGTTCGATCCGTGGAGGAGCCGGTCGAGATCCGCCTGCTCGGGGCGGTGGAGATCGTGGTGGCGGGTCGCACATGCGCGGCCGGCCCGCCGCAGCATCGCCTCGTGCTGGCCGCCCTGGCGCTCGACGCCGGCCACCCGGTCACCACCGAGACGCTGATCGACCGGGTCTGGGACGAGGCGCCGGCCGGCGCCCGGCGCACCCTGCACGTGGCGATCGCCCAGCTGCGGCGGGTCCTCGAGCGTGCCAGCGGCGGCCCGGCCCCGCTCACCCGGCGCTCCGGCGGCTACGTGCTCGACGCCGCGGTCGACGCCCTGCGCCTGCGGGCCGCGCTGGCGGCCCGCTCGCCCGACGCCGAGGTCCTCGCGCTGTGGCGGGGCGACCCGCTGGCCGGCCTGGCCGGCCGGTGGGCGGAACAGGTCCGCGCCGCGCTGCTGCAGGACTGTCTGAGTGCCACCGTGGCGTGGGCGCTCGCGGCGGCCTCGAACGGCAACGCGGAGGCGGCGCTCGGCCGGCTGGCCGAGGCCGAGGCGGCGCACCCCCTGGTCGAGCCCGTCGCCGCCGCCCTCATCCGGGTGCTGCACGCGGCCGGCCGCACCGCCGACGCCCTCGCCCATTACGAGACCGTCCGCTGCCGGCTGCGCGACGAGCTCGGCACCGACCCCGGACCCGAGCTGGTCGAGGCCCACCAGGCCGTTCTCCGGGCCGCGCCGCCCCCGGTCGGGCCCGTCCCGGCGGCGGCGCCCGTCCCGGCCCAGCTGCCGGCGGCGGCGCCCACCTTCACCGGGCGCCGCGCCGACCTCGACGCCCTGGCCAAGGCGCTGGCCGGGGGACGGGTGGCGGTGATCACCGGCCCGGGCGGCGTGGGCAAGACCTGGCTGGCCACCCAGTGGGCGCACCGGCACCGGGAGTCCTTCCCCGACGGGCAGCTCTACGCCGAGCTGCGCGGCTTCGACCCCGGCGCCGGCCCCGCCCCGCCCGGCGGGGTGGTCCGCGGCTTCCTGGAGGCGCTCGGCGTTCCCATGCGGGCCCAGCCGGGCGGCCTCGAGGCGCAGATCGGCCTGTACCGCAGCCTGGTCGCCGGCCGCCGCATGCTGCTCGTCCTCGACAACGCCCGGGACAGCGCCCAGGTCGCCCCGCTGCTGCCCGGCGGCGGCGCCAGCGCCGTGCTGGTGACCAGCCGCGACCGGCTGACCGGCCTGATCGCCGCGCACGCCGCCGCCGCCGTCCCGCTGTCCGTGCTGGACGACGCGGACGCCCACGAGCTGCTGAGCCGCCGCCTCGACCCCCGCGCCCTGGGCGAGCCCGGCACCGCCGCCGCCGTGGTCACCGCCTGCGCCGGCCTCCCGCTCGCCCTCGGCATCGCCGCCGCCCGGGCCGCCGCCACGCCGGAGCTCGGGCTCGCGCCGGTCGCCGCCGAGCTGCGCGACGCCGCCACCCGGCTCAGCGCGCTGGAGGGAGACGCCGTGGCCGGGCTGCGCGGCGTGCTCGCCACCACGGCCGCCGCCCTCACCGAGCCCGAGCGGCGGGCGTTCGCGCTGCTCGGGACCGCCGCCGGGCCCGACATCGGGGAGCCGGCCGCCGCCGCGCTGCTCGCCGGGCCGCCCGGGCCGTCGTTGCGCGCCCTCGAACGGCTGTCGCTCGCCCACCAGCACGCGCCCGGCCGGTGGCGGATGCACGACCTCGTGCGGCTCTACGCGGCCGAGCTGGCGAGCCCGGCCGACGCCCGGGCCGCCCGCCGCCGGCTGACCGACTTCTACCTGCACAGCGCCTTCAACGCCGAGGTGCGCGCGACGCCGGACCGGATCCCGGTCCGGCTCGCCCCGCCCGCACCCGGCGTGGTCCCGCACGACCCGCCCGACTCCCGCGCCGCCCAGCGCTGGATCGGCGCCGAGTACGACAACCTCTGCGCCACCCAGCGGCAGGCCGCCGCCGAGGGCTGGGACGACGCCGTGTGGCAGTTCGCCTGGAGCCTGGACAACTACCACCACCGCCGGTTCCGGGCCGAGGACGAGGTCGCGGTCTGGGAGGCCGGGCTCGCGGCGGCCGAGCGCCTCGGCCGGCCGGCGACGCTGATCCTCGCGCTGCGGCTGATGAGCACGACCTACGTCAAGGCCGGCGAGTTCGACCGGGGCATGGCGTGCCTCGACCGGGCGCTGGGCCTGGCCGAGGAGACGGACGACCTGCTCGAGCAGGCGCGCATCCACCACGCGATCGGGTTCTGCTGGGACGACCGCGGCGACCACGAGCGCGCGCTGACCGGCGCGCTGTCCGCCCTGCGGCTCTACGAGCGGCTGGAGCGGCCGAGCTCGGTGGCCGACGTGCACAACGAGGCCGGGCTCTACCTGGTGCGGCTCGGCCGCCTCGACGAAGCGGCCGAGCACCTGACCGCGGCGCTGCGCGGCGTGCGTGCCGTGGGCTCGACCAGCGAGGCGGCCGTTCTCGACAGCCTGGGCGAGCTCGAGCACGCCCGCGGCCGCTACGCCGAGGCCGTCGGCCGGTTCCGCGAGACGCTGCCGCTGCTGCGCGAGATGGGCGACCGGCGCAACGAGGCCGGCACCCTGGAGCGCCTGGCCGCCAGCGAGTCCGCCCGCGGTGACGAGGCCGCCGCGCGCACCGCCCGGCGTCAGGCCCTGCGGGTCTACGAGGACCTGGGCCGGAAGGACGACGCCGAGCGGCTGCGCTCACTGCTCGGTGGTCCCGAGGCCTAGCTGAAGTTGCACGAGCCGCTGCTCGGCCCCCGCTTCACCGACGAGATCACGTCGTTGTAGTGGGCCTGGGTGCCGAGGTTGGTGTAGCCGTCGTGCGGGCCCAGGTTGTGGTAGCCGCCGGTGTTCCCGGTGTTGTCGTACAGGTGGAAGCACGCCGACGTGTCGTTGTAGATCGACGTGATGCAGTTGCTCCAGGTGTAGTTGGCGGTCGTCGCGCCGCAGGTCTTGTGCGGGAAGACGCCGAGGTCCTTGGCGGTCGTGGACAGCCGGCCGACCGTGTCGAACGAGTTCTTGTTGAACTGGTCGTCCCGGTACAGGCAGAGCCAGCCCGGGTCGCAGTTGCTCGGCCGGGCGACGTTGGCCAGGGCCGGCGCCGGGTTGGCCAGCGGGACGCCGAGCGCGGCGGCCAGCACGGCCGCCGCGGTCACGATGCGCTTGCGGTTCATGAGTTCCTCCCCGATTCGAGTACGCCGCGGGCCGCTGCCCCGGCGCTCGGGGAGAGCTTCGCCCGGCCGCGTAGGGCAGATGCTTAGCGGTTGGTTAGCGGCGGGCCGCCATCTCGCGCCTGATCTGCGCCGCCCGGATCAGCCTCTCCCGCCAGGCCGCCGGCATGCCCAGCGCGGCCCGCCGGCGCAGCGCGATCCCGGTCTCGATCACCTTGGCCCGCACCAGGCAGATCCCGTCCGCGGTGGCGACCCGGCGCTCCGACGCGGCCGTCGCCCGCTCGCGGGGCTGGGCGTACTCGGTGAACCGGTAGCCGTAGCCGGTCATGCAGGCCTGCCAGTCCCGCTTGACCCGGTCCCGAGCCGGATCGTTCGCGGTGGCCGCGATCAGGTCGTCGTTGAGGGTGTCCGGCAGATACACCGCCGTGGCCCAGCGCTCGACCGATCCGGCCAGGGCCGCGCGGGCCTCCCCCCGGCAGCCGCCCGACGCGACGAGCATGTCGCCCACCTTCACGGTCCGGCCGCCGGACATCGCCGCGCCGAATCCGGGCGGTTCGGCGGGCGGCTGCGACCGCGGCGCCGGCGACGCGACGGCGAGTCCGTAACCGTGCGCCTTCCGGTAGGCCAGGTCGACGCCGTCGATCTCCTCGTGGCGAGGCGCCGGCGGGGCGGGCGCCGGGCCGCTGGCCGCCGGAGGCGGCATCGCGAAGCCCTTGCCGTCCATGCAGGTGCGGACCAGACGCTCCTCCGCGTCGGCGATCACCCGGGCGTCGTCCCAGTACCGTCCGCTGTGGGTCACCGTGGCGAGGGCATAGTCGTCCGGCGTGGTGGTCCCGCCGCCGGCGGCGCAGCCGGCCGACGTGACCACCACGACCAGCGCCAGCCCTAGGTGAAGGCGCATGAGTCCTTGTGGCTCGCGTTCGGGTTGGGCTTCAGGGACGAGATCTTGTCGTTGTAGTCGGCCTCGGTCTTGAGGTTGGTGTAGCCGTCCTCGGGGCCCAGGTTGTGGAAGCCGCCGGTGTTGTTGAAGTTGTCGTACAGGTGCCAGCACGACAGGGTGTCGTTCCACAGCGAGGTGATGCAGTTGTTCCAGGTGTACTCGCTCTTGGAGCCGCACGTCTGGTGCGCGAAGGCGGTGAGGTTCGCCGCCCTCTCCCGGAACCTCCCGTGCGGGTCCTTGGAGACGGCGTTGAACTTGTCGTCCCGATAGACGCAGAGCCAGCGCGACTCGCAGTTGCTCGGCTTGCTGCCGTAGGCCATGGCGGGCGCCGAGTTGACGACCGGGATGCCGAGACCGGCGGCCAGGACGGCCACGGCGGCCACGATGCGTTTGCGGTTCATGAAGATCCTCCCCGACTCGAGTACGCCGCGGGCCGCTGCCCGGGGCGCTCGAGAAGGAGCTTCGCCCCACCGACCAGGGGAAATGCTTAGCGGTTGGTTAGTGGCCGGGCGTCGATCTTGGCGCGGACCGCGCGCTCGTCGGTGTGGGCCATCGCGGCCAGGATGCGGGCGGCCGCGGTCCACTCGGTGCGGGCCTCGTCGAGGGCGCCGGCCGCGTCGTGGGTGTCGCCCAGGTGGTCGAGGATCTGGGCCTCCGCGTACTGGTCGCCGAGCTCGTGCGCGACCTCGGCCGCCCGCCGGTAGCAGGCCGCGGCCTCGTCGTACCGGCCGAGGTGGTGGTGGGCGTAGCCGAGGCTGTCCAGCACGTCGGCCTCGCCGCGCCGGTCGCCGACCTGGCGGTGCAGCTCCAGCGCCTGCTCGCAGTAGGGGATGGCCTCCTCGTACCGGCCCAGCATGTCGTTGAACCAGGCGAACTGGCTCAGCGCGATGGCCTGCCCGCGGGGGCTGCCCGCCCGCCGGTAGAGCTCGAGCGCCTTGGCGCTGTGCTCGAGCGCCAGCTCGTAGTCCTTCGACTGGCCGCCGGCGAGCTGGCCGAGCGTGTTGTGCACGAAGCCCTGCCCGGCCGGGTTCCCGGTCTGCTCGTAGAGCTCGGCGGCCCGGCGCAGGTTCGCGCGGGCCTCGTCGAACTGGCGGAAGCCGACGTTGACCCGCCCGACGCTGCGGTGCGCCATGGCCAGCGCGGTCAGGTCGCCGAGCCGCTCGGCCGCGCGCAGCGCGACGGTCCACAGGGGAATCTGGTCGTGCCAGAGGCCGCGGCGGAACAGGAACGTGTCGAGGGACCAGGCGAGCTGCCAGGCGCGGGCGTCGTGCCCGGTCTCGGCGGCGGTCCGGGCCGCGGCCGGCAGCACCCGGTGCTCGGCGGCGAGCCACGCCATCGCCTCGTCGTGCCCGGCCAGCGGTTCCGGGTCGCCGGGCGGCAGCGGCACCTCGATCGGGTCGCGGGCCGGGTAGAGCAGCCGGTCGGCGGCGTGGGCGGTGAGCACGTAGTGGTCGAGCAGCCGGCTCAGGGCCTCGGCCGACTCCGCCGGGGATGCCAGGTCGGCGGCGTACACCCGCAGCAGGTCGTGCAGGATGTACCGCCCGGGCGCGTGCTCGGTGACCAGGCTGGCCTGGGCCAGCTCGCCGAGCAGGCGGCGGGCCGGCAGCCCGGCCAGGGCCCCGGCCGCGGCCACCGAGACGTCCGGCCCGGGATGGCGGCCGAGCAGCCGGAACAGTCGGGCGGCGGGGGCCGAGAGGGCCGCGTACGAGCAGGCGAACACGGCCCGCACCTGCACGCCCGGGTCGCCGGCGTCGAGTGCGTCCAGCCGCGCGCCGGTCTCCCGCAGCTCGGCGGCCAGCACGGCCAGCGGGAAGTCGCTCTGCTGGGCCCGGGCGGCGGCGATCGCCAGCGCCAGCGGCAGCCGGCCGCAGGCGGCCACGATGTCGGCCACGGCGGCCGGCTCGGCGCCGGCCCCGGGCAGCCGGCGGCCCAGCAGCTCGCGGGCCTCGCCGTCGCCGAGCACGTCGAGCGTGACGAGCCGCGCCCCCTCGACCGCGAGCAGACCGGCGAGCCGGTTGCGCGAGGTCACCACGGCCACCGGGCCCGAACCGGCCGGCAGCAGCGGGCGTACCTGCTCGGCGTCGCGGGCGTTGTCGAGCAGCACCAGCATCCGCTTGCCGGCCAGCAGGCTGCGGTAGAGGGCGGCCTGCGCGTCGAGCCCGTCCGGAACCCGGTCGCGGGCCACGCCGAGCGCGTCGAGGAAGCCGCGGACCGCGTCGGCCGGGTCCATCACCCGCCCGGCCGGGTCGAAGCCGCGCAGGTTCACGTAGAGCTGGCCGTCCGGGAACCGATGCGCGACCGTGTGCGCCCAGTGCACGGCGAGCGCGGTCTTGCCGACCCCGGCCATCCCGGAGACGGCGACGATCGCGCCGCCGCCGAGCCGGGCGAGCTGGTCGGCCCGGCCGGTGAACCCGAAGACGTCCGGCGGCAGCTGGGCGGGCCCGGCGACCGGCGGATCGGGCGGGGCCGAGCCGCGGAGGATCACCCGGTACGCGGCCTGCAGCTCCGGGCTCGGATCGGCGCCCAGCTCGTCCACCAGGTGCCGCCGCACGGTCTCGTACCGGGCGAGCGCCTCGGCCGGACGCCCGGCCGCGGCCAGCGCCCGCATCAGCACCGCCGCCAGCGACTCGGTCAGCGGATGCTCGCCGGCCAGGTCGGCCAGCACCGCGACGGCCGCGGCCGGGTCGCCGGCGTGCAGCTCGGCGTCGCCCCAGGCCACCGCGGCCGCGACGTGCTCCTGCCGCCAGACCTGCCGGTACTGCTCGGCCCAGGGCCCACGCACCCCGGCCAGCGGCTCGCCGCGCCACAGGTCGACCGCCTCGCGCAGCAGCGCCACCCGCTCGGCGTCGTCGATCTTGGGGGAGCGGGCCTGCGCGGCCAGGTGCCGCATGCGATGCAGGTCGACGCGCAGCGGGTCGATCTCGAGGGTGTAGCAGCCGGCCGCGAACGTGAGCGGGATGTCGCCGAGCATCTGCCGGATGCGGGTGACGTGCGCCTGCAGCGACGGCCGGACGCCCCGCGGCGGTTCCTGCCCCCAGACCCGGTCGACGATCGTGTCGACCGGCACCGGGCGGCCGGCGTCGGCCAGCAGCGCGGCCAGCACCGCCCGCTGCCGGGGCTGACCCGCGTCGACGGGCTCGCCGTCGTCGCGTACCTCGACGGGACCGGACATCCGAAACTCGATCACATCGCAAGAATTCCACAAGCGATTCGAGGGGCGGCATCGGCGACGGTATCCGTAACGGGGGGTCGGTGACCGGTCGCTGGGTGTGAGCCCGGCCTCCGTCACCGGCCGGAAACTCCCGGATAGCGAGAGGATGCCGATGAACACCCCGGTCTTCGACTGGACCTGAGCCGAATCGCCGCTACGATCCCCGGTGCGGCACAGCCGCTTCGTTGCCCCCCGGCGAAGGGAAGATCGTGAGTCGGCTCAGCCGGGTCGGTGTCCGTGCCGCATCCGTCGGTCTGCTCGTCGCCGGCGCTGCCGGCGGCATCGCGCTCGGCCAGGGCCGGGTGGCCCACGTCCCGGCGAGCCATGCCGGCCTCGCCGTGCAGGCCGAGGCCGACGACATGCAGCTGCTCAAGGCGCGGCAGAACGCGCACGTCGCGGCCCGGGCCTGGCAGCGCGAGGCCGAGACGGAGGCGGCCGAGAAAGCCGCCTCCGAGGCCCGCAGCGCCGCCGGCCGGGCGCACGACCTGGCCAAGGCGGTGACCGCCAAGAAGGCCGAGGCCAAGGCGAAGGCGTCCGGTGCCACGATCCCGTACAACGGACCGATCCCCGGCTCCTGCCAGGAGTTCTCCGGCAACCGCGCCACCGGCTGCGCGCTGATGCTGGCGGCCGGCTTCGGCATCGCCGAGTTCCCCTGCCTCAACAACCTGTGGAACAAGGAGAGCGGCTGGAACCACCGCGCCGCCAACCCCAGCGGCGCCTACGGGATCCCGCAGGCCTTCCCCGGCAGCAAGATGTCGTCCATCGCCGACGACTGGAAGACCAATCCCGCCACCCAGATCAAGTGGGGGCTCGGCTACGTCAAGGGGAAGTACAAGTCCCCGTGCGGCGCCTGGTCACACTGGCAGTCGGCGCACTCCTACTGAATTTCCTCCTCGGTCACCGGCGGCAGGTCGCGCAGGTGGCGGTTGTGCCGCGGCTCCTGCTTGGTCTTGGCGTCGTTCAGCTTGCGGCGCAGGTCATCGCGTACGTCCATCAGGGCCGCGTGCAGGTCTTCCTCGGACGACGTCGTGACAATCTTGTCGCGGCCGCCGATCCAGCACTCCAGGGTCACCTTCTGACCGCGTGCCTCGCGGTCCTTCACGGAGATCTCCAGTTCCGTCGCGTCGGCGTGGAACGAGGCCAGCCGGGCGTCGAGCGTGGCGAACTGCTCGGCGATCCAGTTGCGGTCGCCCTGGCTGAAGCCGGTGCCGACCCGCAGGCACTCCTCGACGGTCGCCGGGTTGGTGACGGCGCTCATCAGGACCTCCTTGTGGTGGGATAACTCGGACAAGACACCCTTCCCCGAAGATCAGGCTTCACAAACGCGCAACGAGAATGTTCAATGTCTGGGAGCGCTCCCAACGCTCGGCCCGCTCCCGACCAAAGGGCATCCCCATGCGCCGTCTCCTGCTCGCCGTCGTGGCCGCGGTCCTCGCCGCGGCCGCCGGAATCCTCGTCGCCACCAATTCCCCGGCCGCCGCCGCGGGCGCCTTCAACTACGGTGAGGCGCTCCAGAAGTCGATGTTCTTCTACCAGGCCCAGATCGCCGGCAAGAAGCCGTCGTGGAGCCAGGTCTCGTGGCGCGGCGACGCGGCCATGAACGACGGCTCCGACGCCGGGCTCGACCTGACCGGCGGCTGGTTCGACGCCGGCGACCACGTCAAGTTCGGGTTCCCGATGGCGTTCTCGACCACGATGCTGGCCTGGGGCGCGGTCGAGTACCGCGACGCGTACACGAAATCGGGGCAGTTGACCTCGTTCCTGAACAACCTGCGGGTGCCCAACGACTACTTCATCAAGGCGCACCCCGCCGCGAACGTCCTCTACGGTCAGGTCGGCAAGGGCGACGACGACCACAAATGGTGGGGCCCGGCCGAGGTGATGCCGATGGCGCGGCCGGCCTACAAGATCGACGCCAGTTGCGGCGGCTCGGATCTGGCCGGCGAGACGGCGGCGGCGATGGCCGCGAGCTCCATGGTCTTCCGGCCGACGGATTCCGCGTACGCCGACAAGCTCTTGACCCACGCGAAGCAGCTCTACACGTTCGCCGACACGGTGCGGAAGGCCTACAGCGACTGCATCACCGACGCGGCCGCCTATTACAAGTCGTGGAGCGGCTATCAGGACGAGCTGGTCTGGGGCGCGATCTGGCTGTACCGGGCGACGGGCGACGCGACGTACCTGGCCAAGGCCGAGTCGCTCTATGACGCGCTCGGCACCGAGCCGCAGACCAGCACCCACTCCTACAAGTGGACGATCGCCTGGGACAACAAGCAGTTCGGCGCGTACGTGTTGCTGGCCGACCTGACCGGCAAGCAGAAGTACATCGACGACGCCAACCGCTGGCTGGACTGGTGGACCGTCGGCGTCAACGGCGACAAGGTGCGCTACTCGCCCGGCGGTGAGGCGGTGCTCGACAGCTGGGGATCGTTGCGATACGCGGCCAACACGGCGTTCGTGGCCCTGGTCTACAGCGACAAGACCGCGGATTCCGTACGCAAGGCGCGGTACCACGACTTCGCGGTGCGCCAGATCGACTACGACCTCGGCGACAACCCGCGCCATTCCTCGTACGTGATCGGCTTCGGCGCCGGCGCACCGAAGAACCCGCATCACCGCACCGCCCACGGGTCCTGGTGGGACAACATCAACACGCCCGTGAACACCCGGCACACGCTCTACGGCGCCCTGGTCGGCGGGCCGTCCACCAACGACGACGCGTACTCCGACACGCGTGACAACTACGTCATGAACGAGGTCGCCACCGACTACAACGCGGGCTTCACCTCGGCGCTGGCCCGGCTCTACAACGAATACGGCGGGGCGACGCTGGCCGGCTTCCCGCAGGCCGAGACGCCGGACATGGACGAGATCACGGTCGAGACCACGGTCATGCAGGACGAGCCGCGGGACACCGCGCTCAAGGTGATGATCTACAACAAGTCGGCGTACCCGGCGCGGGCCCTGACCGGCGCGTCGTACCGGTACTTCTTCCGCCGCGAGGGCACGGCCGCGCTGGTCGTCACGCCCGGCTACACGCAGGGCTGCCCGTCACCGTCGACCGCCAAGCAGTGGTCGGGGGACATCTGGTACGTCGAGGTGAACTGCGCCGGCTACTCGATCGCGCCGGCGGGGCAGTCCGCGTACCGGATGGAGGTGCAGTTCAAGGTCGGTGTCGCCGACGGCGGCACCTGGGATTCGTCCAATGACCCGTCTTATCTGGCCGGCACCTCTTTGAACAAGAACGTTCCGCTGTACGACGGTGGGAAGTTGATCTGGGGGCAGGAGCCCGGGACCGCGTCGCCCTCCCCGTCCTCTCCCTCTCCCTCTCCCTCTCCCTCTCCCTCTCCCTCGCCGTCTTCTCCTTCGCCCTCACCTTCGTCGCCCTCTACCGGCTGCCGGGTCACCTACAGCGTCAACGACTGGGGGAGTGGCTTCACCGGGACCGTCGTGATCGCCAACACCGGCACGTCGGCCTGGGGCTCGTGGAACCTCGGCTTCACGTTCCCCGGCAGCCAGAAGATCGGCCAGGGCTGGTCGGCGACCTGGAGCCAGACCGGCGCCCAGGTCAGCGCCGCGAGTCTGTCCTACAACGGCGCGGTGCCGGGCGGCGGGTCGACCAGCGTCGGCTTCAACGGGACCTATACCGGCAGCAACCCGGCTCCGTCGGCGTTCACCGTCAACGGGATGACCTGCACCAGGGGGTAGGAACGGGCGGCGGAGCGGGCCCCGGGCGGCCCGCTCCGCCTGCCCTTTCCCTTCCTCCTATCGTCCGTTGGGGAGGATGCGCGCTCGGGCGGGCGCCGCTTCGCTGGGAGGATGCTCAAACACCCGCAGAACGCCGCACCGGCGCCCGAGACCCTGTCCGTTGCGCCGCGATTCGGGCTCGAGTCCACCACCATCCCGCGGCACGACCTCCCCCAGGGTGAGCTGCCGCCCGATGTCGCCTACCAGATCGTCCACGACGAGCTGATGCTCGACGGCAACGCCCGCCTGAACGTGGCCACGTTCGTCACGACGTGGATGGAACCGCAGGCGAGCACCCTGATGGCGGAGTGCTTCGACAAGAACATGATCGACAAGGACGAGTACCCGCAGACCGCCGAGATCGAGAAGCGTTGCGTGCAGATCCTCAGCGGGCTGTGGAACGCCCCCGACCCGGCGCAGGCCGTCGGCTGCTCGACGACCGGCTCCAGCGAGGCGGCGATGCTCGGCGGCCTGGCCCTGAAGCGGCGCTGGCAGCGTCGCCGGGGAGACGCCGGCGGCACGCCCAACATCGTGATGGGCTCCAACGTGCAGGTGTGCTGGGAGAAGTTCGCCCGCTACTGGGACGTGGAGATGCGCCTGGTCCCGATGGCCGGCGACCGCTACCACCTGAACGCCGAGGAGGCGGTCAAGGCCTGCGACGAGAACACGATCGGCGTCGTCGCGGTGCTGGGATCCACCTTCGACGGCTCGTACGAGCCGGTGGCCGAGATCTGCGCCGCCCTGGACGACTTCCAGACCCGGACCGGCATCGACGTTCCCGTGCACGTCGACGGGGCGTCGGGCGCCTTCGTCGCGCCGTTCATCGACACCGGCCTGGAGTGGGACTTCCGGCTGCCGCGGGTCGCGTCGATCAACGCCTCGGGCCACAAGTACGGCCTGGTCTACCCCGGGGTGGGCTGGATCGTGTGGCGCGACGCCGAGGCGCTGCCCGCCGACCTGATCTTCTGGGTGAACTACCTCGGCGACAACATGCCGACGTTCGCCCTCAACTTCTCCCGCCCCGGCGCCCAGGTCGTGGCCCAGTACTACAACTTCCTGCGGCTCGGCTTCGACGGCTACGCCCGGGTGCAGGGGTACGCGCGGGAGGTGGCGACCCGGCTGTCCGCCCGGTTCGCCGAGCTCGGCCCGTTCGAGCTGCTCACCCGCGGCGACGAGCTGCCGGTGTTCGCCGTCAAGCTGCGCGACGAGGTCACGAACTTCACGGTCTTCGACGTGTCCCAGGCCCTGCGCGAACGGGGGTGGCAGGTGCCCGCGTACACGTTCCCGGCAAATCGGGAGGATTTGTCCGCCCTGCGCGTCGTCGTCCGCCGCGGCTTCACCCACGACCTGGCCGACATGCTGATCGCCGACATCGTGCGGGCCCTGCCCCGCCTCGAGAAGCAGGCCGGCCCCCAGCACGACGCCTCGACCGCGTCCGCCTTCCACCACTGAGGTGTGGATGGCGCTGTCGTTCGCGCTGGGCTCGCTCTGCTTCCTGGTCGGCCCGCTGCCCGCCTACGCCACCTTGGTCGGCGGCACCGCGGACGCCCTGACCTTCTTCATCGGCTCGATCCTGTTCACCACCGGCGGCGCGCTGCAGACCCGGGCCGCCGCCCCCCGGCGCCACTCACCCGGCGCCGGGCGGGCGGCGTGGTGGACGGCTGTGATCCAATCGGCCGGCACGCTGCTCTTCAACGTCTCCACCTTCCGGGCGCTGCTGGTCACGCTCTCCAGCCCCGACTACGACCGCCGCGTGTGGCGCCCGGATCTGTTCGGCTCGGCCTGCTTCCTGGTCTCGGGTTTCATCGCCTATCGGGCCGCCGCCCGTCACGGCCTGTTCCCGGCGCGCGGCGCACCCGGCTGGTGGCAGCCGGCGGTGAACCTGCTCGGCTGCATCTTGTTCGGGGTGTCGGCGTTGGCCGGTTATGTCCTGCCCGCAACCGGCGCCATGGCCGACGAGACGGTCGCCAACGCCACCACCAGCGCGGGGGCGGCGTGCTTTTTGATTTGCGCCTTGCCTGGCGTACGCCGACATCCCCGGCCTGGTTGAGCGCCGGTGTCCTCTTTGCCGGGGGCCGGGGTTTGGGGGAGTTGGCGGCCTTGGCGTTATTTGCGTCCTGCGGTGATGATCGCGTCGCGTGAGTTGATCGCGTTGCTGTCTGCGTCGTGGTGAGCCGAGGGTGGCCGAGCCTCGTGAGTCCGTCGCTCTGCGTCGCCGTGCCCCGCGCCGTCCTCGCGCCGCCGCGAGATTGCCGCCCCGCGCCGCCGCGAGATTGCCGCCCCGCGCCGTCCCCATGCCGCCGCGAGATGGCATCCTCGCGCCGCCCGAGATCCCCGCCCCGCGCCGCCCCGCCTTGCGTCGCCCCGCCCTGAGCCGCGCTCCGCCGTCCCGCCCTGCGCCGCCCCAGCCTGCGTCGCCCCGCCCTGCGCCGCGCTCCGCCGCCCCGCCTTGCGTCGCCCCGCCCTGCCTCGCCCCAGCCTGCGTCGCCCCGCCTTGCGTCGCCCCGCCTTGCGTCGCCCCAGCCTGCGTCGCCCCGCCCTGCGCCGCGCTCCGCCGCCCCGCCTTGCGTCGCGCTCCGCCGCCCCGCCCTGCGCCGCCCCAGCCTGCGTCGCCCCGCCCTGCGCCGCCCCAGCCAGCGCCGCCCCGCCCGGCGCCGCCCCGCCCCGAGCCGACTTGGCCGGCCCGCGCCGACATGGCCACGCCGCGTGAGCCAGCCGCCCCACAGTTCCCCACCCCGTGACTGGGTGGGGTGAGATTACGGCGGGGGTGTGACATTTCCGATGCGGCTGTCCACAGGCGCGTAACTGTTCCCCACCCCGTAACTGGGTGGGGTGAGATTACGGCGCGGGTACGACATTTCCGGTGCGGCCGTCCACAAGCGGCCACGACAACCGAGCGGGCCACGACAAGCCACCAGGCCACGACAAGCGACCGGGGCACGGCAAGCGAGCAACACCCGCCGCCGTGCCCCGGCCCTACCTAGCTTGCGTACGCCTGGAACTCCGCGGCCCGCACGTTCAGCGCCTGGGCGCTGGCGGTCCCGCAATCCGTGCTGGCCCGCGGGTCGGCATCCTGCTCGCCCGCGTAATCCGGGGCCCCGGTGCACTGGTTGGTCAGGACCTCGAAACGCAAGTGCGTCGCGATGGTCGGGTGGATGGAGAACGATCGCACGATCAGCTCGGGCGCGCGTGGCCGGGGAGCGACCGACGGGAACGCGTCCGCCTTGCTGGTGTAGACCGTTCGGAAGTCCGCGGCCGACGCGCAGGTCACCGTGGCCGTGGCGGTGCACGCCTGCACCCGGAACTGACGCAGCGCGGAGAAGCGGCTCTGGGTCAGGCCGTCGGGGTCGGTGGCCATCGGCGGGCGGAGCATGGCGCTCACCTGCACCCGCCGCACCAGCTGGGGACCGCCCGCCAGGTCCACCGTGACCTGTTTGCCGGCCACGGCGCTGCCCAGGGACGCCCAGTTGGTCGCCTCGTCGTCGTCGATCAGGCGGGCCACGTTGATGCCGTCGCCGGTTGCGGTGGCGCCCGCGTTGCCGGAGGCCAGGTTGTGCGGCAGGCGCACGGTCAGGCGGGACGGCTTGGAGCGGAACGTGGTCGCGCCGACCCGGGCCTCGCCGTAGCCGGGGGCCTGGGCGATGAACGTGTACGTGCCGGGCACCAGGCTGACCGTGTCGGGCAGAGCGGTCGCCGGGTCGGTGTCGGCCACGGCCACGGCGCGGGCCTGGTAGTCGCCGACGAACAGCTTCGCGTTCGGCACCGGGCGGCCGCGCTCGTCGACCGGGCGGAAGGCGACAACGGCTTCCGGCGCGTACGGGGAAATGAAGCTCGGAGTGGGGTTGATGTCGCCGGCGCCCACGCTGACCGCCGTCTCACCCAGGCCGCGCTTGGCGAACGCGTTCCACAGCAGCGCCTGGTTCGCGCCGCCGAAGCGGACCAGGTCGGCGCCGAGCATCGCGTCGCGCGCGTCGACCATGCTGTTGGCGCTGTTGGCCATCAGCAGGAACGAGTCGAAGACGAGCTGCGCCCACCGCCGGTTGCCGGGGCAGTGGGTGACCGGCGTCCGGCCGGCGGCGCAGGACCTCTGCAACGCCGGCGAGCCCGCGCCGTACCGCTTGACCATCGCCGACCGGATGTCGAAGTTGGTGGCCGTCCACACCTCGCCCGAGGCGTGCACCTGAAGGCCCACGAAGTCGTAGTCGATGGCGCTGTAGTTGAGCGGACTGCGGCTCATGTTGTAGTTGCGGATGCCGGCGACCGGGTCACCCGTCACGTACTGACCGATCGTGTAGGCCCGGGACCCGCGCGGCGCGTACCCGTTCTCGTTGAGGTACTCCATCGCCATCTGGTCGGACCAGCTCTCGCTCATGCCCTGCGGGGTGCTGACGCCCGCGTCCGGCCCGGCGACCATCCGGTTGCTGATGGCGTGCGTGTACTCGTGACCGACCACGGACATGTCGTAGTCGCCGTCCACGCACGGCGGGTAGAACGAGCCGGCGATCGGCTGCCACAGGTACATGTTGGTGATCGGCGCCTGCCCGTCCGGCGGCGTGATCTGGTTGGCGTTGTCGCGCGCCGCGAAGTCCGGCGGGCCGCCGCTGATCCCGCCGGCCTGGGCGTTGCCCTGCTCCGGGTCGTCGGCGAGGCCGCCCGGCTGGATGTTGTCGTCCTGCATGTTCCAGGTCTTCTCGGTGAACCCGAGCTGGTAGGCCCAGTCGTGCATGCGGTTGTGCAGGACGAACAGGTTGGCCCGCGCCGCGTCGATGTCGTTGCGCTGGGCGGTGTCGAAGACCGCCGGCGAGCACTGCGCCCGCTGCCACTGGTTGGTCCACGCGTAGTCGTAGTCGCGGTTCGGCCGCGGCGTGGCGGTCTCGGTGCCGACCGAGAACGGGTCGTTGGAGTTCCAGTTCTGCACGGCGATCGCGTTGTTGCCCGCGGTCGTGTGGGTGACGCCGGCGGACGGGATGACGTCCCACGCCGGGACGATCTCGTCGCACCCGCGATGCGGGACGCTGCACCAGGTCGCCCGGGTGTCCCGGGACGAGTAGTCGACCGGTGGCGACGACGGGAACGCTTCCCACTCGGCGCCGTCGTGGTCCTCGTCGACGATGCTGTCGCGCAGCAGCACGCTCGCATCGCGGGCATCGACATAGGTGGTGTACGCGACCGGCGCGCTTCCGGCGAGATCGGCCCCGAGCGTCACCTGGTACGCCGCCCGGGCCCCCCGGTCGGCGGTGGGCACGGCGACGAGGCGGTTCGCCATGACCGTCGGGCTGGTGAGGCCGGCGTCGGCGGCCGCGGCCCGCACCGCGTCGGCGGCCGTGAGGGTGGCCGGCTCCGGGGCGGCCGTGTCCCGGGCGAGCGACGAGCTGACGTACCAGACCTGGCCGTCGCGCACGCCCACCGAGAGCAGGCCGTCGTGCCCGGCGACGAGGTCGCCGAAGCGCTGCCGGAAGACGACCGCTGCCCCGTCGCCCATCGGCGCCGAGGTGAGCAGGTCGAGGGAGCCGGCGGCGCGCGCGGTCAGCCCGAGCACGTCGAGATTGGTGTCCACGTAGGCGCGGGCGGCCGCGATCGGGTCCTTCGGCAGGCCCGTGGCCAGCGGCTTGGCCGCGGAGACGAGCGTGGCCGGGGTGCCGAAGGCGTTCCAGCGGGCGTCGGCGCCGGCGGTCAGCGAACGTTGCCGCGCGGTCGGTGCGATCGAGCCGCGGCGATTGTCGGTGCTGTTGTGGTGGTCATCAGCGGGGCCCGGGGGCGCGGCGCCGGCGACGGCCGGGACGCCCAGGACGAGCGCGGCGGTGACGAGCATCGTGGTGGCTGCCGGCAACGCACGGGATGGTGTGCGCACGGTCCCTCCTCGGTTGCGAACGGTTATGACCGGTCCTCTGGCATCCGATCGCACGAGGGGGCGGCCCGGCATGGGCCGAACATCCAATTTAGAGAGTTGTCGATCTATCGATCATCACGCGCAGGGCGGGTCGTAGGGCAGATCCGGCAGGTAGAGCCGCCATTCCGTGGGGGTGATGCGGTCGCCGGCCAGGTCGCAGAGGCCGTCCACCACATCGGCCGGATCGATGGTCCACAGGTCGAGCAGGCCGCCGTGGGCCACCGCCAGCGTGCGGCCGTCGCGGCCGAAGGCGAGCGCGTCCGGCGCCCCGGTCTCGCGGATGGTCAGCGAGGTGCGCAGCCTTGGCAGTGCCGGCGTGCTGATGTCCCAGAGGTCGATCTGCCTGCTCCCGTCGGAGCCGGGCACCGCGAACGTCCGGCCGTCGGGGCTGAGCGCGATCCGCTGGTTGTCTACGTTGTTCCGGCCGATCGCCAGGACCGGCCCGGATTCCAGGCCCTCATCGTTCACGGAGACGTCGAAGATCTTCACGGTGGGCTCGGTCGGTCCCGGCTTGGCGTTGTGGTCGGCGACGGCCAGCAGCTTCCGGTCGGCCGAGAACGACAGGGCGGCCGCGCCAGGCGTGCAGCCCGCGCGGCGAATCGGCGTCCTGGTTCTCGGTGATCGCGACGTCCACGCGTCGAATGCAGGGGAATCGGTCTGCATAGGGGGGCCGCCCGGCGGGGGTTTCCGGGCGGCCCGGGTGAGTCAGGGCGTCCAGGGAGCCGTGGATACCCAGCTCACGTCATCGGCCCACGCGCTGGTCGAGTCCCACGCGTTGGAGCCGCCGTTGCTGGCGATGTAGACGTTGTTGTTGTAGTGCCGGATGTAGCGGGTCGAGAAGTTGTTCGACATGAACGAGTTGCCCTGGCCGTTCTGGCCGGCCTGCGTGCAGAACGTCGCGTCCTGGGCGAACAGCGAGCTGCCGTCGTTGGCCTGCAGCGATATCTGGTAGTTCTGATGCCGCAGATAGCTGCCGGCCGTGTTCTTCGACTCGAACGAGATGCACGAGCCGTTGCCGAGCCCGGCCCGCACGATCCAGGACGCGTTCGCCTTGGCGGTGGCCGTGCTCGACGACGAGACGACCTGGGTGGTCACCGTGGCGCCGGAGTGCGAGATGTAGCGGGTCGTGCAGCAGGCGGTGGTGGCCCGCAGCGAGATCGTCGAGCCGACCGTGGGCCCCGGGGTGCTGGTGCCCGAGGTGCTGTAGCCGGCCGCGACCACGCTGGCCTGAACCGAGTTCTCGGTGGCGTCGGACGGGTAACCGGAGGTCATCACGCCCTCGTAGAACGTGCCGGCCGCGCCGACGCTGTTGTCGCCGCCGATGCCCAGGATGATCGCGCCCTCCTTCTTCATCGGGTTGTAGCCCGAGACGTTCGGGCGTGCGCCGCTGTAGAAGGTGGACAGGCTGCCGGACTGCGAGTTGCCGCCGCGGATCGACCAGTGGTTCGGCTGGCCCTTGACGATCGCGGTGACGAACCGGTGGCTGATCGACGGGTCGTTGGCGTTGTAGCCCGCGTTCACGCCGGAGAAGAGGCCGTTCTCCAGGTCTGCCATGATCCACGGCCCGTTCCCGGTGCCGTAGCCCCAGACCTTGATGTTGCCGAAGTAGATGGCCTCCATCGTGCCGTTGCCGTTGTCGCGGCTGTTGCGCTCGGCGTTGCCGTAGTCGAAGCAGCAGCCGCCGTTGTAGTGGGTGCCGTCGAAGATGGCGTACATGCCCTCGGGCTGGTCGCCGGTGGCGATGCCGTTGGTGTTGTTGTTGCGGTAGCCGGTGCCGGGGGCGACGAAGACGCCGTACGCCTTGTGCCCACCGACCGTGATCGGGGCGGCGGTCGCGTTGGCGAGGTTGTCGTACCCGCCCGAGGCCGGCCCGTTGAACCCGCCGGGCGGCGCCTGGGTCAGGTTGTTGCCGCGGCCCGACTGGTCATAGATGATCGTGATGACGCAGGACGAGCCGGAGCAGAACGAGTCCTGGGCGGCGGCGTTCGCGACCCCGCCCGCGCTCAGCGGCGCGATGTTCAGGGTGGCGTTGTCCGAGGCGCGCCGGACCTGGTAGAGCGACCCGGTGTACGACCCGTAGAGCGCTCGCGTGGTGCTGTGCGCGGCGACGCAGGGGGTGCCGCCGGCGGCGTAGATGTCGCAGGCCTGGGACGTCGCGGCCTGCGAGGTGCCGGCACCGGTGAGCACGCCCGTGACGAGGGCGCCGGCGGTGGCGGCGATGAGGAGGGCCTTGCGGAGGCGGGGATGTGCCATGTGTACCTCTTCCGCAGCGAGGTTCATCAATGAATGTGAACGTTAACATAGACGCCACATCCGTGAAACACAATGGCTTCCGGGTCCGGTCGGGTGGTGGGTTGAGCGGCTGGTCGGCCGGTGAGGCCCGAGACCGCCGGGCCGGCCGCCCGCCGAGCCGCCGCGCGTATCGGTAAGCAGAGCGGGGAGGTGCGCGTATCGGTAAGCAGAGCGGGGAGTGGCTAGTTGAACGGCGGCCGGTTGACGCCGTAGCGGGTGTGGATCTGGGAGGCCCGGCGCTCGGTCACGGCGACCACCGCGGCGACCGTGAGCAGCACGGTGAGGGTGCCGGTCAGGCCCCACGCGGTCTCGTGCCCGGGATAGACCATCGCGCCCAGGCCGCACGCGGCCACGGCGACGCCGCCGACCATCACCGTGAGCCGCAGTTCGCGCAGCATCAGCTGGAACTTGCGGTGGGCGTCGAGGGCCTTGCCGAAGTGTGACGGCGGCGCCCAGATCATCGTGATCCAGAGGCCGGCGGCGGTGAAGAACCAGAGCGCGGCCAGCCACGAGCTCCAGGCGGTGGCGTCGCCGAGGAAGAACGCCGGCGGGATCTCCAGGCCGGCGACCGCGAACGGCAGGAAGCAGTCGAGGAACGACGGCGCCCAGCGGACCAGGATGCTCATCGTCATGTAGTAGTAGAAGACCGCGACGAAGACGAGCATCAAGGTTACGCTCTGTGCAACCACGAGCACGGATGGCTTCGGGAAAGTGTTCTGCGCGAGAAGCGCGAGCGCGACGCCCTGGATGATGCTGATGATGGTGATGAAGCCGTTCGGCGACACTTCCAGCGAACGGTGAATGAGAACGTCGCGGGTCAGCGCCTGAATGGCCTCGCCGCGACCGAGATCGAGCTCTTCATAATGGGCTTCGCGCAACTGTGTACTTGAAGGTGGGATGCTGTCGTGGTAGGGCCGTGGATCCACCGGGTGCCTGTGCCGCCCCCGCGCCGCCAACTGGTGAGATTCTGCTGCCACGCCCACATCATGTACCCCGAGTCAATACTTTCCCTCGATCGGGAAAAGCGCTTGATCGATCATCGTTTCGGCAGGTGAACCCCGCATTAACGGTCGTTTCTCCAATGATCGGCAATGCGCCGCACAATTGATCTTCCGGGGCACCTGGCTAGTCAGGTCGCGGCGCCGCGTAATTCGATGAAAGGGCAGGTCAATCGTCATTCTGCGGATTTGGTGGCGATCGGCCCGATGGTCATCGGAATGGCGCGCCGTATACCGTCCGTTACTCGCTGTCTCGTCACCGAGGGTGAGCGGATCCCGGAAGTGCCGTTCGTCGATACGTGCAAATGACCAGACCGGACATTGCCGTCAATGTCCGGTCGAATGGGCCGGCGGCGGGGCCGGCGCGGGCCGCGGGGCGGGGCCGGCGATCAGCACCCCGAGCACGACGAGCCAGCCGAGCGCCACCATGATCAGGGCGGCGCGCTGGATCGGGTTGAGCCGTCGCCAGAGGCTTCGCCGCGGCGGCCACGAGGATGTCCGACTCATCACCGGGTCAGTGTGGATTTCCGGCATGCGCCCGAAAACAGCCGTTCGGGTGAGGCTGCCTCCGACGAAAGACGCAAACTGATTATGGTTCTTACGTGGAGGCGTAGTTCCGGAGCAGGTGGAGGGCCACGTCACCGTACCGGCCGGCGGTCTCCAGCCCCGAGTCGGCGGGGGCCAGGCGCTGCGCGCCCACCCGGCAGAACGCGCCGGCCGCGCCGCTGATCGACGACTCGGCCGCCGGGTCGCCGAACGTCCACGACGACCCGTCCGGCGCGGTCAGGTCGCAGAACACGGCCGGCGGCGTCTCGCCGGCGAGGCGGAACGCGTACGGCAGCGTGCTGACCCCGAGCCAGGCGACGTGCCGCAACCGCATCGTGTCCGGGTAGTCCAGCCCCAGCGGCCCGGCGATGTCGAGCGCGTGCGCCCAGTGCTCGGCCAGCCGGGTGGTCGCCAGCGTGCGCGGCTTCAGCGCGGCCGCCACCCACGGCACCGGCGCCCGCGGGTCCGCCGCGCGCAACGCGGCGACCGCCGCCCGCCGCCCGGCCCGCCACCGCTCGAAGATCTCCCCGGGCGCGGCCGGCTGCGCGCGGACCATCGCGTCCATCGCGGCGTCCACGTCCGGGCCGTAGCCACGCCAGTCGACCAGCGGGCCGCCACCGAGAGCGGCCGCCACCGCCTCCTCGGTCTGGGCGAGATGCAGCATCACGTCGGCGTTGGTCCAGCCGGCGGCGGCCGACGGGCTCGTCCAGTCGGCGGGGGAGAGCTTCGACAGAAGCGTCTCGAGCGTGTCCTGCTCGGCCTCG
Organism: Actinoplanes sp. NPDC051537; assembly: GCF_055586105.1. NCBI lineage: Bacteria > Bacillati > Actinomycetota > Actinomycetes > Micromonosporales > Micromonosporaceae > Actinoplanes > Actinoplanes sp. NPDC051537. The sequence goes on from NZ_JBVJIU010000004.1 coordinate 574,834, forward strand.
AGGTCGTCGATGACATCGGGTTGCGTCATGCCACCAGGATCTACGGCGGCGAATTCGTTGGGAACCCCGGGCGGGGGTCACGCGTGTACGGAGCATGGTGGTTGCGGCGATGCCGGTGGGCGAGAACGAGGGCGATACCGGCCCGGAGGACGACTTCGAGGCGTTCTACCGGGCCAACGTGGACCGGGTCCACCGGGCGCTGGCGGTGACGCTGCGGCGGGACGACCTCGCGCAGGAGGCGGTCGACGAGGCGATGGCGCGGGCGTACGCGCGCTGGCCCGTCGTCCGTGGGCTGGACAACCCGGCCGGGTGGGTGTTCCGGGTGGGGCTGAACTGGGCCACGTCCTGGTGGCGCAAGATCCGCCGGGAAGTGCCGCCCTCCTCGTCCGACATCGCGCACCCGGGCGGGCCGCCGGACGGCGCGGTGGTCGCCCGGGACGCGCTGGCGCTGCTGCCGGCGCCGCAGCGGGCGGTGGTGACCTGCCGCATCCTGCTCGACCTGACCACCGCCGAGACGGCCTCGGCGCTCGGCCTGGCCGAGGGCACCGTGAAGAGCCGCCTCGCCCGCCGCCTGGCCGCGTTGCGTTCCGCGCTGGATGACAAGGAGTGATCATGGAGGAGATTCCGTACGACGTCGGCGTGGCCGTCCGCGCGGTGGCCGACGAGACGCCGGGGTACCGCGGGGCGCTGGACGGCGTGTACCGGCGCGCCCGGCGGCATCGGCGGCGGCGGACGGCGGTGGTCGTCTCCGCCGGGATGGCGACCGTGGTCGCGGTCGCCGGGGTGGGGCTGGCGCTCCGGCCGGGGGAGCGGCGGCAGCCGGCCGTGGTGCCCGCGACGAACCGGGCGCCGGTCCCGCGGGCCCAGCGGCTTCTGCTGTCCGACGCGTCCGGCAAATACGAGATCAACGGCCAGATCACCGCGGTGAGCGGCAAGGCCCGGATCGGCGAGGTGGTGGACGGCCGGCTCACGGCGCATCCGGTACGCGGGGCGGACAACTGGGACCGGGCGGTCGGCCTCCCCGACGGCCGGATCGTCGCGCTCGGACCGCACGACACGATGCCGGGCGTCGACCGCACCGACGGCCCCGACGTCGCCGGCCTCGAGATCAACCTGGTGGTGACGACCGCGACCGGCGACATCCAGATCGAACGTGACGTCCGGCGGAAGGGCGAGCCGGTGAGCCTGCTGACCGCCACCCCCACGAGCGCCTACCTGTGGCGGCCGAGCGGTCTCGTCGAGCACGACCTGGGCTCCGGGACCGAGCGCCTGGTGGTGCCGGAACGGACCATCGACAGCGAGATCCAGGCCGCCGACCTGGTCGGGAACCGGCTGGTCGTGTCGCGGGCGGCGTCGCCGTGCGACCTGGTCGTCCTCGACCTCGCCGACGGACGCCCGGCCGGGGGCGTCGACGTGGGCAAGGACTGCCAGTACGTCGCCGGCGTGCGCCTGTCGCCCGACGGTTCCGGGCTGGCCGTCGTCCACGACGACGGCATGATCGCCGTGGCCCGCAACGGTGTCGTGGTCAGCGATGAGCGGATCCCCGGGTACACCGCCGGGAAGCAGGCGCCCACCGTCGACCTCGCCTGGCCGGACGAGAACACCGTGCGGGGCGTCCTCGTCCCGATCGGGGCCGGCACCCAGCGGCTGACCACGTTCACCGTCGGGGCCGGCTGAGCGAGCGAACACCTCGTTGGGCAGGATAGGGGCGATGCCTACCGTCGCGCGCCTGCTCACCGAGGTGTTCGCGCCCGCCGTCCTGGCGGCCGTGCTGCCGGTCGTCATCGGCATCCACGCCGGCGGCCTCAAGGGCCTGGCGTGGGGGATCCTGGCGAGCACGTTCTGCGCTCTCATCCCGTACGGGATGATCGCCTTGGGGGTCAGACGAGGCCGCCTGAGCGATCGGCACATCGGCGTCCGCGAGCAGCGCACCCGGCCCCTGCTGTTCGGCCTCGCGTCGGTGCTGGCCGGCCTGACCCTGCTGGTGCTCACCGGCGCGCCGCGCGAGCTGATCGCCCTGATCGTGGCGTCGTTCGCGGGTGGCGTGGTGGCCACCGCGATCAACCATTTCTGGAAGTCGAGCATCCACACCGGCGTGGCGGCCGGCTCGTCGGTGGTGCTGGTGCTGGTCTACGGCCCGCTGATGCTGGTCACCGCCGCGGTGGTCGCCGCCGTCGGCTGGTCCCGCGTCAAGCTCCGCGACCACACCACCGCCCAGGTCCTGGCCGGCGCCGCGATCGGGGCGACCGTCGCCGGCATCGTCTTCGGCGTAGCGCGGTAGTAAGCGGCAGAAAGCGATAGTAAGCGGCAGTAAGCGGCAGTAGGCGCTGGTCAGTCGTTCACGCGGTCGGTGGTGACCGCCCGGGCCAGCACGGCGGCGATCGCGACGCCGACGATGGCGATGCCCACCTGGACGGCGACCACCAGCCAGTCGAAGTGGCGGCCGGTCACCTCGAACGACCTCGAGCTGTGCAGGTTCCAGTGGCCGGCGACCCAGGTGCCGGCCACGGCCGCGCCCATGCCGATGAGCACGGTCGGGATGATGCCGATCTGCTGGCGGCCGGGGAGCAGGATGCGGGCCACCACGCCGATGATCGCGCCGAACACGATGGCCGCGACGTAGTCCTGTGCGTGCATGGTCCATCGATGCCCCGCGGCCGGGTGCGCTCAAACGTCGGCGCCCGGCGTCTCGGGGACGCCGGGCGCGGGCGGATGGCTACTTCGCGGCCTCGAGGATGGCCTCGGCGACCGGGCCGGGCTGCGACACGCTCAGCGCGTGCGAGGCGCCGGCGATCTCGCGTACGCCGCGGGCCGCGGCGCGCTCGGCCATCCAGCGGTGGAGCTGGACCGGGATGTTGAGGTCCTGGTCGGCGAAGACGAACCAGGACGGGATCGTCTTCCAGGCCGGCGTGGCGGTCGCCAGGCCGGTGGAGAGCGCCTCCTGGGTGACCGGCCGCTGGGTGGCGGCCATGACGGCGGCCTGGGCGGCGGGCACGTCGGCGACGAACTGGTGGTGGAACGCGTCCTTGCGGATCGCGAACTCGTTGCCGCCGGTCGAGACGGGGTAGGCGGTGAGCGCGTCGCCGAGGGTGCTGCCGGGGAACTTCGTGGACAGGTCGAACGCCGACTCGCCGGTCTCGGGGGCGAAGGCGCAGACATAGACCAGCGCGGTGACGGCCTCGTTGCCGGCCGCGGCCTCGGTGATCACCATGCCGCCGTACGAGTGGCCGGCGAGCACGACCGGGCCGCCGATCGACTTGATGACATCGCGGACGTACGCCGCGTCGCCCGCGAGCGAGCGCAGCGGGTTGGCCACCGCGACGACGTCGTGGCCCTCGGCGGTGAGGCGGGCGGCGACGTCGTTCCAGCTGGCGGACTCGGCGAAGGCGCCGTGGACGAGAACGAAGGTGGACATGATGGTGGTCCTTCCTAGTTGACGAGGGCGTTGCGGAGAACGTGGATGGCCTGTTCGATGGCGGCGGACGCGGCCGCGGTGCCGCGTACCGGGTTGAGCATCATGAAGTCGTGCAGCGTGCCGTTGTAGCGGGCGCTGGTGGTGCGCACCCCGGCCGCGGTGAGCTTGCGGGCGTACGCCTCGCCCTCGTCCCGCAGCACGTCGTTCTCGTCGACCAGCAGGAACGCCTCGGGCAGCCCGCGCAGGTCGTCGAGGGTGGCCCGCAGCGGCGACGCGGTGATCTCGGCCCGGCGCGCGACCTCCGGGAGGTACGCGTCCCAGAACCACGCCATGCTGCGGGCCGGCAGATAGGGGCCGTCGGCGAACTCGCGGTACGAGTCGGTGTCCTGCCCGGCGTCGGTGACGGGGTAGTACAGCGACTGGTGCACGAAGGTCACGTCGCCGCGCTGCTTGGCCAGGATGGTCAGCGCCGCGGTCATGTTCCCGCCGACCGAGTCGCCGGCGATCGCCAGCCGGGAGGCGTCGAGCCCCTCGCTCGCGCCCTCCTTGACGATCCACTGCGCGGTCGCGTACGCCTGCTCGATCGCCACCGGATATCTGGCCTCGGGCGACCGGTCGTACTCGACGAACACCACGGCCGCGCCGACGCCGGTCGCGAGCTCGCGGACGAGACGGTCGTGGGTGCCGGCGTTGCCCAGAACCCAGCCGCCGCCGTGCACGTACAGGATGGCCGGAAGTTGATTGTCGATCCGGGAGCCGACCGGCTTGACGATGCGTGCCCGCACGTCACCGACCGCCGCCGGCACCGTGATCCACGTCTCGTCCACGTCCGGCTTGGCGATCGGCGCCGCCTGGATGTCGTCGAGCACCTTGCGCGCGCCCTCGACGCCCAGCTCGTACAGGAATGGGGGTTTGGCGGTGGCGTCGGCGATCTCCTGCGCCGCCGGTTCCAGAACGTGCTCGGTCATTTCCCCTGCCTCTCGGTGATGACCCGCTGTCGTCAACCCAGACCGGGCGGCTTGGAAATCTGTGACAGCCGGTTAGCCTGGGAGCGCGAACGACCTTGGGGGGAAAACGAGTGGTGGGGGATCTCGACGAGGCGGCCGCGGTCTTCACCGACGTGCGGCCGCGGCTGTTCGGCATCGCGTATCGCATGCTGGGCAGCGCCAGCGAGGCGGAGGACCTCGTGCAGGACGTGTGGCTGCGCTGGCAGGGCACGGACCGCAGCGTGGTGAACAATCCGGGCGCGTTCCTGGCGACGACCACGACCCGGCTGGCGATCAACGAGCTGCAGTCGGCGCGGGCGCGGCGGGAGACGTACATCGGGCCGTGGCTGCCGGAGCCGGTGGACACCAGCGCCGACCCGTTCCTGGGCGCCGAGCGGGGTGAGGCGCTCGAGCTCGCGGTCCTCATGCTCATGGAGAAGCTCACCCCGCAGGAACGCGCGGCCTACGTGCTTCGGGAGGCCTTCGATTACCCGTACGGGCAGATCGCCGACATCCTGCGCTCGACCGAGCCCGCCGTGCGGCAGCTGGTGAGCCGGGCGCGCAAGCACGTGACCGGCGAGCGGAAGATCCCGGTGCCGGACACCGCCCAGCGGCAGCTGCTGGCCACCTTCCTCGAGGCCGCCCGCGGCGGTGACCTGCAGGCGCTGGAGAAGCTGTTCGCCGCCGACGTGGCGAGCGTCTCCGACGGCAACGGCGCCAAGCACATCGCCCGCAAGGTGGTCGTCGGCGCCGAGCGGGTGGCGAGGTTCATCGCCGCGTTCTCGAGCTGGTACTGGGACGGTGTCACCTTCGAGTGGGTCACCACCAACGGCCGGGCCGGCGCGGTGCTGCGGCGCGGCGCCGAGCTGCTCGGCATGGTGTCGATCGACGCGTCCGCCGACGGCATCGACCAGGTGCTGTGGCAGATGAACCCGGCGAAATTCGGTCCCGCCTCGGGCGTCACAAAGTAGGGCGCTTCCCTGTCTTAGCGGGTGACAGCGAGAGACAGGGGAGCGAAGTGCGGACGATCCTGATCGTCGGCGGCGGTTACGCCGGCTTCTACACGGCCTGGAAACTGGAGAAGAAGCTCCGCCGGGGCGAGGCCAAGGTGATCGTCGTCGACCCCCGGCCGTACATGACGTATCAGCCGTTCCTGCCCGAGGTGATGGCCGGCTCGGTCGAGGCGCGGCACGCCGCCGTCTCGCTGCGCCGGCACCTGCGGCGGACCGAGCTGGTCGCCGGCCGGGTCACCCGGATCGACCACGCGCACAAGACCGTCACTGTGCAACCGGTCGCCGGGGCGGAGCAGCGGATCGCGTACGACATCATCGTCGTGACCGCCGGCGCGGTGACGCGCACGCTGCCGATCCCCGGGGTGACCGAGCACGCGATCGGCATGAAGCACGTGGAGGAGGCCGTCGCCATCCGCGACCGGCTGCTGACCGCGTTCGACCAGGCCGCCGTGCTCCCGCCCGGCCCCGAGCGGCGGCGGCTGCTCACCGTCACGTTCGTGGGCGGCGGCTTCTCCGGCGTCGAGGGCTTCGGCGAGCTGCTGGGGCTGGGCACCTCGCTGCTGAGGCGCTACCCCGAGCTGCGCGCCGAGGAGCTGGCGTTCCACCTGGTGGAGGCCCGCGACCGGATCCTGCCCGAGGTCACCGTGAAGCCGGGCGCCTGGGTGGTCCGCTCGCTGGAGAAGCGCGGCGGGCACGTGCACCTCGGCGCCCAGCTCCTCTCGGCGCTCGGCGGGCACGTGGTGCTCTCGACCGGCGAGGAGTTCGACTCGTCGCTGATCGTCTGGACGGTCGGGAACGCCGCCAACCCGATGGTGCACAACCACACCGACCTGCCGATCGATTCGCGCGGGATGCTCGTCGTCCGGGCCGACCTGCGGGTGGGCACGTCCTCGTCGCCGGTGCCGGACGCGTGGGGCGCGGGCGACGACGCGGCGGTGCCCGATCTCGCCGCCTCCACTGCCGGCGCGGCGACGGTGCCGAACGCTCAGCATGCGGTGCGGCAGGGCAAGCTGCTGGCCAGGAATCTGATCCGGTCGCTGCGGGGGCGCGAGCTCCGGCCGTACGTGCATCACAGTCTTGGTGTTGTCGCCACGCTCGGCCTCGGCCGGGGCATCTTCCAGTTCCACCGCCTGGTCATCAAGGGTTTCCCGGCGTGGCTGATGCACCGTGGCTACCACGTGCTGGCCGTGCCGACCTGGGAGCGGAAGCTGCGCGTGCTCGCGGTGTGGGCGACCGCGGTGCCGTTCGGGCGGGACATCGTCTCGCTCAGCTCGGTGCAGCATCCCCGGGCGGCGTTCCTTGCCGGGGTGGCCCGTGTGCCCATCGTCCCTCCGGAATTGCCCAGTGTGCTCGCCGACGATGCCTCGCGATCATGACGAGGTCGTAGGCCGGCTCGCCGCCGCCTGCCACTCCGGTGACGTGGCCGGGATCGAGGATCTGCTCGACCCGGACGCGGTCGCGGTGTGCGACGGCGGCGGTCGCGTACCCGCTCCGATCCGTCCCCTGCACGGGGCGGCCGAGGTCGCCTGGCTGCTCCGTGCCCTGCTGCCCGGGACCGTGCTGACGATCGAGAACGTCAACGGTCGGGCCGGCCTCGCGTTGCGCCGCGCCGGGCGGGCCATCGCCGTCGTCGCGATCAGTTGCGCCGAGGACCGGGCGACGACCCTGTGGTTCGTGCTCAACCCGTCGAAGCTGCGCGGCTGGCACTCCGCTTAGCCATGTACTCGCGGAACATGGTTCCGCTTCACGTTTCGAGTCAGCGTGGGTGACATGAACAACCTCGACCTCACCGGCAAGCTCGTCGTCATCACCGGCGCCCGCAGCGGCATCGGGCTCGGGCTCGCCTCCCGGATGGCCGCCGCCGGCGCCTCGCTCGTCCTGCCCGTCCGGTCCCCGTTCTCGCCGAGCTTTCCGGCCTCGGTCCGCGAGCTCGACCTCGCGTCGCTCAAGTCGATCTCCGCCTTCGCCTCGTCCCTCGTGGACGACGGCCGGCCGATCGACATCCTGATCAACAACGCCGGGGTGATGGCGCCGCCGGTCCGAACTCTTACCGGCGACGGATTCGAGCTTCAGTTCGGCGTCAATCATCTCGGACATTTCGCCCTCACGTACCAGCTGCTGCCGTTGCTCGCCGGCGGCCGCGTCACCACCATGACGAGCAGCGCCGCCCGGCATGCGGCGATCAACTTCGAAGACCTGCAGAGCGAGCGGAGGTACGCGGGGGTCCGCGCCTACAACCAGTCCAAGCTCGCCAATCTGCTGTTCGCGCTGGAACTCGACCGGCGGGGGATCTTCAGTAACGCGGCCCATCCCGGGACGACCCTCACCGGGCTGTACTCGGCGGGGCCGAACCTGGGCCGTACGAAGCCGTCTCCTCTCCATTCTGTTTTCTCGCGGCTCGAGCGGCTCGGGGTGCTCGTGCAGGACGTCGACCACGGCCTGTTGCCGGCGCTGCACGCGGCGACGGTCGGTGCGTCCGGTCGCTTCTACGGCCCCGACGGGTTCGGTCAGTTCACCGGCGAGGCCACCGAGCTCTCCGTCTACAAGCCGGCGCGCTCGCTGCCGGTGGCGGCCCGGCTGTGGGACGAGTCGCTGCGGCTGACGGGGCTCTCATGAACCGCGCACGGCTGGCTGAGTTTCTCCGGACCCGGCGCGAGGCGCTGCAGCCGGAGGATGTCGGCCTGCCCCGCGGCCGGCGGAGGCGCACGCGTGGCCTCCGCCGCGAGGAGGTGGCCGTGCTCGCCGACATGTCGATCGACTACTACAGCCGGCTCGAGCAGCCGCACGGCCCGCACCCGTCGGCGCAGATCCTGGCGGCGCTGGCCCGCGGCTTGCGACTGTCGACGGAGGAGCGCGACCACCTGTTCCGGCTGGCCGGTTACGCGACGCCGCGGCGCTCGGCCGACGACCACGTGAACCCCGGCATGATGCGGATCTTCGACGGCCTCGGCGACGCCGCCTCCCAGGTGGTCAGCCCGCTCGGCGAGACGCTGCTGCAGACCCCGTTGTCGGTCGCCCTGCTCGGCGACGAGGGCCGCTTCGCCGGACCGTCCCGGAGCCTGCACTACCGCTGGTTCACCGACCCGGCGACGCGCCTGCTGCGTCCCGATCCCGGGGAGGGGCCGCTGCTCGTCGCCGACCTGCTCTCGTCGTACACGAGAGATGGCCCGGACTCCCGCGCCGGAGCTCTGGTCGAGGCCCTGCTGGCCGAGAGCCCGCAGTTCGCCGAGCTGTGGAGGTCCCACCCGGTGCCGAGCCGGTATTGCGGCCCGGTGCGGCTCGACCATCCGTCGGCCGGATTGCTCGAGCTGCATTGCCAGCGCCTGATCGACCCCGACCAGGCCCAGCAGCTGGTCGTCTACACCGCGCGCCCCGGCACCGAGAGCCACGAGAAGCTGGAGCGGCTCCGGCTGCTCACCCCGTCGGCCGTGGCCGAGCCTTTCTGATCGTCCCCGCCGGGATCCCTTACAGCGCCCCGATCCGTTGCGGCGAGTTATCCACAGGGGCCCGCCGCGGGCGCCCGATTCCGAGTAGCGTTCGGCGCCTCGGAATCCCGTTCCGGGGGAGGAGGTGGCGATGCCGCGAGGCAGGATGGTCGCTTGCCGGGCCATCACCAGGAGGGGCACGGCGTGCAGCATCAACGCGGGTCCGTCCGGTTTGTGCCACGTTCATGACCCGGCTTTGCAGTGCGGTCACCCGACCCCGAAGGGGCGGTGCGCGGCGGCTACCGGTGGTGGGCTCTGCTTGCGTCACCGCTGAGCCGCGGGGTTGGGCGCGGCTCTATTGCGGGGGTCTGCTTGCGTTCGACTTGGCGTGGCCTTGGTGGGCGGCGCGGGCTCGGTGGGCGGCGCGGTCTCGCCGGGCGGCGCGGGCTCAGTGTGGGCGGCGCCGGCTCAGTGTGGGCGGCGCGGGCGTCGGCGGGCGGCGCGGGCTCAGTGAGCGGCGCGGGCTCAGTGAGCGGCGCGGGCTCAGTGAGCGGCGCGGCTCGGTCTCGCCTGGCGAGCGGTCTCGGCGGGCGGCACGGGCTCGGTGGGCGGGCGCGGGCCTCTGCGGGCGGCGTGGGCTCCATGGGCGGCGTGGGCTCGGTGGGCGGCGCGGCCCCAATGGGCGACGCGGCCGCCGGATCGGCGACCGCGTCGTGGGGCGGAGTGGTCAGCGGGCGAGCCACTCCTGATAGGTCGTCTTGGCGAGCACGGCGTCGGCGGGGGCGATCAGGACCGAGCCCTTCACGGCGCCGAACATGCCGGCGGTGGGGTCGATGACCACCTTGCGGTTGTCGTTCTTGGCGGCCAGCGCCTGGCGGCCCCACTCGTCGAGGGTCATGACCTCGGGGCCGGCTACGTTGCGGATGCCGTTGAGGGGGGCGCCTACCGCAACGGTGGCCACCGCGGCGGCCACGTCGGCGGAGGCCATCGGCTGCACGGGGGTGGCCGGCAGGCGCACGGTGTCGGCGTCGCCGGTCCAGGAGAGGATCGCGCCCGCAAACTCGAAGAACTGGGTCGCCCGGACGATCGAGTAGGGGACGGGGCCGGCCGACAGGATCTGCTCCTGGAGGACCTTCGCCTGGTAGTAGGCGAGCTCGGGCACCTGGTCGGCGCCGACGATCGACAGGATCACGGCGTGCCCGACGCCCTCGCGCTGCGCCGCGGCCAGCAGATTGTCCATGGTCGTGCGGAAGAACTCGGCCGACGCCTCGTCGAAGGTGGGCGAGTTCGTCAGGTTGAGCACCACGTCGGCGCCCTTGAGGCCGGCGTCCAGGCCCTCGCCGGTGAGCAGGTCGACCCCGTTCGAGGGGGACAGCGCCACCGCCTCGTGCCCCTCCGCCTGAAGGATCTTGACGACCTGCGAGCCGATCAGCCCGGTACCACCCAGCACGGCGAACTTCATGTCTCTCACACCTCTGTCTCGTGGAAGAAGAGCTACGCCAGTTAAGACCGGACAGCGACGCGATCTGTGACTTGCACGCGTTGGATAGACAGAGTCACATGCGTAGATTGCTGGTGGCTGCCCTCGCGCTGTCGTTGACCGTCGTCGGCTGGGGAGGCCAGGCGCAGGCCGCGCCGCCGGGGAGCAACGCCGGATGGTCGGTCGAACAGGGGCGGCTGACCTGGCGTTCCGACTCGCGGATCCCGATGGGCGACGCCGCGGTGGAGTTCTGGTCCGGCGACAAGCTGCTCGGGCGTCCGCGGCCGGCCCCGGACGGCAAGACCTTCACCCTGGACAACGCGACCAGCCTCGACCAGCTCTCGGTCCGAGCCGGCGGCAAGCGAATCGACGGCCTTTCTACCGATAAATCGGGAAAAATCGGGCAAGGAGGTGCGACGAGCAGGGGTGCGGCGCCGAGCACGGCGAGCGGAGGCGCGGCGAGCGGAGGCGCGGCGAGCGGAGGCGCGGCGTCGAAGGCGAGCACAGCAGAGGCGAGCGCGGCGGCAAAGGCGATGGCCTCCGGCACGCTGCCGGCCAACGGCGTCGACCCCGGGCGGAAAGGCCCCTACCGGACCACGAGCGGCGAATACGACCTCGACCCGGTCAAGCTTCCCGACTTCCCGGAGAAGGTGGAGATGCGGGCGGTCGTCGTGGCCCCCACGAACGCGCCCGGCAAGCGGCCCCTTGCGCTCTTTCTTCATGGGCGGCACACCGTCTGCTACCACGGGCAGGACGAGGACGTACCCCAGGAATGGCCCTGCCCGGCCGGCACCGATCCGATTCCGAGCTACCGCGGCTATCTCCAGGCCCAGCAACTGCTGGCCTCCCAGGGATACGTCACGGTCTCGATCTCGGCCAACGGCATCAACGGCCAGGACTGGCAGGCGGACGACGGCGGCGCCCAGGCGCGGTCCTCGCTCGTGCGTCTGCATCTCGCGAAGTGGGCCGATTGGGCCGGCAACCAAAGATCAATTGCTCCGGCGGCCGTACGCGCGGCAAGTCCCGATCTGGGCAAGGTGTTCCTGATGGGCCACTCGCGCGGTGGCGAGGGCGTGAGCCGGGCCGCCATGGACACGCTCACGCCGCCGCCGGCCGCGCAGGACGGGTACCACGGCAAGGTCCGGTGGACGATCCGCGGGCTGCTGCTGATCGGGCCGACGATCTTCGGGCACGACCCGGTGCCGGACGTGCCCTCGGCGACGATCCTCCCGGGCTGCGACGGTGACGTGTTCGACCTGCAGGGTCAGATGTTCGTCGACGCGACCCGCGGCGTCAGCCGGGGCAAGGCGCTGCACAGCGCCCTGTACGTGGTCGGCGCGAACCACAACTTCTTCAACACCGAATGGACCCCGGGCCAGGCGGCGGCGCCGTCCTTCGACGACTTCACGCCGGGGGACGAGCCCGACCCGGTGTGCTCGCCGGGCGCGCCGACCCGGCTGACCGCGGCCCAGGAGCAGACCACCGGCGCGACCTACATCGCGGCCGCCGCCCGCCTTTTCGTCGGCGGCGACGACCGGGTGCGGGCCCTGCTGGACGGGTCGGGCCGGAGCGCTCCCAGCGCGTACCCGGCCAAGGTCCTCAGCGCCGCACTCGGCGCGAACCGCACCGCCCTGCTCAGCCCCGATCCGGGCGTGCGGGTCTCGGGCGGCGCCCGCATCTGCGAGCAGGTCACCGACGTGGCCGCGCGCTCCTGCCTCGACCCCGGGGACTTCAACGCGTGGCTGGTGCATTTCACCACCTTCGGTCCGGTGATTCCGGAGCCCGGCCGGTACGCGGCGGCGCTGAGCTGGACCACGCCCGGCACCCCGATGACGCTGTCGCCGGCCCACCCGGTGTCCGTCGCCGGCGCCCGGGACCTGGCGCTGCGCGTGATCGTGCCGCCCAACTCGACCGGCACCCGCTTCGCCGTGAGCGTCGCCGGCGCCGACGGGAAGCGCCATGACCTCGGCGACGTGCGGCTCGACGGCCTGCCCACGGCGGGGCTGAACGCGGCGTACTGGGGCCAGGAAGTTCGTGTTCCGTTGCGCGGCTTCGCCGGCGCCGTCAGGACCATCGCTCTCACCCCGCGCAGCTCGAGCGGAAAGGCCTGGCTGCTCGACGCCTGGGGCTGGCATCCCGGCACGCCGGACCCGCAGGAGGCGAGCCTGCCGCGCCTCGACCTCGGCGAGATCCAGGCGCCCGAGGGCGACTCCGGCAGCAAGACGTACCAGGTGCCGGTGAAGATCACCGGACGCGGCGGCGGCGTCGTGCGGCTGTTCCTGGTCGACGGCACCACCTACGCGGTCAGGACCTGGCTCGCCACCGTGCGGCCCGGCGCCCGCACCATCGCGGTGCCGGTCGAGGTCAAGGGCGACACTCTCTACGGCGAGGGCGAGGCGACCTACCTGCTGGTGAAGGCGGTCAGCGGCTTCGTGGCCGGTGACTACCTGGGCGGCATCCAGGTCATCGACGACGATCCGCAGCCGGCGGTCACCTGGTCGGCGACATCCGTGCGGGTGGCCGAGGGCGGCGAGCTGACCTGGCCGTTCACCCTGTCCGCCCCGACCGAGACGCCGTACTACGTCGTCGGCGTCCCGGCCGCACCCACCGCCGGCGCCGAGCTGTCCAGCACCGACGTCGACCCCGACTGGTTCTCGTGGTTCTCCTTCGAGGACCCGGAGCCGTCCCGCCCGCTGTCGTCGACGGGGGTCGTGCCGTACGCGACGGTCGACCCCGGCCGGACGACGGGCGAGCTGTCCGTCCCGACCATCACCGACAGCCTGACCGAGCCCGACGAGTCCGTCGTGCTCCACTTCGACGACGACAGCGGCACGACCGTCCTCACCGGCGTGGTGACCGGGGGATAGGCGGGCAGCGACCGCATCGGCGGGGCTCGAGCCGCTGCCGCCGGCCGGCGCGACGTTCATCGGGCTGCAACGCGCGTCCGGGAATGGCGCCTTCGCCCGGCTGCTGCCGGAACCGGACGCCCGGATGGAACGCGAGGCGGACCGCGTCGCCGACGCGGTCACCGGCGCGCCGGGTCCGGAGACCGGCCGGGACCCGCCGACGGCCCTGCGGCGGCGGATGGAGCCGGTGCTCGGGCGTGACCTCGGCGGCGTGCGGATACACGCCGACGGCGTCGCGGCGGACGAGGCCCGGGCGGCCGGCGCCCGGGCGTTCACGGTCGGCGAGGACATTCATTTCGGCGCGGGCGAGTACGTGCCGGGCACGGCCGCCGGGCGGTGGCTGCTGGCGCACGAGCCGGCCCACACCGCTCAGCAGGCCGGCGGCCGGGCGCACGGCGTGCAACGCAAGGAGGTCGCCGACCCGTCCGCGCTGACCGGCCCGCCGGACTGGACGACGGCCGACCGGGAGGGCGGCTCCCCGCGGTGGGAGGCCGCGTGCCTGGCCAACCTGAACGCCGCCGACGCGAGCCAGTACCGCACGATCGCCCAGCGGCGCGACTTCTACGGCTGGTTCTACCGGTACGCGCTGGCACGCGGCTTCGGCACCCGGTGGGCGCTGGCCGCGTACCTGGTCGCCAACGGCGCCCACCAGATCGCCGACATGGACGCCGACCACGACATCGCCAACGACACCCTGCACCTGGCGGGTGTCGAACTGCAGGCCGCGATGCGCGAGGGCAACCAGGTCGTCTTCGACAACGTGCTGCCGAACCTGCACTGCCTCGACGCCTGGCTCAACCCGCACCGGACCGCCCGCCCGGAGTCGGAGACGAGATCCGGGAGCTACCTGTTGCCGGTGATCGCGCGCCTGAGCCCGGCCGAGAAGCAGCAGGTGCTGGCCGACCGCAGTCCGGACGGCTGGGCGTACTCCACCCAGTTCGCCCAGTTCTGGCTGATCAGCGCGGCCGGCGTGGCGCGGGCGCTGCCCACGGAGCCGGCGCGGCAGGCGGCCGTGCGCGCCTTCCTGAAACGGTTTGCCGACGGGATCCTCGCCGGCGACGCCACCGTCACCGTGCTCGGGCGCGCCGGCGAGCACCTGATGCTGGGTGACGCTCACCGCCGGGGGCCGGACCATGTCCGTCCGCCACTACCCGCCCGAGCTGGGCCTCGGGCGGGCGCTGGCATCCCGGCCCGGCGGTGGCCTGGTGATCGCCGGCGAACGCCTGCTGGGTCCCCGCCGCTATCGGGGATGCCTGCTGTACCTCGACGACGACGGGGTGGTCGTGGACAGCGCGACCTTCGGCCCACCCGGCGCGACCGGTTTCCGCGCGGTCACGCTGCTGCCGGACGGCGCCACGATGGCCGGTGGCGCCGCGGGCGGGCGCGGCTGGCTGGTCACCGCCGGCGCCGAGGTGACGCTCGACGACGCCGAGGAGGTCACCGGCCTCGCCGCGCACGGTGCCGGCGTCGCCATGGTCGCCGTTCGCGGGCGGTCGACGACCGCGCTCGGCACCTCGGTCGTGGCCCGGCTCGCCGCCGACGGGACACGCCGCTGGCAGAGCCGGGTTCCGGCCGGCGGCGGGGGCGAGCTGACCGCGGTGACCGTTCGGCCGGGAGGCGCGATCGTCGCGGCCGGCCATTCCGGACCCGCGCCGGAACGGCTGTGGGTGGTCGATGTCGACCCCGAGGGCCGGATCGGCCGGCAGCGTTTCCACGACGGACATTGGCGTGGCCGTGCGGTCACCGCGACGACCGGCGGGGGGCTGGTGGTGGCCGGGACGACCGCCCCGCCGCCGGCCATCCGGGTGCTGCGGCTCGACCGCGAGGGCGAGCCGCAGTGGGAGCGGCGTTTCGGACCTGCCTAGACGAAAGCGGCGCGGCTGTTCTCAGCGGCGTGGTCGCCGGAGGATGATCCGTCCATGACCACGAAGTTTCTTCTGTCGGAAGAGGAAATGCCCCGGCGCTGGTACAACATCGTGCCCGATCTGCCGGAGCCGCCGCCCCCGGTGCTGCACCCGGGCACGCTCCAGCCGGTCGGGCCGGACGATCTCGCGCCGCTGTTTCCGATGGCGCTCATCGCGCAGGAGCTGACGCCCGAGCGCTACGTCGACATTCCCGAGGAGGTGCTCGAGGTCTACAAGCTCTGGCGGCCGTCGCCCCTCTACCGGGCGCGGCGTCTGGAGAAGGCGCTCGGCACCCCGGCGAAGATCTATTACAAGTACGAGGGGGTGTCGCCGGCCGGCTCGCACAAGCCGAACACCGCGGTTCCCCAGGCGTACTACAACGCGGCCGCGGGGGTCCGGCGCCTGACGACCGAGACCGGCGCCGGGCAGTGGGGAACCGCCCTTGCCTTCGCGTGCGCCAACCAATAACATGTCTAGCTTGTGACCAACGTCGTCGCCTACCTGCGCATCTCCAAAGACCCCGAAGGCCGCAAACTCAGCATCGAACGCCAAGAACAAGACTGCCAGCGCCTCGCCGAACACCACGGCTACACCCTCGGCAGAATCTTCGCCGACAACGACATCAGCGCCAGCACCCTGTCGAAAAAGAAGCGCCCCGCGTTCGAAGAGATGATGAGTCTCGGCGAAGCAGGAAAGATCGGCGTCATCCTCGCCTACTCCAACTCGCGGCTCACCCGCCGGCCGCTCGAGCTGGAACGGCTGATCGCGGCACACGACCAGACTGGCGTGCAGTTCCGCACCGTCGTGTCCGGAAGCGACGACCTGGCCACCGCGGACGGCCGCATGGTCGCCCGGATCAAGGCAAGCGTCGACGCCGCCGAAGCGGAGCGCATCGGGGAACGAACCCGCCGGGCAAAACAACAAGCCCGCGACGAAGGCCGCTGGCACGGCGGCTGGCGCGCCTACGGCAGGGAAGCCGACGGCATCACCGTCTGCGAACCGGAAGCCCAGGAGCTGAACAACCTCGCCAGGCGGGTCCTGGGCGGCCAGTCGCTGACCTCCCTGGTCAAGGACTTGAACCAGCGAGGCCTGCGAACCAGCGTCGGTGGCCCCTGGTCGACGCGTACTCTTGCCCGCGTCCTGCTTCGCCCGCACCCGGGCACCGAGAACATGCAGGCCGCCCTCGCCGCCCTACTCGATGATCCGCAAAGGCGTACCACGCCTGGCCCGGCCCGCCGCTGGCTGCTGTCCGGGCTGGTGCGGTGCGGCGTGTGTGAGGGGCCGCTCACCGGGTCGGGGTCCAGCCTCGGCGCCGGTCGTGGCACCTACCCGGCGTACCGCTGCAAAACCGGCAAGCACACCGTGATCAGTGCGGTGACTCTCGACGAGTACATCACGGAACTGGTCGTCGATCGGCTGCGGTTACCTGACGCTGAAGCGCTCTTGCAGCACACGCCGGCCGAGGTGGACCTTGCGGCGTTGTCGGAGGAAGCCAAGGCGCTTCGGGGCCGGCTCGACACCCTGGCTGACGACCTGGGACTGGACGAACACACGCTGGCCCGCCGCTCGCGTCGGATCCGGGAACGGATCGAGGAGATTGACCAGTTGCGGGCGGCGGCGGTGCAACAGTCACCGTTGGAACCGTTCCACGGCCGCGAGCCGGAAGAAGTGTGGGCCGAACTCGACCTGGGCCGACGCCGGGCCGTCGTTGCCGCGCTCATGCCAACTGTCACTGTGGTTGCGGGTACGCGCGGTGTGGTGGCGCGTGAGCACCGGTGGCGGGCGGACTTGCCTGCTTTCGACCCGCGGCGTGTGCTGGTCGAGTGGGTGTGACCTACGGCCAGCGCAGCCGCCACCGGTCCGCCGCGTAGATGGTCGTAGCGCCGCCGGGCAGGGTGACGGCGATGACGGCGACCCCGTCCAGCAGGTCGAGCTCGGCCCGCTCGATGGTCGAGGGCGCGCGCACCACGGCGGTGACGCCGGCGGGCGGGGTCAGGTCGGTCAGGGGTTGCTGCTCACGCACGAAGACACCTCGCCCGCGCCGGTATTCGAGCAGCCCTTCGGCGCGCAGCAGTTTGATGGCCCGGCTGATCGTTTGCCGACCGATGGCGTACTCCTGGACAAGGGTGCGTTCGGAGGGGATGACCTGTCCGGGTCGCAGGGCGCCGTTGCGGATCTGTTGGCGCAGCCGGTCGGCGACCTGTTCGTAGATGGTCGCACCGGGCTGCGGGTTGATCATCCGGGTGAGCGTAGGGAGGACCGTTTGGTGGCCTGGTGCCGCGGTTGTCCGGTGGACGAGTCCACCTCATCGACACAGGACCATACCCTTGATTTTGGGTCGCGGGCGGCAGGTCACGGCTCGTCGGTGTTCGGCGGCACCAATCCGAGATGCGGGCCGCGCCGGTGCGCGCCGCCGCCGTCGGTGCCGGTCTGCTGGCCGCCGAATCCCTCCCGGACGGCCTCGTTGAAGCCTTTCCAGTGCTCCGACAGCATCGCGTCGGGCAGGTGCTCGGCGACCGCCCCGACAGCCTGCTCGATGAGGGCGAGCCGCTTCGGCAGCGACTCGAGGATCCCGCCCAGCGAGTCGGATCGGGCCTGCAGCGACGCGGTCAGCGAGTCGATGCTGGCCTTGTTGCGGGTCGACAGGTCGTGGATTTCGGCGGCCTGCTGGACGAGGCGCCGGCGGATGCCGTCCTGCCCGGCATGCAGGGAGGCGATGCCGTCGGTGACGCGGGCGGTGATCAGTTTGGTGATGCCGGCGTTGATGAGTCCGCCGCCGACGCTGATCAGGGAGATGAGGGCGAGGATGGCGTAGAGGTGGGCGACGTCGTTGCCGAACATCTGTCCGCTGGTGATGACGGCGGCGGCTTGGGCGGCGGCGAAGGAGCACACGCAGACGGCGATGCCGGCGGTGACGAGCCACCAGCCGGTGCGGCGTTGCCGGTCGGTGTTGGGGGAGGGTCGGCTGGTTACGGCGTGGATGTCTTCGGTGCGTTGTCCTGGTCCGTTCACTGCGTATCCCCTCGCGTGAATGCGTGTTCATGAGGGAACCGATCTGGTTGCCGTGCAGGTTACGGCCCTTTTTCCTCACTTTGGTTGATCTTTGTGGGGGAAGTGCGTTGCTGTCCGTGCCTTTTCCCTGGTGAGATCGTTTGTCCGGTCCTGATTACGGATGGGGCAGGTATTTGCTGGTCAGCATGGATGTAGCCGTTCGGCGGAAGAGCCGTTGACCATGTGGCCGGATTCTGTATCCGGCCGTTAACGTTGGGTGAACGTACGGGAACGGACCCGCAGCTCAGGTCCTACATGATGTAGTTGCCGGCGGCGGTCAGCGGCAACCCCATCGCGGCCGGGCGACCGTCCTCGTCCATCTGCTGCCTGAGCCAGGTGACGAACTGGTCGATGTCGGTCACGCGTTCACCAGCCATTCGACACCGGCCCAGAACCCGTGAACGATGTCGTCGACGGCCCGGCCGATCCACGCACCCATCTCGTCATGCTCCCATCTCGGCAGCCAACGCCTGGCTGTTCGGGTCTGCCATTTGCTCGGCGGCGAACGCTTCGATCGCCGCGAAATGCTCCGGCTGCAGGCCGAGCTCGGAAACCGGCTCGACTAGCAGTGCCCGCCCTTCCCGCTCCGCCCGGGCAACCTCCGGGAACAGCCGCCGGCCCGCGGTGGCTTCCTCGTCGTCGACCCAGATCAGCCGGCGTCCTTGTTCGAGGACGGCCAACGCTGCCTCGACTTTCATGTCGCCCCACGTCTTCGACATCGGCCGGTCACCGAACGCAGGCGGGAACGGCAGGTCGAGAAGGTTGCCGAGCTGGTCGAGGGCGGCGGGGATGCCGCACCAGGTGGTGCACCAGCGGACCTCCACTACGCCGGTGGCGTGCAGGTTACGGAGCCGGTCGACGGCCTGCGGCTCGTAGTAGACGGGCATGCCGACCTTCAACCGCTCAGGTGGCCGGCCCCAGCCGCAGCGGCGCGGATGGCCGTTCAGAACGCCGTCGATGTCCAACATCAAGATAGGAACCGAGCTGCTCATCAGGGTAGATGCTTCCGGTGCTTGGAGTTCCGTAGCCGCAGCGAACAGTTGCTCCCGGGTCGGGTTGGCGGCCGTCACGGAATGTCCTTGAGCAGGGCCGCGTCGAGGAGTTCGTCGGGGCTCGGCGCGGTCTCCCGGTGGGTGTGGTCGCCGGCCGGCCAGTGCGGAACCTGCCGCACGGTGCCCTCGAACGAGCGGACCTCGATCACGTCGGTGGGTTCGATGCCGCACCACCAGCAGGCCAGCGTGCCGGTCATGGTGTCTCCGTTCGTGATGGCCCAGTCTTCGAGCAGGTCGGACAGTTCCAGGAACGACAGCAGCTGCCTATGAAGCGTCACGGGGTGACGTCCTGGAAGCCGTGCACCGACATCAGGTGTTCGATGGCCTCGTTCGGGGCATCGATCGACGACGCCACTGTCTCCGGGTCGTCGCCGGTCGGCATCCGGTACCAAACGAATTTGAACTTCATGGGTAGGCCGATGTCGCTGCAGCACTCGAAGCTGTCGCCCTCCCGGGGCAGCGACGGCCACGGGCACTGTCCGACCCACGCCAGGAACAGGCTGGTCTTGTCGTCGAGGGCGAACAACGCGTCCAAGCGAATCACTGGGGTCATCGGCCCGAACCTTGCGCGGCGATCCGGCCGACACCTTCGAACACGGCCTGGACCTGGCCGGGGCTGAGCCTGGCCAGGTCGGTGGTGGTGAGGCGCATGTCGACGGCGACGGCAGCGACCGGCCTCGGCTGTTGGTCACGGTCTGTTTGCAGGGCGCGCCGAACCTGCTCGGCGCTGGTGCGCTTGCGGGTCATGCCATGTTCCTTCCAGTTAGGCGTCGGGGTCTGTCGTCATGCAGTAATGGCATGGCGCTGACCGGTAGCAGGTGCACGTCGGTTCCCAAAGGTCTGGGTCGCCGTACTCGTCCCCGGGCTGCACCGGCAGAGCCTTCACGGGTTTCGGCAGGTGTTTGGTGGCGGCACATTGCGCCCGCCGGCGCGCGTTACGGGCGTCCTTCTGCGCTTGGCGTCCTTCGCGGCGCTGCTCAGCAATGATCCGGCCGAGTTCGGCTGCGGCTCCGAACATGCGCTCCGCTGGCGAGCTCATCCCGCCTCCCCGACTTGGCCGGGCCGGCGCACGCCGTCGGGCCACGGGACGAGGCTGCGGCGTTGTGGCTGGTCGGCGAAGCAGCGGATGTGGTCGGTCAGGTCGAGCATTTGCGGTTCGTCCACATGATGGGCGGCGGCCTGCGCGTCGATCTCGTCGGCCGCCCAGTTCAGGATCGCGGCAAGCTCGTCGGTCATCGCTGAGCCTGCTCGTTCAGCTCGTGCATCGCCTGGTCGAGTTCGGCGAGCAGGTGAACAATGCTGCCCGCCTCCAGAGCAAGCTCGCGGACCTGCTCGCGGAGGTAGACACCAGGATGCTTACCGTCGACCAGGACGACCTTACGGCCGGCGGACACGTCGGTCTGGGCTTGGTAGGCGAGGGCCGCTCCGAACAGCACTCGTAGCTCCAGGACGCGCTGGTGGCGTTGGTCGGGGGTCACCGGTACTCGACCTCCCCGTCGTCGCCCCAGTGGGCACCGTTGCCGTCCGTGTGCAGTTCGGTGTGTGGGTCGTGCTCGTGGTGCAGCGCGCAACGGATCTCGTAGTACTCGGTGCCGTGCGGGCTGTCCACGACGGCGGTTGCACCGCAACGCTCGTCGGGGTACGCGCCCAGGTCGGTGAGCAGGTAGCCGCTGATCGGCTCGGTCATGTCGTGCTCCGTTCGTTGAAGGTCAAAGGCGCATCGAGGGCGGGTGTGGGGCTTTCTTCGTACTTTGCTGAGGGCTTTTTTCGTAGCCCCGACCTGCAAACTTCGTTCTTTCGTTTAGTTCGTAGGAGGGAGTCCGGTGGTGTCCGGAAGGATTTCCTATATAGAAAACAAACTAACTATTAGAAAATTGGACATCGTTTAGGAGAGGGTCCCGGTCCGTCCCGACCGTACGAATTAAACGAACGAAACGAACTAAGCCCCTCCGAAGACCGTTTCCGCAGGTCACGGCAGTGACGGCAGCTACGAACTAAGCCGGGTGCCGCTACGAAATAACCCCTACGCGGCACGACCCACCGCCCCCGACACCCGGCGGACCACCGTCTTCGGCCGCCCCTCCGTCTTGATCGACGCGAACTCGTACTCGCCCGTCTCCACCAGCTCACCGATCCACGCCGACAGCTGATCGGCGTGGACGTTGCGCCGGAACACCTCCGCATTGATCTCAGTCCGGGATGCCATGTGCAGCTCCCGCCCGTCGATGAACTCCTTGATCCGGCCGGCGCCCTCGGACAAGCCCACCACCTTCCCTACGTGCAGAAAATGTTCGAGCGCCCAGTCGCCGAGCCCGATCGCCGACCGCATCGTCTGCTCGGCCAGCCGGTCATCCGTCGTCAGGTTCGCCCCGAGGTGCAGGTGCGCGGCAAGGCGCAACACCCGGCCGCAATGCTTCGACGCCCAGCCCCGCACCTTCGCCAGATCACCGCCGCGGGAGGCGTCCATGCGCGGCTCGAACGCCTCCTGGAAGTCGTAGTGCAGCTTCCACGCCTCACGGGTCAAGTCGATGACCGTCGGCGTCTCGTCCGGCGTCCCGGTCAGGGCGTCGTAGCGCGAGAGGCCGTCGAGCAGGTCCGCCCACCACGCCTTCAGATGGGCGTCCTGTCGGGACGGTGCGTCGTCGATAAACGTGGACGGCCGACCCTGCCGCTTGCCCAGCAGGTCGCCAGGCATCGACACCAGGAACCGGTTGATGAGTCCGGTGTCCTCCATCATCGTGTTGCGCAGCATGTCCGCGACCAAGCGCGGCTGCGGCGAGATGGTGATGGACAGCGCGGCCCGCTCGAGCTCGCCGGTGTCGCGGGTTGCGCGGGACGGAAAGTAGGGAAGGCAGTCGTACGCCTTCAGCAGCACGGCAAGATTGGCGGTCTTGCCGGAGTATTGGCCGCCGAGGTTCCGCAGCAGGGTGCCTTCGTCGTCGATGACGGAGCCTCCGCCGCCGTTGCCGGCCATCCGGTCGGTCAGAGCCTCCGGCGTGGTGTCCCCGTCGAGGGCCAGGACCGGGGGTCTGGGAGGCTTCGCTGCGAGGGTCTCGGCTTCCTTCTGCAACTGCTTGGCCCGCTCCTTCAGGCCGGTTTTCTCATCCAGCGGTGTGGCGATGTTGTTGGCGCGGGTCAGGCAGCGTTCGATCTCGTCGTCGAACTCCTGCTGATAGCCGGCCAGCGTCCGCGCGTGCCGCTCCTGGACGGCTTGGCTGGCCTTCCAAAGCCCCTTACGCAGTTCGGTGACCGCGGGGCTTTTCGCAGCGCCGGAGTCCATGCCGGTCAGCACGTACAGGTTGGTGGGTTCGATCCAGTCCCGGTCGCGGCGAATGACGATGCGTGGGCCGGTGATGCCGGACATGATGCCGAGCATGGTCAGGGCGGTCAGGTCGACGGGCACCTGTTTGCGTTCGGCGAGATCGACCGCGTACTCCCGCATCATGTCGGGAAGCAGGTCGACGGGGAAACGACGCGCGTACCCGTGTCCGGCAGTAAGCGGGGTGGCTCCGGTTCCGCGGGCGGGGTTGCTCACGCAGCCACCTGCTGGTCTCCGGCCCGGCCGCGGTAGTCGCCGGGGCGGGGGAGTCGTGCGGCGGCGTCGGCTTTCTGGCGTTCGAGTGCTTGGTCGAACCATTTGCCCATCGTGAACACCTTCGGCGGCGGGTAGGCGGCGTTCTCCTCGTCAACGCGTGCTTCGTAGCCCCATCGGTAGGACTCAGCCATCAGCCAGGCGAGCTGGGCGCGGTCGAATGACGTGCTGTCGCGAAGTGCGGCAACGACACGATCAAGATCGCCGGTCGAACCGATGTTCGGGCAGGGTCCACCCGTAAAGTCGTCCATGGGCTCGGCTACCTCCGAGTCAAGGGCCGGGAACAACAGGGGCGCCAACCCCTGCCCGGCCCGTTTCGCTAGTGGGGGCCTTACAGGTGCCCGCGCCGCTTCTCTTCGGCGAAGATGATCTGGCGGATGCGCTCACGTGTCAGTCCGGTTGCTCTGACGAGTTCGGTCTGCCAGCCGCGACGATGCCCGTGCTTCTCGCGGTAGGCGTAGATGCCGGCGTACAGGCGCGGCCGAAGCTCGTTCAGCTTCGCCTCGGTTCGCGTGTAGTCCCTGGCGAGCTTTTCGAGTTCCGGATCTTCCATAGGCGGACTCTCCCACGTGGGCGGGGGGAGAGCCAAGGATGTTGGCCAAGTCATGTGTTGAGCCTACTCGACGCCAAGGGCTTATGCCAAGCCACTTGACATTGCCAAGCTGCTTTGCCAAGCTGGTTGCAGCAAGTTGAACGACGGCTTCGCGGTGTTGGCGCACCAACGAGCCCCGATCGGGAGGTAGCCCGAACCATGCAGCAGCTCATGCCCGGCGACACCTGCTACCGCGACTTCGGCCCCCTGTACATCCGCATTGACCGCCACCACGAGGGGATTGCCATCACCGTCTCCCGCCATCCCACCCTTGACCGCCAGTTCACCGACCTGGCCGAGGCCCGCACCTACCTCGCCTTCCTGCGCGACAGCGGCCGGGCGGGCATGCCGGTGTGGCAGATCGAGCAGCAGGCCGGCGCCCTCACTTCCGCTGCGGCGGTGTTCGACCAGGCGGAGCAGGCCCTGATCGACTCGATCAACAAGACGCTCGACACCGTGCAGCCGGAGAGCGTGGACGTATCCGACATCGAGGTCACCGGCCGCGGCTGGCATGAGATGCGCAACGCCGCCCGGGACTACACGAAGACCCGGGTCGCCGCCCAGCAGCCCACCCCGGCCGAACTCGACCGGATCCGCCAGCACCAGCACGGGGTCGTCACCACCGCGCCGGGCCAGTCGTGGCTGGTGCTGCGGGCCATCGTCCGCCGCGGCTACGGCCAGCCCATCTATCGCGGGAACACGCGCATCATCGACCGGGTACGGCTCAACGCCCGCGGGCTCGAGCTCGCCGACGGCGGGAAGCAGGTGGCGGCATGAGCGATGGTCAGCGGCTCGCGGCGACACTACGTGAGGTCTTCAGGGTCGGAACCCGGACCCGCCGATACGGCAAGGTCTTCGGCCAGCGCACCGACCTGCACGACGCCATGGTGGAAGCAATCGAGAATGCGGTTCAGCTCCCCGGCTACTACGGGCCCGCGACGACGGAGGTTCTTCGATCCGCGTGGGGGGCGGCCCTCTCGTACCGCAAGCACGTTGGCGGCTACCGCGTCGACGGGATGCTCGCGAAGCACATCAACGGCTTGTCCGCCTACCAGTTCGCCGCGCTTATGGGGCGCATGGTCGATGCAGGGGTCAGCAACACCGGAGAGGGCGAACAGTTCTTCAGCGATTTGGCCCGGGAGATGGCGGCGTGAGCAACAGCATCCTCGACGAGCGGGGCGATGTGGTCCTGTACAACGCCGCCGACGGCTCCCGCTGGATCTTCCGCGACGACGTCTGCCACGGGTTGATCCTTCACACCTCATCGCTGTGGAAGCAGGGCGAGAACTGGCCGGCGGTTCGCCTTCACGTGGAGGGCCGCGACCATGTGGCCCGCTGGGAGAATTCCAAGACGGTCGCGTTCCGGCACGACACCTACTACGGGCTGATCGCGAAGGTGGCGCGGAAACTGCTGGTGCCGTCCGCCTGCTGCCGGGGTGACGTGCTGTGACCACCGATCTGCCCACGGACATGACCACGGAGGCTGTCCTGGAATTGTATGCCCAGTTCTCCGAGGCCGCCGAAGACGGCGCGTCGAGCAACGACATCACCCAACTGTTGGACGACTGGTTCGTCGAGCAGGGCTTCCCGACCGTCCTGTACCGCCAACGCCCATAGTCCGGGCCGCCGGCGTTTGCCGACGTACGGCGGCCCACCCAAACCGAGCACACTGACCAGACACGAGAAGGGCAGCAGCCATGAGCAGCTCGCGATACGCCGAGCGGACCGAGGTCAGCAGCGACCGCAGCCGCTCCGAAATCGAGAAGACCCTCCGCCGCTACGGCGCCACCGCCTTTGCCTACGGATGGGACCACCAAGCCGCCACCATCATGTTCGAGATCGCCTCCCGGCGGATCCTGTTCCGGCTACCGATGCCCGACCCGCAGGCGCGTGAGTTCACGCGCACCCCGACCGGAAAGGACCGGTCTACCGCGGCCGCCGAAGCCGCGTACGAGCAGGTGGTGCGGCAACGCTGGCGTGCCCTCGCCCTGGTAATCAAGGCGAAGCTTGAGGCAGTCGCGGCCGGTATCACCACCGTGGAGCAGGAGTTCGGCATGTTCATCGTCATGCCCGACGGGCGCACCGTCGGACAGCATGCGTTGCCGGCTATCGCCGCCGCCTACGAGTCCGGCCAGATGCCGCAGCTCCTACCCGGCGCCGATCACTGACCAGACCAGACGAAGGAGACCCCGAATGCCCCCGACCCGAGCCGAGCACGACTTCGCGCAGCGGCACCCGCATGCGGGTGACGACCCGGTAGCCCGGCTACGCCACACCCTCGACCTGTACGACAACCAGCCCGACGACGCGTTCGTGGTCATCGCCACCACCGGCATGTACGGCGACGGCGAGAAGACCGGCCTCACCTGGGGTGACCTGCGGGCGCTCGCCGACCGGCTGGGGGCGTGATGGACACCTACGTCGATGAAGACAAGGTTGAGCGCTGCGACAACTGTGACGAGACCGTCGACGAGTGCGCGTGCGCCTGTGTGGAGTGCGGTGACCCGGTCGCCGAGTGCGCCTGGGATGAGGGTCCCGCCTACCCGGCCGTGTCGAACTAAGGAGAATCCATGACCACCATCAACACCGAGCAGATCCTCACCGACGGCGCCGTGCTCTCCCGGGGTCCGCTGACCCTCGACCTGGAACCCGACGGCGACCTCGAGCTGTTCACCTGCTCGAACCGGGGCGGATTCAGCTCGAAACGGCAGGCGTTCGCCAGCAGGGCCGAACGCAACGAGGCACTCCTGGAGGCCGTCCGGCAGCGGGTGGCTGAGGGCTGGACGCTGGCAGGGGAGGAAGCCTGATGCGAAGGACGTGCGTGACGTGCGGAAAGGCGACCATCGTCGCCCGCGAGATCGACGGAAATCCGAGGGTCATTGACGAGCAGCCTGTGGAGGATGGTCCGCTGGTCGCGTGGGGTGACATGCGCGATGAGCCCACCATCTTCTGGGGTGTTGACCCGAACGGCGAAACCCTGCCTTACGGGCGCGACGGGATCGTGGTGACGCCTGACGCATACCGGTATCGGTTGCACACATGCGAGAAGGAGACGCGATGACCGGCACCAAGGCCGCGGACCTGCCGCAGGGCAGCGTGGTAGCTACGGACGACATCGCCTATCTGCGGGCGCTCGACGGCGTCGGCGCGGTGTGGCGGTCGACGCAGGGTTCGCGGCTGCACGACGAGCAGATCGACCAACTGCTCGCCGCCGGCGCCGAGGTGCTGCGGGAGGGCTGCTGATGACCATGACTAGCGCCGAGCACCAGCAGATGCTCCGCTTCCGCGACACGCTTCTGGCCGTCCTGTCCGCAGCGGGCAAGGAACGGCACCGCTGGCCGCAGTGGATCCCCACCCGCTACGGCACCGAGCCCGCGTGGATGGGCAAAGAGCGCGACTTGCTGCGGGTGATGGTGAATGACAAGCGGGCACAGCTTGACGCCGACACCCCGGTCAGCGAGGACGAGGTGTACGCGGTCGAGCAGTCCGCCACCGGCCATATCGACTATGCGGAGAAGTTCGCGTTGCGGCTGGCGTTCCTCGCATACGGGCAGGACTGGCGGCCGTAATGGACCCGGCGGAGGCATGGGCAGACGGCTACATTTCCGCGTGGCGCGAAGCGCCAGCTTGGTGCGCCGGCCGCGCCGCGGCGCTCGAAAACCCGCATGCTCGGGTCGCGATGTGGGAGGCGTATCTGGAACTGACCAGGCAGGGAGATCTTGCTCGCGTTGAGCTCAAACAGACGTGACACAACGCACATTATCGACCTGCTAGACGGAACACGGATTTCCGTGTACCGTGTTGGCATGATGATGAATGACGGACATGAGAGTGGAGGCGAAATGACCGTGACCGCCACGCGGAAGCCCAGCCCACCGCAGCTCGCACTCCTGCTGGAAGTCATGAACTGGGGCATGATCGCCGCCCCCGCGCGCCGGATCTTCGGCCCGCACGGCGTCAAGGTCACCGGCGCCACCATCGCCGCCGTACGCCGGCACGGCTGGCTGCGCCCGGTCGACGTCAACGAGCGCCGGTACTGGACTGTCACCCGAGCCGGCTACGCCGCCGCGCACGCGGCTGACCCGGTCGGCGTCGAGGTGTTCGCCCGGCGCGGGGCCGACCGGCTTGCGATCGCGACCGCCCAGCCCGGCCGACTCGATCACATCCACGCACTCGCCCTTGCCGAGAAGGACCACCAGCACGACCTGACACGCGCTTCGGGACAGGCCGCCTGATGCCGGCCCCGAAGCGCGCCAACACCGGCCCCGCTACTTTGGCCGCCGCAGAGGCGGCCCGGCTCCGCAAGTTGGAGGCGGCTGCCGCCCAACTTCGCGGTGCCGGCCGCCACAACGTCGACCCGCCCGCCCCGACCCGGCACTACCACCGCGACGGCTTCCGTTGCTGGACGCCGACGCTGTGCGCCGCGCTGGAAGCTGCCGACAGGCTCCGCGAGTTCGCCGCCGAACGCGGCGACGCCGAGCTGCTGGCGCTGGTGGAGCGAGTTGCCGAATCCCTGCCGGCTTGCCCCCACGACGGCGGTCCACACGGATCGCTACACGAGATCAAGGAGTGACCGATGGCGGGCGCTTACTGACCACTGAGGGTTTGGAAGCTCTGATCTGGCACAGGCCCGGGCTGCGGGCGTCACTTTACATAATCGAACGTTATCGCTCTTCGGCTGGCTTTTCGGCTGACCCGGTTCGTGGCCACCCGGCATTCGCGGCCCGTTCAGCCCACAGTCGATGCATTCTGTCGTGGCTAGCGTCGAATCATGGACTTGATCGACGAAACGCTACGCCGCACCACCCAAGCCGTCGCCCGCTACGACGTCCCCGAACGGTTGATCGGTATCGCCGCGGGCACCCTGTCCAGCCTGCCCGACCCGCACCGGCACGCAGTCAGCGCGGAAGCGTTGGGCGATGCGCTGCTGTATGTGGCGGACATGCACGCCGGCCCCCACGACGACGGGTGCCCGACGTGCACCGGAATCCGGAACGGGCTGGCGTTGGCGCTCGGGATCGTGCGGGCTGAGGTGGATGTCGAGCTCGAGCGGAAGCTTCGATAGGCCTGCCCTGCCCAGGGTGCGCCGCACATTCAAGATCTGTTGTGAATGCGATAATGACGCGGAAATAGAGCGACCCCAGCCGGAGCGGCAAACTCCGATCGCTGGGGTCTTGAACGCCTGTGCAGGAGGCGCTGATGCTCCATCCCATTGTTGCATGCCCGCCGACCAGCCGCTGTAACCGCGACGGTGTGGCTTGATCGAGGTCCGGAAGTACACGATCTCCCGGTTCGACTGGGAACGCACCATCCGCCGCATCGTCATGCCGAGCGACCTCAAGTCGACCAAGCTTGTGGCGCTGATGCTGTCCACCTACGCCGACGCGGACGGGTCCAGCATCTACCCAGGCACTGAACGCCTCGCTGATGTCTGCCAGCTCGGCCGCAGCACCGTGCACAACAGCCTGCGGTGGCTGCGGAACTCGCTACTGCTGCACCGCCACGAACACGGCGGCAACAAGGGCGGCCGGAAGCTCGCTGATGTGTACCAGCTGTGCCGGCCAGGCGACTGGGAGGAGCGGTTCGTGTTGCTCGCCGAGAACGGCCGCGACGACGACATGTCGATTCCGCGACCGCGTCGGCCGAACAACCCGAATCCGCTGGGTACGCGCAGGTTCGACATCGACACGGATCGACAGGCTATGTGCCAACGGTTGGACAGTCGCTAGACCGAACCTCCAACGGTTGGACACCCGAAACGCCAACGGCTGGACCCTCGACTGTCCAACCGTTGGATACCACCAACACAGAGAACCACCTCATATATATCAATCAACTCCCGCGCTCACTTCGTTCGCTTGGGCGACGCTGACGCGTCGCCGCGCATTTGAAGATCGGAGACACGAGTTTTGCTCGACATGGAAAGCCGCCGCGTCATCTACCTCGAAAAGCTCGCCGAGTACCAGAGTCGCAACGACGGCAACGCCCCGTACCTGTCGGACCTCTTCGAAGATCTGCCAGAAGATGACTTCGCGCGGTGGTCCAGTGTCGCCAGCAGCCTGGAGGACGACAATCTGGTTACGGTCCATCGGGGTTTGGATCCTGCTAGCACGAGCGGTGACCTGACCGACGCCGGCAGGGCGTACCTCGAGGACGCCGTCGCGAGGCGGAACAACCCCGCACTCAGGAAATCTGCCGCGGCGAACAGCCTGCTCCGCTGGATGCATGACCAAGACCCGTATGGAACCAACTACCAAAGGATCGATCAAGCAGCCGAAGCGATCACCTTCATGGGCGCTCTGTTCCCAGACGAACAGCTCATGGCTGCCGCCGACCGCTTGGCGCAGTTCGGCTTGGTCGTGACTGGCGTAACGATCCCGGAAATGAACGGTCTCCCACTGATCGCCAAGCTCACCGACGCCGGCCAGGAACTCATCGAGTCCGGTAGGACCGTGGAGGACTTCATGAACGACCGCCGCCAGAAGCCGAGTCACACCTTCAACTTCGGCAGCAACAGCGGGAACGTGTCCGTAGACGGCTCCAACTATTCGCAGACGTCAACGACGAACACCGGCTCGACCGCTGAGGAGATCGGCGTTCTGCTCGGCGGTCTGCTCGAGGCGCTGCCGTTGTTGGGCCTGTCCGCGGAGCAGCAGCAGACGGTTCGGCGTGACGTTGAGGCGGTACAGAACGAGGTGGCGCGGACCAACCCGGACAAGGGGTTCGTCAAGCGCCGACTGACGGAAGCTTTCGACACTGTTCTGGGCGTGGGTAACTCGATGCTGGGGATGGCGCTGCGTGGGTACGCGATGTACGTGCTCACGAAGTGGCATGTGCCGTTGGAGCCGCCGAGTCAGTGACGTCGATCAGGTCGGCCATGTCGATGCCGTGGTCGGCGAGGATCCGCTGCACGGAGGCGATGGGTAGCGGGCTGATCGTGTCGCCGCCGGCGTGGATGCGGTAGTAGTGCCGGTTGCCTTCCTGGACGACTTCAACGCGCACCGTCCTGTCGGCGGTCTCGTACGCTCCCCGGATCCTCACCAGATCGACTGTAATCGCAGGTCAGGGCTTCGTTCACTAGTCGTTTGAATACCCACGGTGTAGTTCTAGAACGGTCAGTGCCAGGGCCGTTTCCGTTCGATCCGCGGCACCCGGTGCATCAGGTCCGCCCACAGGTCCGGCTTCTGCGCCTCCGCTGGCACTGAGACCGGCGGCAGGTGCAGGTCGGTGTCCGGTGGCAGGTCGGGGAACACCAGCGTCGGCACGCCCAGGCTCAGCGACGCCGTCCTCGGCCGGGCCGCGCGGCCGCGCCCGGTGGCGGTCACTTCGAGGTGCTGCTGGCGGAGCCGCCCGGAGCCGTGGCCGAGGCCTTCCCACTGCCGGGAGGTGGCCTCGAGCACGAGGTCCGAGCTGGGCCATGGGGTGGTGGGGACGAGGATGCAGCCGCGCTGCCTCGCCCGGGCCTGCAGCGAGCGGACAGTACTGTCGGCCACCTGGCCGGGGACGGTGACCGCCACCATGTCGACGCCGTCCATCAGCGCGGCGACGACGGCCGGCCAGTCCGGGCCCGGGCTGGGGACGAGGGCGAGCCGGTCGAGAACGACGCCGAGCTCGGACGCGGCCAACGCCCCGAACCAGGATTGCCCGACGACCGCAGCCCAGCCTTCTCCGGTGGCGGCGGCGAGCAGCGTCATCAGCAGACTGGTGGAGCCGATGTTGGCGATGGTGGCGCCGCGGCGGAGCCCGCCGGGCCAGGGGAGCAGCTGGTGCAGGGCTTGGGGGACGGGCAGCAGTTTCCGCGCGTCGGGTTGGAGTTCGACGTCGTCGGCGGGCCGGACTGTTTCGGCCAGGGCGGTTGTGTTGGCCCGGGTGAGCCCTTCGGCGTTGATCGTGTCGAGGAGTTGGCGGGCCTGGTCGGGGCTGGTGATGGCCCCGGCCCATGGGCGGCGTTCGGCCACGGTCTCCTCCTCACACGTGCTGGCCGTGAGGGGAAGGCCACGGCGGTGCCCGGCCGGCGTTCTTCGCGGGAAGTCGGTCGAACGGGTGTTCTAAGTTGGGACTGTATCAGCAGGCCAGGGGGTAGGCACAACAAAGCCCCGGCCAGACGGCGCGGGGCTCCTGTTCGGTTCAGATAGGTCGGCGCCGGCGAACCACTACGCCGCCGGCATCCAGCCCGGCGCCGGATCCTCGTCCGGCTCCCGACCCACCGACGCGCCCGTCGACGACGCCCGCAGCAGCACCTTCGACCCGTCGGCGCAGGTGACACCCAGCCCGTACGGAAGGCCGGGCTCCGCCTCCACCCCCAGGTCGGGGAACGTCAGCAGCTGCCACGCCACGATGTCGGCCGGCCGGGCATGCTCGAGGAGTCGGGCAACCAGGATCGCCAGGCGCGGGCCGCGGCGGTTC
>NZ_JBVJIU010000005.1:0-134680 GCF_055586105.1 Actinoplanes sp. NPDC051537
CCGGCAAACCATCACTTTCCCAACCCGACGCCCTCCTTCGGACTCCCGGGCCACACCCCCGCCCCCCCCCCCCCCCCCCCCATCCCCCCCCCTCCCCCCCCCCCCCCCCCCCCCCCCCGGAGCCGGTTCCGGTCAAGCGGCTCGCTTGCCGGCCGGCTCCCGCACGAAGCGTTCCACCTGCGTGACGTCGATGGCGGCGCCCATCGCCAGGAAGCCGGCGCGGTTCGGGTGCAGGTGGTCACCCGCGCCGCCGACGGTGCTGTTGGTGTCGTACTCGGGGCGCAGGTGGCCCGGGTTCGCCGGGTCCTCGGTCACCGCGGAGAAGTCGGCAACCCCGTCGAACACCCCGCTCGTACGGATGAAGTCGTTGATCGCCCGGCGCTTGGCGTCCGTCTCCGGGGTGCCGTACAGGCCGAACGCGGTCCCGGCGGACGGCGTCAGGGTGGCGCCGACAATCTTGATGCCCCGGGCGTGGACCCGCCGGACGATCTCCCGGTAACCGGCAATCACCTGGTCCGCGGTGGCGTTGCCGCCGCCCAGGTCGTTGATGCCCTCGAGCAGGATGACGACCCGGACGCCGGGCCGGTCGAGGACGTCGCGGCCGAGCCGGTCGAGCGCGGGCGGCCCGTCGCACGGCGTGCAGCCGCCGGGAGTCCGCCCGATCCGGGTGACCATGTTGCCGCCGATCGCCTCGGTGATGACGGAGATGGGCCGGTGGGCCGACCGCCGCTCGTCCAGCCGGCGCTGGAGCACGTCGGGCCACCGGTCGTTGCCGTTCATCGTCGAGAAGAAGCCGTCGGTGATGGAGTCGCCGAACGCGACGACGGTGGCGGCGTCCCGACGCTGGGCCTGGACCTCGGAGAGGAAGAACCACGAGGTGGTGGAGTGCGGGAAGGCCGTGTCCGCGGCATCCGCGGTGTGGTCGCCGGCGTCCCGATCCGAGATGTACGACGTGGTGAAGGCGGCCGCGTGCCAGGTCATCGGCCCGCTGTCGTCGGCGACGTGCACGCTGACCGCGAGGCGCTGCGACCACGCGTCGGTGACCTTGACCGACACCGGGTCGCTCCACGTCGCCCGGCCCGCCGCGACGGTGACCGACCGCCGCCCGCCGAAGGTGAGCGCGCGATTGCTGCCGGGCGCGACGTTGGCCCCGCTGGACTGCAGGCCGGCGTACGCCCGCGCGAAGGTGACCGGCTTGGTGCCGAACTCGTTGGTCAGCCGGACCCGCCAGCTCGTGCCCGTGACGCTCGGATGCACGATCATGCGCAGCGTCTGGTTCCGCGCCTGGTTGTCCGGGAACGCGGCGGTCAGCAGGGGCGCCGTGTTCCCGGGACCGGCCGGCCCGGTCGGCCCGGGCTGGGCCACCGAGTATCCGACCGGATAGACGCCCTGTGCCGATCCGGCCCACGCGCCGGTCCAGCCGGTCGCCGAGCCGTTGCTGTCCGCCGCGACGGCGGCGACGGGCGTAAGGGCCACCCACGCGAGGGCGGCGATGAGCGGACGTGTAACTCGCATGTCACTCCCTTGTGAAACGTCGAGCCATCCATTGATGGCCATCGTTACCAGGGAGTCGCTCGCGACTCAATGCCGGGCGACCGGTCTTCCCGCCCGGTGAAAGGTTGATGTGCGTCGAGCGCTGGGAGTCGAACCTGCGCATTGAGTAAGAAGGCTTGGACTCCCGCTCTACTGAAACGAAAAGGGCCAGGGCGGCGTCTCTCACCCAAGGCGATTGACGTGCTTGTTTGCCAAGAAATTCAGGTTGTCTTCGTTTCCCCGGAAGGTCTCTCGATGCAGGAAGCCACCACGTATCCCCTCCCTTCGGCCGTCATCATGGCCGCCGTGTTCGCCGGCGTCTCGCTTGCGGCCATGGTCACTACTGCTTGGCTGCTTCACCAGATCGCACGGCGAGCGCTCGACAAGACCACCCCTGACGGGGTCGAATCAGTCCTTCGGGCGCTCGGCTCGCTGATCGATCCGCTTCGGATGTTCCTGCCCTGGACGCGATGGGAAAGGCCGTCGCGGACGAGGCGCCGCAGTTCCAAGCGCTCGGATGAGGACCGCAAATGACTACGAGGAGCAACCGGCCCGCCGACGACGCTGCCGAGGCGGCAGTCGGCGACCTGGCCGGCGCCGAGCTTTTCGCGGAGGTGCTTTCGCGGATCGACGACGAGACCGATCGCATTTTGATCTTCGCCAGCGTCGGCCTGGAGATCTCCTATCGGAAGTTGTCGGGTGTCCTCGGCGTGAGCCCCGCCGAACTGGCCGCGCGCGCCGACGGGATCCTTTCCGTCCTGCGCGGAGATCGCGAAATGGCGGCCAAACTTCACGACTTCCGTCGGGCCGGGCGTGTCGTCAATTATCTGGCTCTTGCCCATCGGTTGGGTCTGCACGATTGGTTCTGTGCGCAATGCGGGGAGTTCATGGTCTCTTCCGAGCGAGGCCGCCGGCGTAGGACCTGCAGCGACCGATGCCGGCTCCGGCGTTTCCGCGGTCATCAGCCGGGAAGGAGGGAGGGATCAAGCCCTTCCGCGTCGACGGCCACGCCCCGTGCCGTGCCGGACGAGGTGATGAGCAAGCTGGTACGACCAATCGATCGTGCGGTGAGGCCGGAGCGTTTCGTCCGGAATGCACAGCGATGGTGGCAGCCGGAGACCCGAATGAGGGACCGCGCGATCGTGCTACTCGGACTCTCCTCCACGGCAGTGCTCACTTCGGCCGACATCGCGTCGCTCGACGTCGATGACGTGGCTCGAACTGCCGCGGGGGCAGAGGTGCGCCTCTACCGCGGAGCCGCTCGGCCGACCCGCTATGTCGCCGTCCCGGCCGGAGACCGGGGGGTCAGCCCGGCCGACGCCGTGCTCGGCTGGGCTCGTCATCTGAGGGTCGCGGGACACCACAGCGGAGCGCTTCCCCAAGCTGGACGCCAACGGATATTTCACCGAGATGAGACTTACCGACCGCGCTGTCGCCAGAATCGTCGAGGTCGCAGCGGACGCCGCCTTCGACACTCCGGAACCCGCGAGGCTCGCAGTCTCCACGCCGGTGCTCTCCTACATTTACGAGAGGTGTCAGGGTGATGGCCTGACGTAAGGCGGATCAGCGAAGCTTGTGGGCGGCCAGCTCGTCGTAATACGGGCGGGCCGCGTCGACCAGGGGCCGCAGCCGGTCCGGAACGTCGACCGGCGACGGGTCGTAGGGCGCGAACCCGGTCGACCTCTCGACCGCCGCGTACCAGTGCGGGGCCCACACGCCGTCCGTCTCACGCGGGCCGGGCTCCCACGCCAGCATCGCCGGGTCGTACGGGATGCCCAGCGCCTCGCACAGGCGGCTCAGCGTGGCGGCGGGGTCTTGGAGCAGGTCGGCGGCGTCGACGACCGGGCCGCCGTACGTGCGGAAGATCTCCTGCTGTTGGGGATAGCCCAGATCCTCCAAGGTGGGCTCGCCACGCACCCGGGCATAGGAGGCGACCACGTGGGCCGGGTCGCGGATCAGGAACGCGTGGGTCAGCGCGCCCAGCCAGTCGCGGCCGATGTCCGGCAGCAGGTGGTGGGTCATGTGCTTCTGGTAATGCACCGCGGGATCGCCGGGGATCGGGCCGGTCAGCTGGGCCGCCACGTCCGGCCAGTGGGCCGGCTGGGAAGCGAGGATCGACGCCCGGCCGGGGTGGTCGATGCCGGTCACGGCCAGGTAGTGGGCGTACAGCGGCTCGTCGACCACGACCGTGTCGGGGCGGCTGCCGAAGCTGCGCATCATCGCGGTCGAGATGTTGCGCGGACCGGACCACATCGCCACCCGTGTCGTCATGTGACGATCTTCCGGGGGCTCAGGCCAGGTCGGCAACCACCCGGTCGCGGCCGGCGCGTTTGGCCGCGTACAGGTTGCGGTCGGCCTGCGACAGCAGCGCCGCCGCCGTGGCCCGCCCGTCGACCGCCGTCGTGATCCCGATGCTGGTCGTCACCGGCAGCGCGCCGGTGATCGGCTGCCACGCGTGCGTGCGGATGCGCAGGCGCAGCAGCTCGCAGCGGCGGGTGGCCTCGGCGCCGTCCATGCCGGGGAAGATCAGCAGGAACTCCTCGCCGCCCATCCGGGCCGCGATGATCGGGCCCGACGCCGCCTCCCCGAGCAGCGTGCCGATGTGCTGGAGCACGCTGTCGCCGGTGGCGTGGGACAGCGTGTCGTTGACCCGTTTGAAGTGGTCGAGGTCGGCGATCGCCACCGAGATCGGGCCGCGCCGGGACGCCGCCTCGCTCAGCAGGGCGGGGAGCCGCTCGTTGACGTAGCGCCGGTTGTAGAGGCCGGTCAGCGCGTCCCGGTGGGCCATCTCCCGGAAATGCTCGGTCGCCCGGCGCGCCTCGTTCGCCTCGAAGACCGCCTGCATGGCCCGGGCGCGGGACTCGCGCTGGACGGAATGCAGGGCCGACGAGTCGGCATGAAAGAGCTGATGTTCCTCGTACGCCTCCCGGTAGCGCCCGGCCGCCGCGAACAGCGCCGCCTGTTCCTGCCGGGCGCGGGCGCGGAGGCGCGCGAGCCCATTGGCCTCGCACTCGCGGGTCGCCCGGTCGAGCACGGCCTGGGCGTCGGCGTACCGGCCGTCCAGGCGGCGCGCCTCGGCCAGCGTGAGCAGGCACTCGGCGCCGGCGTCGCCCTCGTTGGCCAGGATCGTGCCGTCGAGCACGCCGGCCAGCGTCGCCTCGACCGACTCGAAGCGGCCGCCCAGCATCTCGACCCGGGCCACGGTGTCGAGCTCGTTGGCGGCCAGGGCCCGGCCCGAGCGGTCGGACACCGCGCGCATCCGGTCGGTCAGCGCGCGGGCGGCGGGCTCGTCGCCACTCTCGTACGCGGTGTAGGCCATGTTGTTGAGGATCAGCAGCGTGAGCTCCTGGTCGCCGACCGAGCCGGCCAGCTGGAGGGCCTCGCGCGAGCGCCGGTCGCCCTCGTCGGTCGAGCCGCTGTCGTCCAGGGCCACGGCCAGCGTCATCAGGTGGCGGGCGCGCAGGGCGGGCGCCACGTCGTCGGTCAGGTTCGCCACGCACTGCACGCCGTGGGTCAGCGCGTCGGACAGGTCGCCCACGAGCCGGAAGAAGATCGACAGCTCGCGGTGGGCGCGGGCCTGCACGTACGGGCTGTCGTGCCGCTCGGCCCAGGCCAGCGCCTGGTGAGCGAGCCGCCCGCCCTCGCCGATCCGGCCCTCGCGCATCATCACGTCGGCGCGCAGCAGGGTGGCGCGCTGGCCCAGCTCCTCGTCGCCGAGCTCGGCCGCCTCCGCCTGGGCGCGGGCCGCCGGAACGCGTACGGTCCGGAACTTCGACGCGCCGACCAGTTCCAGTTCGAGCAGATCAGCCGCGAGCGCCGCACGGGCGTCGGAGACCGTGGCGCTGTCGCGCTCCGCCGCCTTCGTCGTCACTGCTTCCTGCTTCCTGCCGGAGGGTGCCGTGACGCATCAGAGTGGGGAAGCCCGGGAGCAGCGACGGTCCCGTCCGGTTGCGGAAAAGTTGCTATCGCTTGGTGCAGACCGGGGCGGAGGAGGGGATCCGATCGGTCGAGTACGCCACCGAGACCGTGAAGCAGTAGTTCTGGGTCTCGTTCAGCCCGTACACCATGTAGTCGTTCGTGCCCGCCGGGAGCTGCTGAAAGGCCCGCAGCGGCTGGCCGGTGCGCCCGCCCGAGACCAGCACGGGCCCCTCGGCGCCCTTGGGGTAGGTCCAGGTCAGGGCCACGCTGTCGTGGTTGTCGCGGAGCTTCACGCCGGTCGGCGCGCCCGGGTCCCCGGCCGGCGCGGTGGTGGTGGCCTCGGCCGGTTTGCTTGCCGCCGGGGCGGTCGTCGGCGCCGTCGTGGACGCCGTCGTGGGGGCGGGCGCGGCCGCGGTCGGCTGCGGGCTGGTGGCGCCGTTGGCGTCGGGCAGCGTGAGCGCGACGATGGCGATCGCCACCGCGATGCCCGCGATCAGCACGGCCACCAGCAGGAACGGCTGCCGCCGCCGTCCCGTGGGGGGCGGTTCCATGCGCACCGGGAGCAGGCGCTCGGAGTTCGGCGGGGTGGTCAGCGTGCTGGCCGGGGCGGCGCCGATCGGCAGGGGCCGGCCGTCCGGGCCGAGATCGGCCGCGCGCATGCCCGGCATCGGGGGCGGGGTGTCGGCCCGCGCGTGCCGGCCGGTCGGGTCGCCCGGGGCCTGCCGGAAGTCGGCCAGATAGAGCGGCTGCTGGTAGACGGTGCCGTTGGGGTCGGTGGGCCGGTTGTCGGGCGGCGGGCGCAGTGGGTCGTCGGGCGGGAAGTCGCCGCCCTGCTCGGGGTCGGGCACCCGCGGGCGGCGGGGGAAGGGCATGGTGGGGCCGGCCGCGGACATCCCGGGACCGAGGGGCGGCATGGGCGGCCCGGCCGGGGGCGCGCCGGATTCGTCAGGGCTGCCGGATTCGTCAGGGCTGGGGCCGCCAGGGCCGCCGGAGCCGGTGGTGCCGCCTGGGCCGCCGGAACCGCCAGGGTCGGTGGCGTCGCCGAGGTCGACCGGCCGATCGACGCCGGCGGGGGCGCCTGCGGATGCGGCGCGGTCGGCGGCCCTGCCTGCAGAGGCGGCCCTGCCTGCAGAGGCGGCGGGGCCGGCGGGACCGCCCGACGATGCGGCGCGGTCGGCGGGCTCTCCCGAAGGCGGTGCGGACGGGCGAAGCGACGAAGGTCCGGCCGGCGAGGGCGTGTCCGGACCGGCCGACTGGGCGACCCGTCCGCAGACGTGCCGGCCCGTGGCCGGGGCGACGGCGAGGGCGGCCACCTGCCGTACCAGCGGATGGTCGGCCGGCAGGTAGCGCGCGCACAGCTCCTGGGCGAGGGC
Organism: Actinoplanes sp. NPDC051537; assembly: GCF_055586105.1. Classification (NCBI taxonomy): domain Bacteria; kingdom Bacillati; phylum Actinomycetota; class Actinomycetes; order Micromonosporales; family Micromonosporaceae; genus Actinoplanes; species Actinoplanes sp. NPDC051537. Next base: position 6,825 of record NZ_JBVJIU010000005.1, read on the forward strand.
CAGGTGTTCGTGGGACTCGGCGTCGCGGGCGCACTCGCGCTCCATCGCGCCGAGGCGGGCCAGCATCTTGATGCCGGCCGGGGAGGCGTCGCCGTGGTGGTGCCGGTGCCGCACCCAGGCGCCGGCCAGGCGGGCCCGGGCCGAGGTGCAGTGCCCGGCCGCGTGCTCGGCGGTGGCCAGGTCGGCCTCGGCCGCCAGCACGCGGGGCGACTCGGGGCCGTCGAGCGCGGTGAGGTCGGCGACCAGGCGCTCGTAGACCTGCGCGGCCCGTCCGAAATGACCCACCCGCTGGAGCACCGCCGCGTGCGTGGCGGCGGCCGCGACCGTGCGCTCGTCCTGCCGCCCGTGCAGGCGCTCCTCGGCCTCGTGCGCGAAGCCGGCCCACAGCCGGGCGGCGTGCGCGTCGCCGAGCGCGATCAGGATGCGGGCATGCAGGGCGGCGGCCACGGCCAGGTCGGGAGTGGCGTGACCGGGGTCGGTGACGTCGGCCGGGCCGAGCGCACCGGCCAGCACACGCCGGGCGCCCGCGAGGTCGCCCGCGGACGTCAATGTCTGGGCGCGCTGGGTGAGCTCGGCGAGCGGGGCCGGGGGCATGTGTCCCATAGTGCTCGTCCGAACACGTTAGGTACAACCCTGCCGCGACAGCACGAAACGAGTGTCGCGGTTATCCACAGGTTTTGGCCGGCCGGATGCGCGGAGGGTGCCGGGCACTGTAGAACTCGGATATGTCCCCATCGGAGATCGCAACGGTCAAGCGGGAGCTGCTGGTCCGGCACCTCGAGGCGTGGGCCCCGGCCGCGCTCCACCGGGCCCGGCGGGTCACCTACGCGCACGGTTACGCCGACGCCGACGGCGGAGACCTGGCGGAGGCGGCGGCGCGGGTGCTGGGTGAGCAGACCGATTTCGTACGCGGTCGCGAGCTCGCGATGCTCCTGGTGGGCGACGACCTGGCCGCCGTGTCGGCCCGGCTCGACGGGCTGCCCGGGCTCGAGGGGCTGACCGTGCACGCCGTGTCCGGGGGGACGGACGAGCGGCTGGCGGTGGCGTTGAAGGCGGGCGGTGCTTCGCGCGTACCACTGCTGGGATTCCTGGATGCGTCGAGCGCGAGCGAGCCGCCGCGGCCGGAAACCGTGTCCGCGCTGACCGCCGGAAAGCCGGCCGAGGTCTTGCTGGCGCTCGCGCCCGGGGTGGCGACCGAGGCCTATCGGGGTGAGTGGCCGCTGTTCGCGCAGGTGGAGCTGGCGACGGGGGACGAGCCGGGCGAGTTGCTGGCCTTCGGCACCACGTCCGGCAAGAGTCTCGAGGCCTTCAAGGAGGCATTGTGGGCGGTCGACGAGTTCGCCGGCGTCCGCTACCGAGATCCCGGCGATCCGGACCGCCACCTGATCGACATCTCGCTGAACCCACATCCGGGCCCGCTGCGCCGCGAGATCCTCGCCCACCTCGCCCGGGTCGGCCCGCAGACGGTGACCGAGTTGCGAACGTTCGCCCTGACATCGACGGTGTACCGCGCGGCCGACGCGACGCGGGTGCTGCACACGTTGGCCGACTCGGGCGCGGTCACCCGCCAGCCGCCGGGCGGACGGCTGGGCGGGGACGTGGTGATCGCGCTGCCCTGAGCCCCGGCGCTTCGACCGGGGCCGCGAGCGCCCGCGGGTTGTGTGCACCCAGAGGCTGGCTTTGTCGCGCTCCGCCAACGCCTGCGGGGTCGTGCGCGCCGCCAACGCCTGCGGGGTCGTGCGCGCCGCCAACGCCTGCGGTTGTCGCTCACCCCATGCGCCCGCGGTCATCATTCGCCGCGAGAGCCCGCAGTTGCCGCGCGCCGGAAGCGCCTGCGGTCGTATGCGCCGCAAGCGTCTGCGGTCGTCGTGCGCCGCGAGAGCCCGCAGTTGCCGCGCGCCGGAAGCGCCGACAGTTGCCGCGCACCGGAAGCGACGGCGGTCGTCATACGCCGCAAGCGCCCGCGGTGATCATTCGCCGCGAGCGCCTGCGGGTTTTGAACGGTGCCTGGCGGGAGCCGGTTGGAGACAGCGGCGCTGCCTGCCGCACCAACCCCTCGCCGGATATTTCGCGAACTAGCGGGACTTGTCCTGCTTCCAGGAGAGCGGGCCGGGCAGGTCGACGCGGTGGGCTCGGGTGCGGGAGTTCCAGGACCAGCGACCGATCTTGAAGCTCCACGATGAGAAGCCGTGCTCCGTGAAGTTCAGGATCAGCGGCCCGAACTTCTTGCGACTGCGGAACATGATGCCCATCGGGGACGTCCCTCCTGAGGTGGCGTGCAGGTGGCGTGCGTGATGGGCGATCGATTCCCGATCCGGCGGATTTACAAACTCCACTGGACGAGCGACGAGCGATCAGCGGCGAGCGATCAGCGGCGAGCGATCAGCGGCGACCGATCAGCGGCGAGCGATCAGCGGCGAGCGATCAGCAACGAGAGATCAGCGCGGCTGCCAAGCGTCGGGGCGGGTCGTCAGCTTTCGCACGTGCGCCGGCATGCGGCCGCTGATGAGCTCGGCCAGGCTTACCTCGTCGACCACCTCGCGGACGGCAGCGCGTACGGCAACCCAGAGATTGGGAAGGTTTTCGGCCGCGCCCGTGTACCGAGTCTCTTCCGGACGGAGGCCGCGCACGCCGGCGAGCGGGCCGTCGACCGCGCGGAGGATCTGGCCGATCGTCACGTCGCGTGGTGGTTGTGACAATGTGTAGCCACCCTCGGCGCCCCGCTGGGCCCGGACCACGCCGGCGCGACGCAGATCGGCCAGCACCGCCTCGAGGAACTTGCGGGGCATGTCCTGATCTTGAGCGATGGCCTGGGCGGACATCAGGGAGGGATAGGCCTGCGCCAAGCTGAGGGAGGCCCGGACCGCATAGTCACCGCGCGCGGAGATCTGCACACACCCATAATGCCTCGTCGGCGCCAGGACGACGCACATACCCCACGGATTTGTGGGAATTACGCTCAGTCAGTGGGCCGTCGCTGGTTGGGGATGCCGTTGCCGCCGCTCGCGCCCATGTCGATGCGGAACTGGCCGGGGCTCGTGCCGACCTCGCGGTGGAAGAAGCGGCCGAAGTTCGTCGGCTCGGGGAAGCCCAGGTGGCGGCCCACCTCGGCGACCGAGAGCGGGGTGCAGGCGAGCAGCCGGCGCGCCTCGAGCGCGACCCGGTCGTCGACCACCTGCTTGGCGGTGCGGCCGGTGACGGCCAGGCTCGCCCGGGTCAGGGTGCGCACCGAGCAGCCCATCTCCTCGGCGTAGTCCTCGACCCGGCGGCTGCGCGGGTGGCCGGACTCGAGCCGGCGGCGGAACCGGGCGAACGTGCGGCCCTCGGCGCCGAGCGGGGCCGGGTCGCGGGTGAGCAGCGCGATCCGCAGCACGAGCACGGCGAGCTGGTGGCGCAGCAGGTCGGCCGCGACCGGGCCGGCGCGGTGCCGCTCGCAGTCGACCGCCAGCTGGGCGAACTCGGTGATGACCGCGTCCTCGTCCTCGCCCTCGAGCTGCCAGCGCGACGGCGACTCGGCGTGCTCGGGCCAATGGTCGCCGGCCAGCTGCGCGTCGAAGGTGACCACGGACGCGGCCAGGCCGTTCGCGCCGATGCGCAGGGCCTGGCCGGGACGGATCCAGAGCAGCGTGCCGGGGCGGCAGGGCTGGGCCACGAAGTCGACCTCGATGGTGCCGTGACCCCGGGTCGTGAGCAGCAGCGCATGGTACGGCGGCCGCCACGGACCGGCCGGCTCGACCTCGCCCAGCGCGCACGTCGACACCCCCGCCCAGCCGGGCGGGGTCAGCGGTGCGGCCTGCACAACAGAGGTCATCGCGCCGACGGTAACCGCCGATGACCAGCGGCGCACCTGGCAAAACGCGGGTTGACGGGAATGTGTCGGATAATCGGGCTCAATGTCCGTTTTCTGCGTGTTTTGTCCCGCGACATCATTTCCGTACGTAAAAAGACGACCCGCGCGGATCGGCAGTGTCCGCGCGGGTCGTCATTTCTTTGCCGCTATCGACCGGCTCCCAACCGACCAGCTCTATCGGCCGGCTCTATCGGCCAGCTCTATCGACCGGCCAGCAGCCGGTTGACCGCCGCGTCTACATCCAGATGCTCGGATTCCCGGCCCCGCGGCACCACGACATAGGTGCGCCGGAGGAATCGGACAAGAACGCTGCGGGGCACTTCGAACAACGCGTTGCCGTCCGGAGACGACAGCGCCAGGGCGACGAAATCCCCCCGGGGCGTGGCCCAGGGCCACACCCGGACGTCGCCGATGCCCGCGGGCTCATCGAGCCCGGTCACGAGAAGCTCCCGTGCGAAGGACCAGCTCACGGCTTCCCCACCGGCTGATTCCGCATGGAACAACACGTGGACCGCATAAGGGTCGGCTGGGTCGTAGCGGAGGCTGGCGCGCACGGGCAGAGCCGTGGCATCAGGCGCTACGAGCCGCAGCGAGGTCTCGACCTCGACGGTCGTTGGACGAATGGTACTCATGGACGAACTCCCCCCGGCACCGCTGCGAGGCTGGTGAACCCCGCGTTTCCCATACTCAGGTGATCCCTGTCATTACGCTCCGCCATACGCTGATCTCACCCAGTAGTGGGAAGACGGTTCCGAAAAGCTCTTCGCACAAGACGTAAAGCGATATCTTGTCCTGTTCTGCCCAAGTACTCGGTTCCGCCCGGCGTCGGGTGGTCCAGCAGTTGACTTACTCCGGTAACGTCCATTCCTCCCGGGTAGTGACGGGGCTCCGGGACACTGGGGGATGAAATGAGCACGAAAGCGGACGAGGATCGGGCACCGATGGGTGTTTTGGACAAGATCCGGGCAAACCCGACCGGCCGACTAGCCCTCAAGATCGGAATAGGCGTCCTGGGCGCCCTCGTGATCGCCCTGGGGATCGTGCTGATCCCCTTTCCCGGTCCCGGGTGGGCCATCGTGATCCTCGGGCTGGCCATCTGGGCCGTCGAGTTCACGTGGGCCAAGAACCTGCTCGAGTTCACCAAGCGTCACGTAAAAGCGTGGACGAGCTGGATCGGCCGGCAGAGCCTCCCCGTCCGAGCGGTGATCGGCGTGGTCGGCATGATCTTCGTGGCCGCGATCGTCTGGGCGTCGGTAAAACTCAGCTTCGGCATCGACCTGATCCAGAAGACGCGCGAGTGGCTTGGCTGACCCCTGGTTGGCCCCGACAGGGCCGCATCTAGTACAGTCTGTCTCGCTGAAGGGCGATTAGCTCAGCGGGAGAGCGCTCCGTTCACACCGGAGAGGTCACTGGTTCGATCCCAGTATCGCCCACGAGTCGATGGCGGCCTTTGTTCGCGGAGAGCGCGAACCGGGTCGCCTCGTCATGTCTGCCGGGGGGCCGAGCCCCCCGAACCCCCCACGGTGCGTATTGGTTGCGGTGGGTGTGTGGCTGGGTGGGTTTCATGCCTATCCCGTACGCGTAGCCGGGGTTACGGGGTTTTGCTGGTGGCCGCCGCTCTTAGTTGGGCCAAGGCGGCGTCATGGGTGTGGGAGCGGTGCCAGATCAGGGCCCAGGGGTAGGTCAGGTCGGGGAGCAGGCGCAGGCGGGTTGTTCCCTTGGGTAACGCGGTTGAGCGCAGGCTGAGGGTTACGCAGTCGCCTTCGGCTACCAGTTCTAACGCCGATGCTGCGCTTGCTGTGGCGACGGGGTAGCGGGTGGGCTCGAAACCCGACTTTTCGCACGCCGCGAGTACGAACGCCGTCCACTCGGGGGCCACGGTCTCGTGCGGCAGGTAGAAGAGGTCGTGGGCCACGTCGGCCAAGGTTGCGCTTGGGGTCGGTGCCAGGCGGTGGGTGGTGGGGACTATCAGGTCTACGGGCTCGTTGTGGACGGGCTGCATCGCCAACTGGTCGTCGGTGGGGGTGCCCTCGCCGCAGAAGCCGGCGTCCAGGTCGCCGGAAAGTAGGCGGCGGCGCTGGCTGGTGGTGCCCTCGGCGGTCACGGTCAGGCGCAGGAAGCGGTTGGTTGTTCGGAGCTGCTTCAGCACCTGGCGGGGGTAGGCCAGCTCGGCGTCCAGGACGTCTACGCGCAGCAGTGGCTGGGGGGCCACGGCGGCGATGCCCGCCCGGAGCGCCGTCACCGCCTGCTGCGCGTGCGGGAGGAACGCCCGGCCCGCCTCGGTCAGCACCACGCCGCGGCTGGTGCGGTCGAACAGGGTCGCGCCGAGCGCCTTCTCCAGGCGCTGGATCTGGTTGCTCAGGGCCGGCTGCGACACGAACAGCTGCCGCGCGGCCCGGGTGAAGTGCAGCTCGCCGGCGAGGGTCAGGAAGTACGTCAGCAGGCGCAGGTCGATGCCGCTACCTGGGTTCATAACCAGATCCTGTCACCGGACCGGAACGGTGTCTTGGACCGGCGCCGCGGCTCGCGCCAAGACTTCGGTCATGACTGAGGCCATGAGCAGCATCGAGATCGGCGGGCATGCGATCGGAGCGGAACACCGCCCGTTCGTCATCGCGGAGATGTCCGGCAACCACAACGGCTCGCTCGAGCGGGCGCTGCAGATCGTGGACGCGGCCGCCTCCTGTGGTGCGCACGCGCTCAAGCTGCAGACGTACACCCCGGAAACCATCACGATCGACTCCGCCGGGCCCGAGTTCCGCCTGTCCGCGGGCCATGACCTGTGGGGCGGCCGGAGCCTGCACGAGCTCTACCGGAAGGCGCACACCCCGTACGCGTGGCACAAGCCGATCTTCGAGCGAGCCGCCGCGCACGGCCTCACCGTGTTCTCGGCGCCGTTCGACCCGACCGCGATCGAGCTGCTCGAGTCGCTCGGCGCGCCCGCGTACAAGATCGCCTCGTCGGAGCTGGTCGACCTGCCCCTGATCCGCCTGGCCGCCGCCACCGGCAAGCCCCTGATCCTCTCGACCGGCATGGCGAGCGTCGCCGACATCGCCAACGCCCTCGACATCGCCCGCGGCGCCGGCGCCACCCAGATCGTCCTGCTGGCGGCCACGGCCTCGTACCCGGCGCCGCCCGAGGACACCAACCTGCGGCGCATCCCGGTCCTGGCCGAGACGTTCGGCGTCCAGGTCGGGCTGTCCGACCACACGCTCGGCATCGGCGTGCCGGTCGCGAGCGTCGCCTTCGGCGCGACCGTCATCGAGAAGCACCTCACCCTGGCCCGCGACGACGGCGGCGTCGACTCGGCGTTCTCGCTGACCCCGGCCGAGATGCGCGCCCTGGTCGACGAGACCGGCCGCGCCTGGCGGGCGCTCGGCGCCACCCGCATCGGCCCGACCCCCTCGGAACGCGAGGGCCTCCGGTTCCGCCGCTCCCTCTACGTCGTCGCCGACGTCCGGGCGGGCGACGAGGTCACCGCGGCGAACGTCCGCTCGATCCGCCCGGCCGACGGCCTGCCCCCGATCGAGCTCGACCGCATCCTGGGCCGCCACTTCACCCGCGACGCGGCCCGAGGCACCCCGATGAGCCTCGACCTCGTCTGAGCACCCGACTATTTACGGCGCCGCACAGGTGACCGGCGGGGGCAGTGGGGGAACGCTCCGGTTTGCCGCCGGGATGCCGACCATCCGGCCGAGCACGCCGGTCCCGTCGGCAACCAGCGAGTTCAGCAGGTCCTGCACCGGCTTGCGCGGGCTGATCGTCACGATCGCGGTGTCGAAGATGTCGGGGACCGGGACCTGCCGGTCGTCCAGCCGCGCATCGGAGGCGACCGCGCTGACCGCGCTGGTCGCGTAACTGGCGATCCAATGGTTGATCTCGGCCGCCATCTCGCTGCTCATCGTGCCCCAGTGCCAGTCCTCCTGCGGGTCGTTGAGCATCACCACCTCGTGCGGGATGAACCGTTCCACCTCCGCGTACGGCGGGCCGGGCATCCGTTCGGTGAGGATCTGGTTCGCCCACACCATGTCGTCGGGGGCGTCACCCGCGGCCCGGTACGTCAACTCCGCACGCCGGTCGCTCGGGTACCCGGCCTTGTCCGCACTGAGCAGTTGTCGCTCCCCGGCCGTCGCCACGTGCAACCGGTCCGCCGAAATCCCGCGTCCCATCAGGTAGGCGGCGACCGCCTCGGCCCGCCGCAGCCCCAGCCGGTCGTTGTAGTCGTCGGTGCCCAGCGGGCAGGTGTGCCCGCTGATGTCGAGCACCTGCTCGGCATGGGCGGTGAGGAAATCGGCGGCCTGGTTGAGCGCCGTGACCGTGGGACCGTCGAGCAGCGCCGAGTCCAGGGCGAAGTGCACCGAGCTGGGCACCTCGTCGACCGCCCGCGAGGTCTGGGCCACCACGCCGCGCTGGTCGCGGCGGAGACGGCCGAGCGCCTGCGCCTGCACGATCTGCTCCCGGGCGGTGATGACCGCCAGCTGCGCCTGGTCGGCGCTCTCGGCGGAACACTTGAGCCGGCCGTCGCCGTACGCGAGCCAGGGGTCCGGATGTGCCGCGCTCGCCACCCACAGGCCGCGCTCGTTGTCCCGGTCGTGCAGGGTGCCGCTGACCGCACCCGAGATGCCGAGCCCGACCAGCGGCTGAAGCTTGTCGTGGATGTCGTCGTCGAGCCATTTCAGCGCGCCCCACATCAGGGCGTCGACCATCGCCCCGACCGCGGCGTCGGGCATCAGCACCTGCGGACCGATCTGCCGAACCAGCTCCGTGCGGATCCAGTTCTTCGCATAGGCGATCAGCGGTGGCAGCGCCCGCGGCGCGAAGTCGTCCTGATACCAGGCGATGATCTCGGCGCGGGGCGTGCGCACGTGCCCGGCGGAGAACGAGTCGGTCAGGAAGTGCTGGCCGAACGCCTCGGTCAGCTGCGCCTGCTGCCACTGCGGCTCGCTGTCGTCCAGGCCCGACAGCAGCGCGGTGAGCAGGGCGCTTTCGTGATGCGAGCTCCACGAGGCGACCGCGGTGCCGCCGCCCGCGAAGTGCGGGATGTTGTGCATGGCCAGGTCGACGTACTGGGCGCTGTGGTTGTTGTCGTTCGCCATGATCCGTCGCAGTTCCGCCCGGACCTCCGGGGTGGCGGCGGCCGCCTTCAGCTCGTCCACCGAGCCGTACTCGTCACCGGCCAGGGAAACCACGTCGCCCCACGTGAGGATCAGGCCGCCGCCCAGGTCGATGTCCGCGTTGGCGGCGTCGCCCAGCTGCTTGTGCTCCGCCCGGCCGAAGCGGCGCACCACCGCCGACCCGGCGCCGCCGGACAACGCCGGGGCGCCGGCCGCCGGGCCGTCGCCGTCGCGCTGGGCGGTCAGCCGGATCGCGATCGCCTCGGCTTCGCGCTCGGCGGGGGAGTCGCCGGGACCGACGGTCAGCGAACCGGCCGGCGCTCCCGCATCCGACTGCAGCGTGTGCACCGCCTCGTGGGCGAGCAGGTGATAACCGCTCTTCGACGACGGGTCGTACGCGCCCCGAGCGAAGTGGACGTCCTGCCCCACGGTGAACGCCTGCGCCTGCACCTGGTCGGACATCGCCGCCGATTCCGGGCCGGCATGCACCCGCACCGCGTCGAGCGAGGCGCCCAGGCCCGCTTCGAGGCCGGCGCGGATCTCGGCCGGGATCGGCGCGCCGCCGCCCGCTCCCCGCACCCGATCGGCGAAGCCGGGTGGCACACCATCGACGTCCGCGTCGGCGTTGCGCATCAGTCGGCTCATCGCCCGGTTGCCGGCCGATCCCGGCCAGACGGGGACGCCCGGGCGGGCGGCGGAGCCAGAGACCCGGCCGTCGTGTGCGGCGCCCGCCGTTGCCCGTTCGCTGTCGCGCGCGCGTTCGGCCATGCCGCCATCTCTACCGACACCGCAAGACCAAGACAATGTCTCGGCCTCTAACCGACATCAGCCGGCGTCACGCCGCGGAGTGGTCAGGCGAGGATCGCTGACGGTCCCGGCGGGGGTATTTCCACTCGCAGCCGGACGGTGAAGCCGTCTCCGAGGCGAATGAGCGTTATCTCGATATCGAGCTGGTGGATGAGCCAGAGGCCCCAGCCGCGGATCGAGGGGTCCTGCGTCGCCGGGACGAGGCCGGCCAGGGGATCGGCGGGTCCGGGGCCGCAATCGTGGACGCGGACCACGATGCGGTGCGGTGAGGCCCAGATCCGGACCGTCACCGGCGGCTCGCCGTGGTAGATGGCGTTCCCGGCCGCCTCCGAGACACTGTGGATCAGTTCCTTGAGCATCTTGACCTCGAGCCGGCCGGCGGCGATCCGGATGAGGGCGCGGCGGGCCTCGGCGGGGGTGCGGTCGATCAGCTCGACCAGCGGCGTGGTGGCTTCGAGCGGCTCAGGGGCGGGCGGCAGGCCCTCGAAATCCGGCGCCTCCTGGAAATGTTCGCTGGGGTAGCGCGACCCGGACGACGAGAGAAGACGTGGGTGGGTGCGCTCCACGATGTCGAGCACCGCCGCGGAGGCGGTGGTGGTGTCGTACAGGCAGCGACCCCAGACCGGGAAGTCCTGCCACACCGTGTTGACCGCGCATTCGTAGCGGTCCCAGCCCTCGAACCGTCTCCCGTTGCCGGGGTGCGGCACATCCCCGGCGATGCGGATCTGATCGGCGCCCATGGCGACGTGGAACTCGAACAGCCGCCGATAGGTGGCGATCGCCCGCGCCGGGTTCGAGTACAGCCCCCGGTCGATGATGAACTCCACCGCGGAGGGGTCGGTCAGGCTCGACCGGAGCAGGTCGGACTTCCGATCGTCGTATCCGATGACGACCGGTTCGCCGGCGGCCAGTCCTTCCTCGACGAAAGGCACGATCAACCCCAGGAACTCGGCGTCGGAGCCGTAGAAGCCGGCTTCGTGGAAATGGCCGACGTAACCGTGGGCTGCTCCCGTCCTCATCACTCAACCTCCGCGCCCAGCGAGGAGCTCTCCATCGGCCTACCCGGCAGACGAGCGGCGCAACCGCCCACGGCTCCACGTCCACCGCATTCCGCGAATGGCGTACCTCCTCGTCGCCGATCGCTTTTTGGCATGATTCCCCGGTGGCTCGGGCAAGCCCCGCGGAAGACGATCTTCCACACCCATGGCGACCTGCTCGTATTCGGCGCACGCGGCCGGATCACGGGCCTCGATGAAACGCCGTCGATGCGTACGGAATGCGCCGCTTCCGCGATCTCACACGGTCGGGTTATCGGGGGTGGACCGCTTTGCGAGTAGATTCCGCAGTCGTCATCGTGGCCGGCGTCGAGGGGATGTGGCCAGGTTGTCGGTGCTCGAACGACTGGATCTCGGAGACCACATCTGCTGGACCGTCGACGACGAAGTCGTACGCCGGCAGGCGCTGACCGAAATGGTGGAGACCGGATTTCGCGAGAGACACCGGGTCCTCTATTGCGGCGCCGACACCGACGAAATGCTGGCCGCCTTCGGGCATCGGGGAGTGCGTGTCGCCGAGGCCCTGGCATCCGGCGATCTGAGGGTTCTGCCGATCGAGTCGTCCTATCTCACCTGCGGCGCTTTCGACCAGGCGGAGACGCTGCGCTTTCTGCGGCGCGAGATCGACGACGCGCGCCACGCCGGTTACCCGGGCCTGCGCGTGTTCGCCGACATGTCGTGGGCGAGCGGCCGGGCGCCGGGTGTCGAAGGGCTACCCGGGTACGAGGCCCAGGCCGGCACGATCTTCGCCGAGGGCTTCGCGCTGGCCGTCTGCGCGTACGATCCCGGTGCCTTCGACGTGCCGACCCTGCGCGGGCTCACGCAGGCCCATCTCGGCGCGCTGGCCATGGGCGAGCCGTTCGAGCCGGACTCCGTGCTGCGTGTCCGGCACACGCGGCGGCCCTTCGGTCTGTGCCTGGAAGGCGAGGCGGACCTGCTGAACCAATCGGCACTCGGCGCCGTGATCGATCAGCTGCTCGACAACCTGCCGAGCGAGGAGACGATCGCCACCGTCGATCTGTCCGGCTTGCGGTTCATCGACACCGCAGCGGCTCGGATCCTGTTGCTGGCGTCGCATCGCGCCGCGGGCCGGATCCGGTTCCTCGGCCGGCCGCCGGCATTGGCTTGGTTGTTCGAGTCGTACGGTGCCGGCACCGCCTGAACGAAATACCGCCGAACGCGTCAAGAGGTTCCCGATGACTGTTCATCCCCCTGACTTCCACCACCCGGCTCTGCTGTATTCCCGGGCCGCGGACTACTCGGCGGCCGTCACCACGTTCGTCCGTTCGGCCGTGACCGACGGCAACCCGGTCCTGGTCGCCGTCCCCGGGGCGAATCTGGAGCTGCTGCGGGGCGGGCTGACGGACCTCGGAGACCGCGTCACCTTCGCGGACATGGCGGTGGCCGGCCGGAACCCGGGCCGGATCATTCCCGGCGTCCTGCTCCGGTTCGCCGCCGATCATCCCGGTCGCCGGGTCTCGATCGTCGGCGAGCCGATCTGGCCGAGCCGGACGGCGCTGGAGTATCCGGCCTGCGCCGCGCACGAGGCGCTGATCAACGCAGTGTTCGCGGGCCGCGACGCCACGATCCTGTGCCCGTACGACGTGCGGCAGCTCGATCCGTCGGTGGTCGCGGACGCTTGGACCACCCATCCGACGATGATCGAGGACGGCGTCCTGCGCGACAGCGATCACTACGCCGATCCGGTGATGACGGCCGCCGCCTTCAACCGGCCGCTGCCACCGCCGCCGCCGCACGCGACGTCGATGGTGTACGGCGAGACGCTCGCCGCCGTCCGCTCCTTCGTGCGGCGGCACACCGCCGCATACCTGCCGGAGGATCGGATGGCGGAATTGGTGCTGGCCGCGAGCGAGGTCGCGGCCAACACGGTGGAGCACGCCGCAAGCCACGGCACGGTCAGCGTCTGGTCCGAACCGGGCATGGTCGTCTGCCAGCTTCAGGACACCGGCCACCTGACCGATCCGCTCGCCGGCCGCATCACGCCGCCGGACCTCCGATCCCGCGGCTACGGACTGATCCTGACCAACGCGCTGTGTGACCTCGTACGCATCCATTCGGACCCGTCCGGCACGACGGTCCGGTTGCAGAAGCTGTCGTGAGCCAGCCCCTTCGCCCGGCGAGCGGATCTGCCGGGCGAAGGGGCGGGACCGAGAACAGGCGGATCAGCGGCGCTGGGCGCGGGCCAGGGCGTTGGCGGCGGTACGCCGCTTGGGGTCGATCGGGTCCGGGGTGGTGCCCGCACCCTCGCCGGGGGTGGCGTTCCAGCCGGTGATCTTGGCCGCCAGCCGGGCCAGGCGCTGGTCGGAGGGCGCCACGTCGATCTGGAAGTGGCCTTCCTTGGGGTGGTCCTTGTCGTCGCCGCCCCAGCGGACCACGCCCTCGCACTCGGCCAGGATGTCGCGGATGGAGATCAGCTGGGCCGGGAAGAGGTTGCCGGCGGAGCCGGTCGGGAACTCGTTCGGGCGGGCCTCGATGGCGGTGCCGGAGAGGTAGTTGGTCTCGAGCGGCTGGAGCCTGCCGGTGGTGCGGTGGCCGTGCACGTCGCCGTTGACCAGCGGGAAGACCTCGTAGTTGAGGCGGCGGGCCACGTGCATCAGGACCGTGGCCACATCGCCGGCGAGCAGGGCCACCGTGGCGTCGCTTCCCTCGATGGTGAAGCCGGTGGCCTGGGCGGTGCCGATCACCGGCCAGCCGTTCTGGCTCTTGGACTTCTTGGAAGAAGGGGCGGCCTGGGCGGCGGCGGGCGAGCCGGCGATGCCGACGGCGGCGCCGGTGGTGATCGTGCCCGCGGCGACCAGCAGGCGCCTCCGGGACAGCCGTGCGATGTCACTCATGTGGTCGTCTCACTTTTCTGCGAAGGAGTCTGCGAAGGAGGAGGCGGGGAAACGGCCCGCGCGCGGATTGCCAGCGCGGCGAGGATCACCACCAGGGCGAGAAGGGCGAACAACAGGACTTTGAGGTACGGCGGCACGAGATCCGACGTGGTGCCATCGCTCCAGCGGCACCGGTTGGACGGCGGGAACCACGTCCACACGAGGGGGCGGCTCGCCGGCGTCTTGCCGGTGCAGTACTCGTCGGCCGGGCGGAGGTCGTAGAAGTGGCCCACCAGGATGGCGCCCACATAGGTCGCCAGGGCGGCGAACAGTGCGAGGAAGGAACCTAGCGCGTACCGGGTCGACGTCTTCATCCGTCAGATTTTGCCCTGGGCACGCAGCGTCTTGGCCTTGGCGTTCTCCTGGCCGACGCGGGCGACGATCACGTCCGTGAAGCCCTGGCAGAACTCGTCGAGCTTGTCCCACGGGATCATGTTCGGCATCAGCGCGCCATCGCCGGCGGTCGACTCCACGAGGAACGTCCGGCCGAGGAGGATGTCGAGGTCGTTGTCGGACAGCAGCATGCTCGACGCGATCGTCTTGAGGTTCACCGCGCTGCCGAACCGCCCGAGGTAGAAGTCCTTCATCCGGGAGAGGTAGCCGCCGCCCTTGTAGTACTGGGTGACCGCGGTGACGATGCTGGCGCCGGCGCGAAGACGCATGGCGATGTTGAAGCCGTCCGCGTCCTCGGTCAGGTCCCGCAGCTCGAACGTGGTGTTGGCGTTGACCTTGGCCAGCTTCTCCTGGCAGTACGTGTAGCCGGACGAGTAGGACGCGCTGTCCCGGCGCCACTCGCCGTAGAAGGTCATCAGGTCGCCACCCCAGCCCGCGACGTCGCCCTTGCCCGAGGTGACCGTGGTCGGCTTGCCCGTGACGTAGACGCCGTTGCAGGTCGCGCCCAGGTGGTTGACGTGCAGGTCGACACCGTAGAACGGGTCGCGCAGCTCGTTGATCTTCTTGATGCCGGAGTCGTCGACCTTGTTGATGAAGCCCTGGTCGATGCCGCCGATCAGCTTGGTCCAGACCGGGTTGTCGTACTTGTCGTGCCGGAGGTACTCGAGGACGAGCTGGCTGGGGTTGGTGGAGCCGCCGTAGCTCACCGCCATGTTGTAGAGCTGGGTGATGTAGGCGATGAAGTCGTCGACCGGGGTGCTGGGGTCGTTGACCGAGGAGACGCCGGGGTCGCTGCCCGGCCGCCAGATGTCCTTGTCGATCTCGATGGCCCCGCTGCCCGATCCGACGGTCAGCGTCTGCACCTGGTTGTAGGTCCAGTTGTCCGGCAGCGGGAAGCCCATGTTGCCGGAGTAGCCGTACGACATGCCGGACACGAACGACCAGCGGGCGAGCGTACGGCTGGTGACCTCGGCGCAGACGTTGCGGGAGCCGTAGACGCCGTGGATGTACTTCTTCCCCTGCGAGGCCAGCCCGGCGACGACGCCCTTGAAGTACGGGACGATGGACGAGTTGATGTCGTCCTGGGTGGCGTCGTAGTCGACCGCGAAGTAGATGACGGTGCCGGTGTTGAAGCCGTAGCTCACCGCCTTGGCGTGCGCCTCGAGGGCATCCTGGAAGCCCTGGCTGTAGGTGAAGTAGGACAGCGACCCGCCGTCGTACTGCGAGATCGGGAAGACCTTCAGCCCGTTGCGGAAGATCGTCTCCAGCTCGCCCGGCTGGATCCACTTGTTGAGCGGGACCCGCGGCGGCCGGATGTGCTCGTCCAGGTAGCGTCCGACGATCTTGTAACCGGCCGCCTTCAGGGCCACGGCCCGCGCGTCGGTGATGGTCGTGATGCAGTCGAGCGCGGTCCCCTTGCGGTCGGGGTCGCCCGTGGACACCAGCGCCTGGCACCAGGTGGCGAAGTCGGCGGTGCCGTTGACGCTCAGCGCCGAGAACTCCTGGAACGTGCGTACGGCCGAGGCCAGATCCGCGGTGTAGCTGCTGGTGAAGTTCGTGTAGAAGTCGGCGTCGCCGGTGCGTACCCGGTTGAAGACGATGGCCGCGCTGAACAGCTGGACCCAGACGCCGGACGACCCCTGGGAGAGGGGGTGCGCACGCAGCCCGGCCTGGGTCTTCGGGCCGAAGATCCCGGTCGCCTCGTCGTCGGTCATCCCGAGCTCGAACTGGATCGCCAGGTACATCGCCTTCTGGACGTCCCGGGAGAAGATCCCGTCACAGGGGATGATGAAGAAGTCGCGCCGATTGATGTAGTTGTGGTTCAGCGTCGCCTGGATGCCACGGACGGACTCCGAGCCGCCGGCGACGACGACGTACGCGTCCATCGTCAGCAGCGCCTTGAAGATCTTCGGCGACACCCCGGCCGTGGCCAGAACGCCGGCGTTACGACCCATGTCCTGGATCGCGCCGTCGGTGGCCTCGGCGTAGGTCCCGTCGATCGGCCCGGCGTTGTAGCCCTTGCACCACAGGCCACTCTGGACGATCTTGACGATGTTGGCGTTCGACTCCTGGAACGTGATGTTCCCGTGCGCGGTCAGCTTGGACAGCGTGGTCGGCCCGAACGCGTCGGACAAGGCGGTGATGCCCAGCTCGTGCTGCAGCGCGCGGGTCAGGGCGTACATCGTCGGCCAGCCGGTCTTCCCATCCTCCGGCGCCTTGTTGAAGCCCGACACTCCCTGGTAGGTGGAATTGACCCACTGCTGGGCCGCCAGAACCATCTCGTCCAATGTGCTCTCCCGTGTGTCGCCCGGACCGCATGGAGCCCATCGATCGATGGTGGTCCGTATCCGCGCGCAGACAGGATATAGATCAACTTCTACCGTCGCTGACCGCAAAAATGTGACAAGTCGCACCAGAATGGCATTGACAAAGCCCGATGGCGACCGTGTCCGCGACCGCGACGCGGCGCCGGGCCGGGGCCGGCCACGCGGCAACCGTGTGGCCTGGCTTGAGGATCCACTGTCTGGACCGCCGGACGTATGGCCCCGATTGTGGAACGCGTTTGCTCGGTTGCACGTGCGGCTCTCCGGCGTGGTCGGCGCTGGAGATTACCTGTGAATTCGCGGTCGGCACTGGAAATTACCTGTGAATTCTTTATGGGGGCAGTGAAGCTTTCTGTGCTACGGAAACTTGCGCTCTTCATCGAAGGATCGAGAACGATGAGAATGTCGGCGTCCGAGCAGCGCAGAGGCGGTGCGACTGTAGTCCAGGCGACACCTTTGCCGGGCGATCAGATCTATCTTGACAGTTATCGAGTCAAGTACGTCACAGCCCCGTAATTGGATCATTTCCCGGGGGTGATAATCGCGCACAGCCTCACTCGAGAATCACCCTCAGGAAGAGGAGCACCAATGCCCGAACCTTTCGAGATCGAAATGGTCGCGCGTAACGACGAATATGACGACGATGACCCGCGCTGGCTTGCGCAGACCGCGACTCTCGTGCACGACCTGCGCCGTGCCACCGGCTCGCTGCGCCTGGACCGGAGCCCGGTGCCGGGTACCAAGGGCTCGGTGGATCAGCTCATCCTGTCGCTGGGCTCGGCCGGAGCGTTCAGCGTCGCCGTCCAGCTAATCAACACCTGGCTGAGCCGGGATCGGCGCCGGTCGGTGGAACTGACCTTCACCGACGCCGACGGCAAGTCGAAGACAGTAAGTGTCTCGGCCGAGAACGCAGGGTCCGACGCTTTGGCGCCGCTCATCATGGCCGCCTCGGAGCTCGCCAAGGAGAGCTGATGACGTACCGGGCGTTGCTGATCGGCAACAGCGTGTTCGACGCGGACGCGGCCCTCAACCCGCTCAACGCGCCGACGAAGGACGTCGCCCGGCTCCACCGGGCGCTCGTGGACTCCGCGACCGGACTCTTTGCCGACGAGAACGTCCGGCTGGTGATCGAACGAAGCTCGCACGACCTGCTCGACGAACTGGACACGTTCTTCTCCGCGGCCCGTCGCGATGACCTGCTGCTGCTGTATTACAGCGGGCACGGGATGCTCGACGAGCGCAACCAGCTCTTCCTCTGCGGCCGCAACACGCGATCGGACAAGCTGCTGCGGACGGCGGTCAGCAACGTACGGATCAACGAGTTCATCGAGCAGTCGGTCGCCCGATGCACGGTGATCATCCTGGACTGCTGCAGCAGCGGCATGTTCAAGGGCGGCGACGTCTCCACACCCCTCGCCGGACCGGGACGTTACGTGGTGTCCAGCACACGGGGCACGGCACTGGCCAACGACGCGGCCGTCGCCACCGGCACGAGTCTGTTCACCGAACATCTGGTCACCGGTCTCCTCGGCGCCGCCGACGATCGGGACGGCGACGGCTATCTGGATCTGCGGGAGATCTTCGATTACGTGCGGACGAGGCTGAACGCCACCACCAAGCAGGTCCCGCACTGCCGATTCGACGGCGACGCCGCAGTCATGCTGGCCAGACGGCCCGCCGCTCCGGCCCCGACCGGGAGCATCAAGACCTCCACCCGGGCCGGCGATCCGACCTTCGTCTTGTCCGAGAACATGATCACGCTGCACGACGTCGGGAGCGACGAGCGGCTCGGACCGGAGGTCATCGAGATCTACTCGCTGACCGACACGGAGGTGGACTGTACGGCCGAGACGGACGCCACGTGGCTGAGCGTCGAGATACGAGGCGGCCGGATGGCGATCGAGCTGCGTCCTGTCTCGGGTCATAATCGCGGCAAGATCGTCGTGCGAGACCGGCGATCCGGTACGGCGCAGGTGGTGCGGGTGCACGTCACCGTCAACCGTGGCAATCGGTCGGACCCGCCACCGGTCACGGACGACCCGGCCGCTACCGTCCCGCGTCCGCCGACACCGCGTCCGCCCATCGCGGACTCGCGGACCCGGATCCTGGCCCGGGTTCCCATGCCACACGAGCCGCGGGATCCCACCGCCGCTGACGACGCCCAGCCCGGTGCGGACGACGGCGCCCACGGCACGGGCGGCGGGGGACGCAAGAAGCGGTGGCTCATCGCCGCTGCCGCGGCGGTCCTCCTGATCGCCGGCACGCTGGCGTTTCTGGTGCGTCCGGAAGACCCGCCGCCCCCGGACGACGCCACGCCGGTCCCCGAACTGGTCGGCCTGACCCGAGCCGGCGCAGAGGCGGCGCTGCGTGGCCGAGGGCTGGCGCCTTTGGTCGTCCTCGCCTCGCCGGGCAGTGTCTGCACGTCGGGAGCGGTGGTCGCGCAGAGCCCGCCGATCGGTCGATCGGTCGGTCGAGGAACGCAGGTCAGCATCACCGTGTGCCGGGCGGCGTCGTCGCCCGTCACGACCGCCCCGCACCCGAGCGGCGCGACCCCGCGTATCCCCGTGCCCGAGCTTGGTAGCACCTGCTCGTCCGCGACAGCCGCCCTGCGTGTGGTCGGGCTGTTCGCCCGATGCGAGGATCGGGACAGCGCGGAGCACGTTGGCGACGTGATCGGGTCAAACCCCGGGCGCGGTGTCCGGGTGCGTAAGGGATCCACGATCATCGTCTTCGTGTCGCGAGGAAACGTGTCGGGCGGGGTCCCGTGCAAGGTTCCGCATCTGACCGGTGAAAGCCTCGAAGTCGCGAATGCCTTGCTGGAACAGGCGCGACTCGGGTCCAAAACCCAAGAGGTGCCGTCCGAGCAGCCCGCCGGCACCGTCGTGGGGCAGAGCAAGACTGCCGGCGCGGAAGTCGAATGCGGCACGACGGTGACGCTCGTGGTCTCGGTGGACGGGCCGACTTCGTCGCCGACCGCCCCTCCCGCGGGAACGGGCGGCTGACCCGGGCCGGCCGCACGTTGGGCCGACGCAGGCTATCGGGGTGGCTTGGTCGGGGCGAAGAGCCACGCCTGGAAGAAGGACCTCAGGTGCTTGCCGGAGACGCGCTCGGCGAGGGCGATGAACTGCGGGGTGGTCGCGTTTCCGTCGCGATGCTCGGCGTACCACGTGCGCAAGATGGTGAAGAAGGTGGCGTCGCCGACCGTGAGGCGCAGCTGGTGCATGGTCATGGCGCCGCGGAGGTAGACCTCGGGGGTGATCGGCGGGACGCCGGGGTCGCCGATCGGGAGCAGCCACATCGGGTCGTCGGCGGGGATGCCGTCGTAGAGCTCGTCGAAGTTGGTCTGGGCCGAGATGTCGCCCTCGTGCTCGGACCAGAGCCACTCGGTGTAGGTGGCGAACGCCTCGTTCAGCCAGATGTCCTGCCATCGGGAGATCGAGACGGCGTCGCCGAACCACTGGTGGGCGTTCTCGTGCGCCACCACCGACGTGTTGGGGCCGCGCTGGAAGTACTTGGCGGCGTAGGTGGGCCGGGTCTGGTTCTCCAAGCCCGACGGATAGGTCGCGGGCGGGGCGACCACGCCGCCCTCGGCGTCGAACGGGTACGGGCCGAAGAGGGTGGACTCCCACTGGATGATCTCGGGGGTGCGGGACACGCTCTGCCGGGCGGCGGCGGCCAGCTCGGGCGTCAGCAGCCGGGAGTAGGCGTAGATCACCGGCCGGCCGTTCGGGGCCCGGGTCTGCTCGATGTCGTACTGGCCGACGGCGAGCTGGGCGGCGTAGGTGACCATCGGGCTGGCCTCGTGCCAGGTCCACGTCGTCCAGCCGGGGTCCGCGGGCGCCGGGGGTCTCGGCATGACGCCGTTGCTGATCGCCTCGACGCCGTCGGGGACGGTGACGGCGACGTCGAAGGTGGCCTTGTCCTTCGGGTGGTCGTTGGACGGGAACCACCACCAGGCGATCTCGGGCTCACCGGCGGCGACAGCTCCATCGGGCGTACGCGTCCAGGCCGTGAAGCCCTCGCCCAGCGCCGTGGAGGGCACGTCGGCGTACGTCACCCGGACGGTCATGGTGTGGTTCTTCGGCAGCGGGCGCGCGGGCGTGACCACCAGCTCGTGATCGCCCTGCCGCGCGAACCGGGCGGGCCGCCCGTCGACCAGCACCGCGCGCACCTTCAGCACGAAATCCAGGTTGAAGCTGGTCAGCGCCTGGGTGGTGGTGGCCCGGACGGTGGTGGCGCCGGCGAGCTCGTCGGTGGCGGGCTGGTAGCGCAGGCGGATGTCGTAGTGGGAGACGTCGTAGCCGCCGTTGCCGTAGTCGGGGTAGTAGGGGTCGCCGATGCCGGCCGCCCCGGGCTGCGGAACCAGAAGTAGCACGACCAGCGCGCTCATCACACCCATGCCGGGACGGTAGCGAAGTTCGTTGATCGATATTGCCCCGCCGGACAGGACGGGCGCTATGCGCCCAGAGCGGATTTGATGGCGGCGGTGGCGGCGGCCAGGCCGATCTGCTGGGCGATCTGGAGCGCCCACTGGCCGGCCTGGCTCAGGAAGCGGCGCATGGTGGGCTCGTCGCCGCGGGTGGCGGCGTCCTGGGCCGACTCGACGGCGGTGACGGCCGCCTTCTCCGGCTCGGTGCGGGCGGCCCCGGCCAGCAGGTCGCGCAACTCCTGCAACTGGCCGGCCAGCTCGCGCAGGTCGGTGCCGGTGCTCACTTGCTGGGCGGCGGTGGCGTTCTCGATCCGGTTCTCGTTGCCGATGCTGGTCGCGTTGACCGGTGCGTTGAAGGTGAAGTCACTTGGCGCCACGGCGCGTCCTCCCTGTCCACCTTGGTTGTGAATGACGATGGTGCCGGCCCGGTCGAGCTTGGCGTTCAGGCCTTCGATCTCCTTGCGGAACTGCAGTTCGCGGTCGCAGCGGCGCAGGGTGTTCTGCAGCAGCATGTCGGTGTCGCCCGGCTCCGGACGCTGCGAGATGATCTCGTGGTAGACGTTGCGGGCGGCGATGTGCGCGGCCTGCTTCCAGTGGTTGCGAGCCTGCCGCACCAGCTCGCGGCAGTCGGACCAGCGCGCCTCGTCGACCGCGAGCTCGGCGGCCGCCCAGCTCAGCCAGCCGTCGACCCGGGCCAGGTCCATCTCGTACAGCGAGCGGGCGGCGCGCGGGGCCTGCTGGGTGACGGCCTCCCGCACCAGGCGCTGATAACGGTCGACGGCCTCCTGGCCGGCGAGCACCGCGTCGCCGTACCGGCCGCTCTGCGCCTCCCGCAGCATCTCGACGAAGCCCTGCACCGCTTCCAGGTAGCGCCGGCCGTCGCGCAGCTGGCCGCGGACCTCCTCGTACTGTGTCCGGGCCGGCCCGTCCTCCGGCGTCTGCTCCTCGTCGGTCTGCCCGAGCAACTCGCCGTAGGCCACGTACGCGTTGTCGAAGCTCTGATGCGCGCCCTTGAAGTCGCCGCCGCGCATGTGCCCGAGGCCGGTCATCAGCTCGCTCGTGGCCCGGGTCAGCGCGAGGCGCCACGCGCCGATCTGCCGCAGCGGGAGCGTGCTGGCGGCCAGCTGCTCGAAGAGTCTCGTCGCGGTGCCGAGGCAACGCAGCGCCGTGTCGAAGTCGCCGGCGAGGCGGCGCTCGTCGGCGCGGCAGACGTGCTGCAGGCCCTCGGCCAGGAGCATGTTGCCGGCCGCGGCGTCCCGGAGGCCGGCCAGCCGGGCCAGCTGGGCCGAGTCGCCGTCGTGGTGCCGGCGCGCACGCTCGCAGCGCTTCCGCTTGGTGTCGTTGAGCTGGAGGAACTGGCCCAGCAGCACCTCCGCGTCGGCGAACCGGAACTCCTTCTGCCGGCGGGTGGCCTCGGCGACGATGAGATCGCCGAGCGCGGAGGCGGCCCGCAGGTAGCGTTCCAGCTCGTCGGCGTCGAGCCCGGGCCGGCTCTCGTAGTAGTCGACCTCGGCGAGCAGGCTGCTCAGGTCGTCGAGCGCCGACATCGGCGGCGCCGTCGTGTCGGGGGTCGTCATGGCGACTCGGCCTCGAGCGCGTCGACGGCGAACGGCGGCGAGCCTTCCGGGCGGCGGTGCACGAGGATCCGGGTGCCGGGGGCCGGCTGGTTCTCGAGGATCCACCGGTTGAGCGGGACGCGGACCCAGCGCTCGAGCAGCGGGCTGCGGATCTGCCGGGCGCCCAGGGCGGCGCCGCTGCGGAGAATCTCGTCGGCCACGGCGCGGCCGATCGCCGTACGGTCGAAGATCAGGTCGTAGCCGCGGGCCGCCGCCGCCGTCGCGATCTGGTCCAGGAACTTGGCCGTGATGTCCATGATGACGTTCTCGCGGAGCAGGTCGAAGACGACGATGCCGGTGCCGAGCCGGCCGAGCAGCTCGGGCCGGTCCAGGGTGGTGGCGAAGTGCTCGTTCACCGCCTGGCTGAAGTGCTCCTGCACCGCCTCGTAGGACAGGGCCGGCTCGGTGAAGACCCGGCGCAGCTCGCCCACCCCGATGTTGGACGTGAAGATCACGATCGAATGCGAGAAGTACGCGGTGCGCCCCTGCCCGTCGGTGAGCCGGCCGTCGTCGATGAGCTGGAGGAACTTGTCCATGATCTTCTTGTGGGCCTTCTCGATCTCGTCGAACAGCAGGACGCTGAACGGCCGCTCGAGGACCCAGTTGGTGAGCGTGCCGCCGTGCTCGTGGCCGACGTAGCCCGGGGGCGCGCCGGTCAGCCGCTCGCTGGTGTGCTCCTGGCTGTACTCGCTCATGTCGAAGCGGCGCAGCGCCGACTCGTCGTCGAAGACCAGCTCGGCGAGCGCCTTGGCGAGCTCGGTCTTGCCGACGCCGGTCGGGCCCACGAAGAAGAAGACGCCCTTGGGCCGGGTGCCGGTCTGCTGCCCGGCGGCGACGAAGTCGAGCCCGACGCGGGCGTTCACCAGCACGTCGGTCACCGCCCGCACGGCGGCCGGCTGGCCGATGACCCGGCGGGACAGCAGCGCCTCGGCGTCCTTGATCTTGGAGATGTCGAGCTGCTCCCAGGGGTCGTCGCGCAGGCCGAACCGGTGCCGGGCGACCAGCCGGCGCGGCATGGTCGGCGGGATGCGGGCGACCTGCGAGGTCACCCGGAGGGCGCCGAGGTCCACGATGGTCATGCCCTCGGTGACGCCGGCCAGCGTGGTGGTCGCCTCGGCCCGTTTCTCGTCGGTCATCGCGTCGCCGCCCCAGTAACCGGCGAGGTCCTCGCGCAGGAACGCGGCCCGCTCCGCGGTCGCCGGGCGGTCGGCCAGCACGGCCGCGACGTTGGGGTTGTCGCGGTGCAGCCAGGCCGGCAGCGCCGACAGGTCGCGGGCGACCAGGACCATCGTGTTGTGGTACTTCGGGGGGCCGCCGGGCGCCACCGGATCGGTGCGGAGCAGCCGCCGCATGTACGCCACCTGGGTCACGTGATCGCTGCTGATCTGGGAGGGCACGCCGACGAGCAGGTCGGCGTTCTCCACGATGAAGACGCAGGGCCGCTCGTTCTGGTTCATCAGGCGCAGCGCCACCGCCAGCACGTCGACCGCGGTGCGGGGCTCCGCCGACCGGGCCGCCATCAACTGCTGTTCGAGGACGTCGGCGGAGGTGACCAGCGGGCTGCGGCGTGCGGCGCCGTTGCCGGTGACCGGCGGGCGCGGCGTGGCGGCCGGCGTGCCCGGGTCGGTGAGGAAGCGCTGGACGAACTCGCGGCCGGCGTCGTCGTGGTACCGCAGGCCTTCGACCAGGCTGTACCGGACGATCACGGTGAACCCGGCCACCGCCAGGAAGTCGGCCAGCGTGGCCTCGAACGGCTGGTAGCGGTCGTTCCAGCGGATCAGGTCGTCGACGTTGCCGTGCACGACGATGTGCCGGCGGCGCTGGAGCTCGTGGTAGGCCCGGACCAGCCAGGGCGCCCCGCGCGGGGCGATCACGGTCGCCATGACGGGTTCTCCTCCTGCCGGCCGGTCTCGGCGGCGGGCGGGGACAGCCGCCGGGGCGCGTTCCGGGCCGGGCGCCGCCGGGCGTCGCGGCCCTCCCAGGTGACCGGGCTCGTCACGACGCCGGCCTGGTCGGCCGACTCGTGGAGCACGTCGATGATCTCGAGGAGGTTTCCGCAGGCGGTGTCGCCGTGCCCGAGCCGCTCCTCGCGCTGGACGGCGTCGGAGGCGTACAGGATCCGATGGCTGGTGTCCGCCTCGGTCTCGGCCTCCACGATGACCGCGACGGTGTCGCCGCCGGGCCGCGACGCCCGCAGGCCGATCGCGCCGTCCTTGCTCTCGGTGACGCTGCCGGCGTCGACCGCGAAGCCGACCTCCGGCAGCGCCCGCACCAGGGAGGTGAGGACGGTACGCCGCTCGGCGATCTGATCGATCATGGTGTCCAGGCCGCTCTCGATCTCGTCGATCCGCCGTTCCAGCGCCGCGCCGAACCGCAGCACGTCGGCCAGTTCCCCGCGGGCGAACTGGCCGCGCAGCATCGCGACGGCCTCGCCGGCCCGGCCGCCGTCGCGCACCGGCACGTGCATCGCCTGCCCGTCGGCGAGCAGGCCGTCGAGGCGCGCGGCCAGCAGCTCGATCCGCGCCGCCGCCCGCCGGCGCTGTTCCTGATGCTCGGTGCGGCGCGCGGCCGCCCGGTCGAGGTGCTCGAGGATCCGGGCGGCGACCCGGTCGACGTCGGCCGTGGTGGGAGCGGTCTGGCGCAGCTCGGCCAGCAGGACGGACGTGTGGCCGTCGTCGTAGCGAACCAGCTCGGCGTCGGCCTCGCCGAGCATCGCGGCCAGCACGGCGGCCCGGTCGGCGGTCGCCCGCAGGCGCAGCCGCCGGACGCTGTGCTCGGCCCGGTCGAGGTCGCCCATCGCCGTCGCCAGCTCGGTGAACGAGCCCGCCGCCCGGATGTTCCGCAGCGCGTCCTCGAGCGCCGCGCCGACCGCGTCCGCGCCGCCCTGCTGAGGCCCTTCGCCGAGCGCGGTGAGGGCGGCCCGGAGGGTGCGGTACCGCTCCACGACCTCGGCCCGGCCCTCGGTCAGCACCCGGTCGCGGATCCGCGTCTCGGCCGCCTCGCGCCGCGCCTGCCGGGTGTCGCGGTCGTGCTGCACCTGATCGCGCAGCTCCTTGCCGAGCTGAGCGAAGCAGTACTTGGGGGATCTGCTCATCCGTCCCCGCGCCCTTCCCGCAGGCCGAGGCCCCGCTCGAGGCCTTCCCGGAAGTGGGGTACGGGCGGGACGCCCAGCCACTGCAGGTCGCCGGCCGGGGTGATCTCGAACTGGAGGCCGGCGCCGGGCTCGGTGCCGTCGCCCAGATCGCGGCGGCCGTGGCGCGCGCTGAGCCGGTGGATGCGCTGGTTGTCCGAGCCGCGCCAGCGCAGGTCGGCGTGCCGGTGGGCGAGGTAGGGGCCGTCGATCAGGATGTCCAGCTCGCCGAGCAGGCCGCGCTGGTCGGCGGTGCCGTGCCGGCGCAGGTGGCGCAGCGTGAAGCCGGTGTACGACATCGCGGACAGGTCGCGTCGTTCCCGGACCAGCTCGATCAGCCGGCGGACGGCGGCGGCCTGGGCGAACGGCTCCCCGCCGGACAGCGTGAGGCCGTCGACCGCCTCGTCGGCGATCCGCCGGGCGAGCTCGGCCACGCTGACCCGCCGGCCGCCGTGCCGGGAGATCCACTGTGGGCTGACGCAGCCGGCGCAGCGCAGGGGGCAGCCCTGGACCCAGACCGCGAAGCGGGTGCCCGGCCCGAGCACGGCGCAGGCGGGGTGCGTTTCCGCGATCATGATGGTCGGGCCGATCATCCGTGGTTCCCGACGATCGCGATGATCACGACGGCCAGCACCGCGATGAGGATCCACAGCACGATGCGGGCCGTCGACTTGCGCGGCGGGTCCGGGGCCCGGGCCGGGACGGGGATCGGGACCGGCTGCCCGTACGGCCACGGGGGCAACGGATAGGCGACCGGCGGGCGGGCCGCGACCGTCTCCACCGGCACGAGCGGGCGGGGCCGGGCGCCGGGCGGCGGCACCCAGCCGGCCGGCGGCGGGAAGTGGTCGCCGAACCCGCCGGTGATCCGGGCGCACCAGATGCAGTCGGGCGCGGAGCGGTGGTAGGCGTGCCGCGGGTTGTACCGGCAGCCCATCAGCTCGAAGCTCGCCTGTTCGAGCACGTTCGACCAGGCGCGGCCGCTCGGGCGCAGCAGCGGATCCTCGAACCCGTCCTCGAAGCACTGCTGGATGAGGCCGCGCACCTTCGGCGGCAGGATCTCGGCCGAGATGCTGTCGGCCATCGGCACGAGCCGGTCCGGGTGGGTGAGCCGGTTGTTGCGGCGCTTGATGTTCTCCTCGACGCTGGTCGACGGCGGCACCGCGGTGGAGACGCCGCCGAACGGGTGCTCGCCCTCCATCATCAGCTGGCA
Organism: Actinoplanes sp. NPDC051537; assembly: GCF_055586105.1. NCBI lineage: Bacteria > Bacillati > Actinomycetota > Actinomycetes > Micromonosporales > Micromonosporaceae > Actinoplanes > Actinoplanes sp. NPDC051537. The sequence goes on from NZ_JBVJIU010000005.1 coordinate 33,647, forward strand.
GATCACCACGCCGAGCCCGAACAGGTCGTGCTCGCGGGTCAGTCCCTTCACGTCCAGTGCCTCGGGGGCGCCGTACTCGGGCGTGAACTTCTCGCCGGCGTACGGCGTGCCGGTCGCCGGGTCGGTGAACTGCACCCCGTCGCAGTCCAGCAGCGTCACGTGGCCGTGCCGGTCGACCAGGACGTTGGCCGGGCTGACGTCGCCGATCACGATGCCGGCGCCGTGCAGCATGTCGAACAGGCGCCCGAGCCGGGCCGCGATCGCGAACGTGGTCCGCCAGGTCGGCTCGTCCAGCAGCTCGATCCGGGCCCCGGCGTCGAGCAGGCGGAGCAGCGGCGTGCCCTCGATCCGCGGGACGACCACGCCCCGCAGCTGGCCCTTGTCGTCGCGCAGCGTCGTCCGCGGCCAGGCCACGTGCAGGTGCTCGGGGCAGTCGCCGCCCCAGGTGACCGGCTCGAGCACGGTGAGGGCGTCGAGCCTCGGCCCGGACTCGGCGGAACGGTCGAAGTCGGAGTAGATCTTGGCGCAGACGTGCGGCGAGTCGGCCACCGGGTAGACCACGCCCTCGGCGCCGCTCCCGATCTCCTCGTCCACCACGATGTCGACCACCCGGCCGCCGGGGGTGTGCAGTCGCCGGGTTCTCATCGCAGCACCGCCATCAGCATGGTCTTGTCGTCACCGGACGAGGCCGCGAACTCCTTCGACTGGAGCTTGCGGCTGAGCTCGCTGCCGTCCACGCCCGGCGTCCGGAAGGCCGCGAAGTACGCGTCGAAGTCCTCGGGCGCACACAGCAGGCCGATGCCGTCGGGTCCGCGGCCGACATCGAGCATCCCGTCGATCAGCCCGTCCGTGCACAGCGCGAGTCCACAGAGGCCGGTATCGACGATGAGGCCGCAACGCAGGTCGCGGTCCCGGCCCGGCGAGGTCATGAAGACGGTCTCGTTGGCCGCCTGCCGGCCCGACGGCGGCGGGATGACCAGGCGCGAACCGCCCGGCGAACGTTCCACCACGAGAAAACCATCACCCACGCAGACGTACGCGAAATACGGCGGATCGGCGACGATGGCGAGCAGGGTGGTGGCGAACTCGGTCCGCGAGACGGTGGTGACCCCGGTCGCCGACGGCCGGTTGCGCAGCGGGGTGATGGCCCGCTCGACCAGCTCGTCGAACTGCGCGAGGCAGGCCGCCGCGTACCGGCGGGTGGTCTCGTGCCACTGATCGAGCGTGCGGGGCGCGGTCGCGAAGGAGCGATCGGCCGCCTCCCACGCCGCTTCCACCGACAGCCGCGAGCCGTGCGCGGACCGCGGCTGCGAGCCGGCGCCGTCGGCCACCGCCAGCAGGTGCAGGCCGTCGCCGACCGGGCCCTGCCGGAGGTTGTCCTGGTTCTCGATGCCGAGGCTGGTGTGGTTGGGACCGGCGACCGACGCCGAGATGACCCGCCAGCGGGCGTCGAACCGGCTACCGGCCATCGGAGGTCGCGCCCTCCTCGTCGAGCCAGCGGCGCATCTCCTCGTTCTTCTTGTTGTCCCGCTGGAAATGCTCGTAGACGGCCTCGGCCGGCGCGTCGCGCGACTCGGCCTGCGCCGAGCCGATGCTGGTCGAGACCAGCCGGAGCACCTTGCTGAAGTCGGTGTCGCCGAGCAGGTACCAGGACTGCGGCGCCAGGCCGCGGAGCACCTCCTGGTCGGCGCCGTGCACGCCGAGCGCGAAGAAGAGCAGGTGCTTGCCGGCCTCGTGCTGCCGGAGCATGGCGGCCACGTCGCGCCACCGCTCGGTGCGGTTCCCCTGCAGGTCGGTGGGCACCCCGTCGGTGATCAAATACATCATCGGCCGGTACGCGAGCCCGAGTCCCTCCGCGGTGAGCTCGCTCTTGCGGACACTCAGCACCTCGAGCGCGTACTGGATGGCCTCGACCATCGGGGTGAGACCGTCGGCGGCGAGCTCGGGCGGGTGGAAGTCGCGCAACGGGACGAACGGCCGCCGCGCCTGGCCGGCGGTCTGCCCGCTCGGGTCGACGGCGACGACGTGGTCCTTGCCGAACGTGATCATCGCGATCTCGCCGGACATCTGGAGCGCGTCGTTGCCGCGCAGCTCGGCGCACCACTTCTGGAGCGCGTCGTTGAGCTCGTCGATCGCGCCGGTCATGCGCATCGAGGACGACGTGTCGAGGACGAGCATGATCAGGGTGCGGTTACGGGCCTGCCGGACGGGCAGAGCATCGACGGTCACTGCCGGACCTCCTCGCTGACGCGGCTCGAGACGACGAGCGAATCAACGCCCGCACTCATGGAGAGGACGGACAGGAGCCGTCCTGGATACACCGGCTCACCCGGTTGTTCGAGACTGGCCCACAGAACGACCCCGCCGATGTCGACGAAGCCGCCCGCCGGGCCGAAGTGGGTGCGGGCCACGACCTGGCGCCCGATCGGGACCGCGCCGACGACGTCCCGCGGCAGCGGCCCGGGCGGCGCCGGCGGATCCGGCCGCGGCTGCGGGCGGCGGCGGGCGGTGGGAGTCGGCGTGGGCGTGGGCGTGGGCTTAGTGGCCGGCACCGACGCGGACCCGGAGACCTGCCGCGCCGGCGTGACCTGGCGCTCCGGCCGGGGCGGGTCGGCCGCGTGCTGCGGCGGGACGCTGTAGGCGGGCGCCGGGGCGAGACGGCGACGGCGGGTGGAACGATCGAGGAAGAAGAAGGACCCGGCCGCGATGATCGTCATGAGCAGACCAACCTCTAGCGCCGGCCACCAGCCGAAGGCGTGGCCCTGATGGAGGGGGACGATGGTGACCGGGCGCCGGTCGATCTTTTCCGACCCGTTGTATGCGGCCAGGACCGCGATCGGATCCGTTCCGGGCGTCACCATGGTCGTGCGCTTTTCGATCTTCTTCAGTAATGCACATGATTGAGGAAGATCGCTGGCCGGGCAATTGAGCGCGCTGCCGTTCCGCGCGCCGGGCCGGATGACGATCACGCGGCCGGCCTCGGACACTTTCGAATCCTCGATTTGCGTGCTCAGTGCCTTGTCGTCCAAACGCCAGTAATCGCTCATGTCGACCACGGCGGCGGCATTTCGCAGGTCGTTGCCGTTCCCGATGGCGCCGGCCAGCAACGGGCCGAGCACCAGCACCGCGGCGGCGGCGAGCGCAATGACGAAGGGCCGGGACAGGCCGGCCGATCTCCCCTTCATGGCCGGAATTTAGCGTCTCCGGCGCGCGATGTGATCAGTCCGGAAAGATTCCGACACGCTCAGGGGTGACGTCGTCATTTTCGGCATTCGCGATTTCGGGCAGCGTTACCGGATCGTGTCGGGAAGTTGCCACCGCAAGTCGGAAAATGGCCCTCATTTCCGTCCGGCCATTTCATGATCCGTAAGATCTACGACTGTTCGGCTATGGACGCGCGCCTACATTGGAGCCGCTTTCGGGACGGGGGAGAGGTGCGTCCGATGCGAGTTCGGCTTCTGGGGCCGGTGGACGTCGTCGTGGGTGGTCAGCCGCGGGCCGTGCGCGGCGCGCGCCGCAAGGCCGTCCTCGCCGCGCTCGCCCTGCACCGCGGCGAGATCGTCAGCACCGATCGGCTGGCCGACGTGCTGTGGGGTGAGGAACCGCCCGCCACGCCGCTCAACACGGTGCAGAGCCACGTCTCCTACCTGCGTCGCGTGCTCGGCCACCGGGACGCGATCGTGCGGCAGTCGCCCGGCTACCTGCTCGACCCGGGCCGGGTCGAGACCGACGTCGCCGACTTCGAGCGCCTGATCCGCGACGGGCGGCAGGCCGGCGCCGCGGCGGGCGAGTCGCTGCTGCACGAGGCGCTGGCGCTGTGGCGGGGCCGGCCGCTCGCCGACACGATCGCCGCGCCCTGGCTGGGCGAGCAGGCCGATCGGCTGGACCAGCTGCGTGGCCAGGGGCTGCGGGCGCTGGGCGAGACCCAGCTGCTGCTCGGCAAGAACGCCGAGTCGATCGCGTCGCTGGAGGCGCTGGTCGGCTCGGACCCGCTCGACGAGCAGGCCTGCGCCCTGTTGATGCTCGCGCTGTACCGCAGCGGGCGGCAGGCCGACGCGCTGGCCGCCTATCGCCGGCTGCACCGGGCGCTGCGCGACGACCTCGCCGTCGACCCGTCGCCGGCCCTCCGCGACCTGGAGACGGCGATCCTGCGGCAGGACGCGTCGCTCGACCGCAGCGCGACCGCGGATGATCCACCGGCGACCGAGGCGCCGGCCGAGGCGCCGCTGCTCGAGCGGGAGGCGGCGCTGACCACCCTGACCGGCCTGGCCGGGGAGGCGAGCGAGGGCCAGGGCCGGGTGGCGCTGATCGCCGGCGAGGCGGGCGTCGGCAAGTCGGCGCTGGTCGAGCGGCTGCGGCGGGAGCTGCCCGACGCCCGGTGGCTGTGGAGCGCATGCGAGGGCCTGTTCACGCCCCGCCCGCTCGGTCCCCTGTACGACCTCGCCGACCAGCTCGGCGGGGAGCTGCTGGAGGCGTGCGCGCGGCCGGGCGCCGACCGCGACGTCGTGTTCCGGGCGCTGGTGCGGCAGCTCGGGGCCGGGCCGGGGCTCGACGTGCTGGTCGTCGAGGACGTGCACTGGGCCGACGACGCCACCCTCGACCTGCTGCGCTACCTGGTCCGCCGGCTGCGGGACACGGCCGTGCTGCTGGTCGTCACCTACCGCAACGACGGGCTGAACACGAGCGCCCGGCTGTGCGTGACGCTGGGCGACCTCACCTCGCACCGCTCGGCCCGGCGGATCGATCTCGAGCCGCTCTCGCCGGCCGCCGTGCGGGCGCTGGCCGAGGGCAGCCGCTGGCAGCCGGCCGAGCTGCACCGGCTGACCGGCGGCAACCCGTTCTACGTGACCGAGATCCTGCGCTCGGGGAGCGCCGAGGTGCCCTCGTCGGTGCGCGACACCGTGCTCGCCCGGGCCGCGCGGCTGGAGCGGGCGCCGCGCGAGGTGCTCGAGGTCGCGGCACTGATCGGCGCCCGGGTCGAGCCGCAACTGATCTCGGCGGTCGCCACGCACCCGGGCGGGCTCGCCGACGACCTGCTCGACTCGGGCCTGCTGATCGCCGACGGCCCGCGGGTGCGGTTCCGGCACGAGCTGGCCCGGCTGGCCGTCGCCGAGTCGGTGCCGCCGCACCGGGCCCAGATGGTGCACGCCCGCGTCCTCGCCGCGCTGGGCGAGCAGGGCTGCGACGACGACGCCCGGATGGCGTTCCACGCCGAGGCGGCCGGGAACGCCGGGGCCGTGCTGCGGCACGCGCCCGCGGCCGCGCGCCAGGCCCGCGACATGGGCTGTCACCGCGAGTCGGTGGCCCAGCTCCGGCGCGCCCTGCGGTTCGCCGGGGTCGCGCCCGCCGGCCTGCGGTCGGGGCTGCACGATCTGCTCGCCGACGAGCTGGCGATGCTCGACGAGTGGCCCGAGGCGGAACGGGCCGAGGAGCGCGCCCTGGCCCTGTGGCGGGCCGAGGGCGACCGGCGGCGCGAGGGGGACGCGTTGCGGCGGCTGTCGCGCATCCGCTGGAACCTGTGCCGCGGCCGCGAGGCGCTCGCGACCGTGGCGGCGGCGGTGGAGGTGCTCGAGCCGCTCGGGCCGAGTGTGGAGCTGGCCTGGGCCTACGCGACCTTCGCCAACCAGCGCATGCTGTACGCCGACTACCCGGGGGCGGAGGCGCTGGCCCGGCGGGCCGAGGCGCTGTCGGTGGAGATCGACGCGACCTGTGTGCGCAGCGACGCCCTCGACACCCGGGCGGTGAGCGCGTGGGGGCAGGGCCGGGAGTGGACCGGGCTGATGCGCGAGGCGCTCGACCTGGCGCTGGCCGACCGGCACCAGGACCAGGCGGCGCGGGCCTACACCAACTTCAGCGGGCTCTACGTCGACTCGCGGCGCTTCGCCGAGGCCGAGCCCTATCTCGCCGAAGGCATCGCCTACTGCGAGGAGCACGACCTGACCGCGTACGCGATCTGCCTGCGCGGTGAGAAGGCCAACATGATGCTGCGCCAGGGCCGGTGGGACGAGGCCGCGGCCCTGACCCGGGAGCTGCTGGCCGGCGCCGGCCGCTCGGCCAGCCGCCTCTGCGGCCTGATCCGGCTCGCCGTGATCGCCGGCCGGCGCGGCGAACCGGAGGCCGAGGGGCTGCTCGACGAGGCGACCGCGCTCGCCCACGCCACCGGCGAGCCCCAGCAGATGATCGCGGTCCTGCTCGCCCGGACCGAGGCGCACTGGCTGGCCGGGCGCGGGGCGGAGGCGGTCCGGACGGCGGAGCTGGCCGACGACGCGGCCGTCGGCAGCGACCCGTGGCGACGCGGGGAGGTCGCGTCCTGGTTGCGGCGGACGGGGTCGCGCCGACCGGTCCGGGAACGGCAAAGAACCCCGTACGACATGATGCCCTTGGAGGCCGCCGCGGCGTTCCAGGCGCTCGGAAGCCCTTATGACGCCGCGCTGTTCCTGATCGATGCCGGCGCCCAGCGCGAGGCGCGGCAGATCCTCGACGCCCTCGGCGCCGCGCCCGCCCGCACCCCCGTCCTCTGCTGCTGATTAGACGCTTGTCTCTTCAGCGCCGTTTCAGGGCCACGTCAGACCCTCCCGCCATGCTGCGGCCAGGGCACGACTCGCCGTGCCGTCGGGGGAGGGACATTCGCATGCTCGATCCGAGATCCGTACGCCGCTGGGCCGCACTGCCGGCGGCGGCCGGCCTCGCCGTGGCCGCCACGCTGCTGGGAGGCGCCGGACCGGCCCAGGCCGCCGACGACGTCCTGCCGACGCTCACCGCGTTCGCCGTGTCACCGGCGGCCGTCGACGTCACCTCCGGGGACCAGCACATCACGGTGACCATGTCGGTGCGCGACCCGGACGCCACGGGGGTGGGCACCGGCGACGTCATCGCCCACGGGCCGAAGCGTGGCTACAACCCGTCCGCACACCTGGTGCAGGTGGGCGGGACCGCCACGAACACGCAGTACCGCGCGGACGTCACGCTCCCGGCCGGCAAGGCCGTGGACTACCGCGTCGACATCTCGTTCATGGAGGCCGGCCAGTTCTTCCTGGTGGACCTGAACTCGCAGCTGGCCGCCTCGGGCTGGCCGTACCACGTGACGGCCGGGGTGACCGCGCCACCGGACGCGCCCACCGGCTTCACCTTCCGTCGTGACGTCGCCGGCGGACGGCCGATCATCATCGTCAGCTGGGCGGCGCCCGCCGCCGGCCGGCCGGTGGCCACCGCGTCGACGGTGACCGGCACCGGCTGCGGAACCTTGCAGACCAACAACTACGCCGACGCGTGGTTCATGAACGTGCCCACCCGCACGACGACGTGCCAGGTGACCGTGAGCCTGTCCAACAGCGCCGGCAGCTCGGCGCCGGTGACCGCGTCGGCCCGGCTCTAGGGCAGCCCTTGAAGGGAGCCGTGCCATGAAGACCATCCTTGGGGTTCTCGGCCTGGTGGCGCCCGTCGCGCTGGCCGCGCCGGCGTGGGTGATCACGCCGACCGTGGACCCGTCGGCACTGAAGGTGCCGTTCTCCAACCAGCTCAACGCGGTGCAGGCACGGACCGGCGCCGACGCCTGGGCGGTCGGCAACTACATCGGCCCGAACGACGACGACGGCCAGGTCATGCTGACCGAGCACTGGAACGGCACGGCCTGGTCGCAGGTCGCCACGCCGAACGTGTTCCGGTTCGACGAGAAGCTGAACGCGGTCTCGGCGTCGGCCGCGAACGACGTCTGGGCGGTCGGTTCGACCAACCGGACCGGGTTCGCGCACACCGACCCGATCACCGCGCACTACGACGGCAAGGCCTGGACCATCGTCCCGACGCCGGCCACCACCGGCAGCGCGAAGTCGATCCTGTTCGGCGTCGCGAACGTGGGCGGCGGCAACGTCTGGGCGGTCGGCCGCAGCGCGGCCAACCGGGCGCTGATCGAGCACTGGAACGGTTCGGCCTGGACGATCGTCCCGGCGCCGGTCCCGTCGGTGCCGGCCGGCAACACGTTCGTCGGCACCACGCTGACCGGCATCTCGGCCCTCGGCGCCGACGACATCTGGGCGGTCGGCTACACCCAGGGCGCCCAGGGCACCAACGCCAACAAGTTCACGCTGACGATGCACTGGAACGGCTCGGCCTGGACGATCCTGCCCAGCCCGAACCCGGCCGTGCCCACGCCGGCCGGGACCACTCAGGTCCTCAATGGCGTGGTGACGATCGCCGCCAACGACGCGTGGGCGGTCGGCGGCACGTCGGATATTTCGGGCTTCCAGCCGGCGCGGCCGTTCGCGATGCACTGGAACGGTCTCGCGTGGTCGCTGTCGGCACTGCCCGATCTCGGCGGCGGCGGTTCGCTGGCGTCGGTCACGGCCAGTTCCCCGACCAGCGTCTGGGCGGCCGGCTCACCCGGCGGCGCGACGTCGGTGCTGCACTGGAACGGAAAGTCATGGACGCCGGAGACCACCCCGGTCGGGCCGGATGGCGGTCCGGTGATGAAGGGCATCGCCGCGGTGCCCGGCTCACCGACCGAGGTTTGGGCGGCGGGCTTCACCCTGCCGGCGGGCGGTGGCTACCACACCTTCGCGGTGCACCACCCCTGATAGTTCACCGCCCAGAGGCCGTCGTGCCGGGGATGGCGGTCCCCGGCACGACGGTGTTCGTTGTGCTACGAGCCGTCGAGGGCGGCCGCGCGCAGGGCCTCGGCCAGGCGTAGCACCGGCTCCGGCGGCGGCGTGGGCAGGCGGGCCAGCAACAACCGCCGTTGCTCGCGCGGGCCGCCCTGGACCGGGAGGACGCGTACGCCCTCGGGCGCCGCGTGGGTCATCGCGGCCGGGACCGTGGTGAGGCCGCAACCGGCCGCCACCAGCTGGAGCTTGGCGAGCCAGTCGCGGGCGGTGTGGGCGATGACCGGGCGCTCGCCGAGGCCGGGCCAGACGCCCATCAGGCGGTCCTCCGATGCGGGGCCGGCGATCCAGCGGCGGCCGTGCAGGTCGGCCAGGTCGATGAACTCGCCGCGGGCCAGGGGATCGGTGGCGGGGACGGCCACGCACAGGCCGCGCTCGGCGATCGTCTGCTGCCACAGGGCCGGGGACTCGGCGTCGGGCGGGCGGAACGGCGGGGCCGAGGCGAGCACGGCCAGGTCGATACTGCCGGCGCGGAGGGCGCGCACCAGGGCCGGGGTGCTGCCCTCGCGGGTGGTGACGGTGATGCCGGGATGGGTGCGCCGCAGCGACACGAGGGCGCGGGGGAGCAGCCAGGCGCCGGCGCTCGCGAACCAGCCGAGGCGGACGGTGGCCCGGTCGTCGGGCAGGCCGGCCAGCTCGCGGGCGGTCGCGTCGATCTGGTCGACGACGATGGCGGCGCGCCGCAGCACGAGCTGGCCGGCGGGCGTCAGGCGTACGCCGTCATGCCGTCGCCGCAGCAGCTCGGTGCCCGCCGCCCGCTCCAGCGAGGCGATCTGCCGGGAGACCGCGGACTGGGTGTAGCCCAGCGCGACCGCCGCGGCGGTGAGCGTGCCCCGCTCGGCCACCTCCCGGAACACCCGCAGCGCAGTCAGCGAGGCGTCGGTGAAGGTCATGACAGATACGCATATCACGTGTGCGTCTTTGTCGTTGGCCGCATGGGCCGCGGCTCCCTAGCGTCGAGGCATGACCGACACACCGAGGATCGCCCTCGTCACGGGCGCCACCCAGGGGCTGGGCCGTGCGCTGGTCGCGGGGCTGGCGCGGCGCCTGAGCCCGGCCGACACCGTCTATCTCACCGGACGCGACCCGGACCGGATCGCCGCCGGTCTTGCGGAGATGGAGATGCCGGGCGGCGGCGCGCGGGTTCGCGGCGAGGTGTTCGACGTGGGCCGGCCCGATGCCGCCGCGCGCCTCGCCGACCGGATGCGGGAGCGGCACGGCGGCGTCGACATCGTGTTCGGCAACGCCGTCATGCGCGTCGGCCCCGACGACGACCCGCGCGCGATCGCCGACACCTACACCGAGGTCAACAACTTCGGCACCACGCGGTTGCTGCGGGCGTTCGGTCCGCTGCTGCGCGACGACGGCCGGATGATCGTCGTGGCGAGCTCGCTGGGCACCCTGCGCTACCTGGCGCCGGTGCTGCACGACCGGTTCGACGAGCTGTCCTCGCTGGACGAGGTCGACAAGCAGGTGGCGGCCTGGCGCGACGCGGTGAAGGACGGCAGCGCGCGCGGCGGCCCGTGGCCCGGATTCGTCAACATTCCCTCAAAAATCGGGCAGGTCTCGGCCGTACGAGCAACAGCCCGCCAACGACGCGAGAGCGACCGGCCCCGCGGCATCCTCGTCGCCGCCGCCTGCCCCGGCATGATCAATACCCCCACCTCGGCCCTGTGGTGGGACGTCAGCGCCGCCCCGAGCCCGGCCGAGGCCGCGGTGGCCCTGCTCGACCTGGCCCTCGACCCGGTAAACCCGGAGCACTACGGCGAGCTGATCCGCCACGGCCGCGTCCTGCCCTGGAAGTGACGCGTCCGGCGAACCTTGCCGGCGGGGCTGCTTCCCGCGCGACCACACTCTGGTGGGTGCTCACGACGCCGGGCATTCAATGCATGGCCGGCCGGGGCCGCCGGGCGGGTCAGAGGCCGCGGCGGCGGTTCCAGTCGTAGACGTACCAGGCGTAGAGGACGTTGCCGAGGCCGGCGGTGAGGACGAACAGCACCAGGTGCAGCATGACCGAGTTGCGCTTGCGCGGACCGTACCCACCGGCGCCGGCCATCGCGGTCGCGGCGGTCGAGTTGTTGATCACGATCTGCGGGGCGGACGCGGCCATCGCCGGGTAGGGCATCGGCTGCGGCGGGTACGGGGAATACCCCTGCGGAGGATAAGGCTGGGCCGGATGGGGCTGAGCCGAATACGGCTGAACCGGGTACTGCCCGGCGTCATTGGGCCGTGTGGGTGATCTTGGAGGACTCACCCGTTCGGGCGGCTCGGGGCGGATGATCCGCTCTTCCGGGGGGATCGCACTGTCCGGATCGAGACTCGATGGTCGACCGGGAAGATGATCACTGAGAGTATCTGGCGTCTAGCTGCTGGTGAAAGCTGGTGAAAGCTGGTGGGGCGCGTGATCACAATCCTTCTGGTCCGGCATGCGGACATCGACCTTCCGCCGGTCTCGGCCGATCCGGGGCTCAACGACGCGGGGCGCGAGCGGGCCGCGGCGCTCGCGCATGTGGTGCGGGGCGCGGGGGTCAACCGCGTCTTCACGTCGCGCTATCGGCGTACCAAGGAGACCGTCGCGCAGGTGGGGATCGAGGCCGAGGAGATGCCCGATGCCGTCGCCGGCGCGTTCGAGGACGGGGACGTCGTGCTGATCGCGGGGCACAGCAACACCGTCCCGGCGGTGATCGGCGAGCTCGGGGTCGGGGGGCCGCTCCCGGTCATCGGGGAGACCGAGTTCGACAACCTCTTCGTGGTCACCGTCACCGACGCCGCCGGCCTGCTGACGCTCAAATACGGAAAGGAACCAGGCACGCCATGAGACTCAACTGCATCACGCCGCCGTACATCCTCAGCCGCCTTCTCGACAGCGACAACCAGGCCATCCGCGAGGCCGCGCTGGCCACCCTGCTCAACACCGCCCGGCTGCGCGGGCAGCGCGACGTCCGCGGGCCGATGGCGGCCGTGGTGGCCACCCCGGGCGACGGGCGCCGCAGCATCTTCGACTGCAAGCACGGCACCTATCTGCCGCGCGCCAAGCTCGTCCGCTCCGAGGGCGACGAGCCGGTCGCGGACGCGTCGGTCAACCGCGCCTACGACGGCTTCGGGGCGACCAAGGACTTCTACCAGAACGTGTTCCAACGCAACTCCATCGATGACCGCGGCATGCAGCTGTTCGGGTACGTCCACCGGGGCAACCGCTACAACAACGCGTTCTGGGACGGGCAGGAGATGGTCTTCGGCGACGGGGACGGCCAGGTCTTCACGGACTTCACCGGGTCGCTCGACGTCATCGCCCACGAGCTGGCGCACGGGGTCACCGAGCACACGGCCGGCCTCGAGTACCACACCCAGTCGGGCGCGCTCAACGAGTCGCTGTCCGACGTGGCCGGCTCGATGGTCAAGCAGTGGAGCCTCCAGCAGACGGCCGACCAGGCGGACTGGCTGATCGGGCCCGAGGTCTTCACCCCGGACATCGACGCCGACGCGCTGCGGTCGATGAAGGCGCCGGGCACCGCGTTCGACAACAAGCTCTTCGGCAAGGACCCGCAGCCCGACCACATGGACCGCTACGTCGACCTGCCCGACACCGACGAGGGCGACTACGGCGGCGTGCACATCAACTCGGGCATCCCCAACAAGGCGTTCTACCTGGTGGCCTCCGGCATCGGCGGCAACTCCTGGGAGGCGCCCGGGCACATCTGGTACGAGTCGCTGAAGGCGTCCACGGTCGACACCCAGTTCCAGGACTTCGCCGACACGACCTTCAACAAGGCCGGCGAGTTGTACGGCGTGGGCGGTCCCGAGCAGGACGCGGTGCAAGCGGCCTGGGACGGCGTGGGCATCTCGGTGCGCCCGCCGGTCAGCCCCCGGCGCCGCTAGATGCGGGTCACGCTGGCGTCGCACGGTGGTCAGGCAGCCGCGATCCAGATGCGGCTGCCGCCCCGTGTGGTGGACGTCGACAACCCCGGGGACGTCGCGGAGCTGCGCCGGTTGATCAAGGCGGCGCAGAACGAAAAGACGGCAGGCGCCAGAAGCGACGCGATGACGTACACCGTCACGGTGGCGGACGGAGGCCGCGAAACCGTCATCAAAGCGTCCGATGTGGACATGTCCGAGGCCTTCGGTGCCCTCTTGGACTGGATCCAGCGACGTTCATGAGTGTGAACGAGCAGTAAAAGAAGTTCCGGAACTCCAGGACATTGACATTCGTGTATGACGACCGACAACGTTGTCATTCCCATGTCCTGGACGAAGGGACGGCTCCCTCCATGAGACCTTGCAGTGCGGCGAAGCCGCCTCGGGCAACTCAGCTCCGTACCCTCGCTGCGGCGGCCCTCCTCACCGCCGCGGCCCTCACCGTGCCGCAGGCGGCGCTCGCCGCCGACGCCAACCTCACGCAGTACGTCAACCCGTTCGTGGGCACCGACGACTCCAACTCCCCCAACCCGGTCGGCGGCGGCGCCGGCGGAAGCACCTACCCGGGTGCGACCGTGCCGTTCGGCATGACCCAGTTCAGCCCGGACACCCCGACCGGCTCGCCGTCCGGCTACCGCGACCGTGACCGCACGATCGAGTCGTTCAGCCTCACCCACTTCAACGGCGCGGGCTGCTCGAACAACGAGGACATCCCGATCCTGCCGATCACCGGCAACCTCGGCTCCTCGCCCGGCTCGGCCTGGACGTCGTACGCGAGCGCGTACACCAAGACCAACGAGAGCGCGGCGCCCGGCTACTACAAGAACAAGCTCGACAAGTACGGGGTGACGGCCGAGCTGAGCGCCACGACCCGCACCGGCGTCATGCGCCTGACGTACCCGTCGAGCACGACCGCGCGGGTACTGATCAACGACAGCCGCTCGGCCACCGGCGACCGGGCCGGCAACGTGACGATCACCGGGAACCGGGTCTGGGGCGAGCACACCGCGGGCGGGTTCTGCGGCGGCCGCACCTACAAGGTCTATTACTCGATCCAGTTCGACCGCACGCCGACCGGCGTCGGCACGTTCAGCGGCTCGACGATCAACGCCGGGTCGACCAGCGCGAGCGGCACGCAGACCGGCGCGTACGTCACCTTCGACACCACCTCGAACGCGGTGGTGAACGCGACCGTGGGCATCTCGTTCGTGAGCGTGGCCAACGCGCAGAACAACGCGACGGCGGAGGCGGCCGCCTTCGACACCGTCCGCAGCAACGCCAACGCCGCCTGGAACGCCGCGCTCAACCGAGTCCAGGTGACCGGCGGCGGCACCACCGACCTGCAGAAGTTCTACACGGCGCTCTACCACGTGCTGATGAACCCGAACGTCGCGAGCGACACCAACGGGCAGTACATGGGCTTCGACGGCGCCGTGCACTCGTCGGCCTCGCCGATCTACCAGAACTACTCGGGCTGGGACATCTACCGGTCGTGGGCGGCGCTCGTGTCGCTGATCGCGCCGGACGTGATGACCGACATCGTCAAGTCGATGGTGCTCGACGGCCAGCAGGGCGGCCTGCTGCCGAAGTGGTCGCAACAGAGCATCGAGGACTTCGTGATGCCGGGCGACCCCGGGCCGATCATCGTGGGCAGCGCGTACGCGTTCGGCGTGCGCAACTTCGACACGGCGGCGGCGCTGGCGCTGATGAAGAAGAGCGCGACGGGCGGCGCCACGCAGGGCTACGTGCTGCGGGGCAACCGGGCGACGTACGAGGCGAATCATTTCATCCCCGGTAACCCGTCGGAGACCCTCGAGTACGCGTCGAGCGACTTCGCGATCAGCCGGTTCGCGCAGGCCCTCGGGGACACGGCGACCTACAACACGTACGCCTCGCACTCGCAGTACTGGCGGAGCCTGTTCAACGGCGAGTCGTCGTACATCCACACGCGCAACAGCGACGGCAGCTTCCCCTGGCCGCTCAACCCGGCCACGGAGAGCCCGTACACCGAGGGCAACGCGGCCCAGTACACCTGGATGGTGCCGCACAACCTCGGCGGGCTGATCACGCTGATGGGCGGCAAGGGCACCGCGACGCAGCGGCTCGACCACCACTTCACCCAGCTCAACGGCGGGCTGTCGCTGCCCTACTTCTACGTCGGCAACGAGCCCGAGCACGGGGTGCCGTGGACGTACAACTTCGCGGCCAAGCCGGCCGGCGCCTCGGACGCGGTCCGGCGGGTGATGAGCGAGTCGTTCACCACCGGCGCGGGCGGCCTGCCCGGCAACGACGACCTGGGCGCGACCTCGGCCTGGTACGTCTGGGCGGCGCTCGGCCTCTACCCGGTGACCCCGGGCGCCGACACCCTGGCCGTGCACGGCGGCCTGTTCCCGTCGGTGAAGATCGGCGGGCTGACCATCAGTGGGGGCAGCGCCACCAGCAAGTACGTGCAGTCGCTGTCGGTCAACGGCGCCTCGACGTCGCACAACTATCTGCGGTACGCCGACATCGCGGGCGGTGGCACCATCGCGTACGGCATGGGGTCCTCGCCCTCGTCGTGGGGAACCGGCTCCGGAGACGTCCCGCCGAGCTTCGGTGACGGCGCTCAGCAACCGGTGGCCGAGCCCGACCTCGGTCCCGACCTGGCCCTCGGCAAGACGGCGACCAGCGGCTCGGCGGAGTGCGGCAGCTCGGAGACGGCGGCCAAGGCGGTCGACGGGCATCTCGACGGCAACAGCAAATGGTGTACGGGTGGGACGCCGCACACGCTGACGGTGGATCTCGGCTCGGCCCAGACGGTGTCGTCGTTCGTGATCAAGCACGCCGGCCTCGGCGGCGAGCAGACCGGCTGGAACACCGGCGCCTACACGATCGCGACGAGCACCGACGGCAGCAACTGGTCGACCGTGGTCTCGGCGTCCGGGGTGCGCAACAGCCGCACCTACGCGCCGATCCCGGCCCGCTCGGCCCGCTACGTCCGGTTGGACGCCGCGACGCCGACCAACAACGGCAACACCGCCGCGCGGATCTACGAGCTCGAGGTGTACGGGTCGTCGAGCGCGCCCGTCGATCTCGCGTTGCGCACGGCCGCGACCGCCGACTCGTCGTGCGGGGCGGGCGAGGGGGCCGACCGGGCGTTCAACGGCAGCTGGCTGGCCGGCTGGTCGGACAAGTGGTGCTCGCAGGGCTCGTCGAAGTGGCTGCAGAGCGACCTCGGCGCGGTCAAGCACGTCGGCTCGGTCGTGCTGCGGCACGCCGGCGCGGGCGGGGAGTACTCCACGTGGAACACCCGTGACTTCGACATCCTGACGTCGAACGACGGGTCGGCCTGGACCACGCGCGCCTCGGTGCGCGGGAACACGGCCGACAACACCACGACGACCGTGAACGCCGACGCCCGGTACGTGCGGCTGAACGTCGTCACGCCGACGCAGGACGGCAGCACCGCGGCCCGCATCTACGAGATGGACGTGCGCGGCTGAGTTCTTCCCGGGAGGGCGGGGCAGACGGCCCCGCCCTTTCGGGCATTTCCATTGACGTACGCCGATCTCTGCGGTTTGTTAACATTATGAACTCTCGCCGGCGCTCCCTCGCCGCGGCCGCCGCTCTGATCGCGGCCGTCGGATCGGTTCTGGTGGCCACGTCGTCGCCCGCCCTGGCCGCAACGGTCTGTAACAAGTATTGCGACGGACGGGACCCGGGTCTCGCGCCCGCCGACCGGGTGCCCGTCTCCGCCACCCTCTACGGCCGGGTCGTCAAGGTGCACGTCAACGACACCGACGCGATGGCCTGGGGATCGGTCGAGAACGGGCAGGCCACCGACGAGGTCTGGCTGGACCGGTCGTTCGACGGCGGCCGCTCGTGGGGCGCGGGCAGCAAACTCGGCGACACCAAGATCCCGGCCGGCTCGACCGGCTGGCGCACCGGCCAGTTCAATGTGGACGAGTGGGCCGCCAACGGGGTCGGGGCGCTCCGGGCCTGCGGCAAGGCCGGCGACCGGGGCGAGATCGCCTGCACGGCCTGGACGCGCAGCAACTGGAACGCCTGGGACCGGCGCACGGCGGCGGCGACCGCGCTGATGATGCGCTACGACCGCGGTACCGGCCTGTTCGACTCGAACGGCTGGTGGACCAGCGCCAACGCGCTCACCGCGATCATCGACAACGTCCGGCGCAGCGGGATGCCGAGCTACAAGTACGCGATCTCGTCGACGTACGACAAACAGGTGAACGCGGCCCAGGGGCAGTTCCGCAACGAGTACCTGGACGACACCGGCTGGTGGGGGCTGGCCTGGGTCGACGCGTACGACGTGACCGGGGACAGCCGGTACCTGAACACCGCTCGCGCGGACGCCGACTGGATGTACAACTACTGGGACGGCACCTGCGGCGGCGGGGTCTGGTGGAAGACCGACCGCAAGAGCAAGAACGCCATCGAGAACAGCCTGTACATCCAGCTGAACGCGGCGCTGAGCCGGCGGATCGCGGGCGACACCGTCTACCGGTCGCGGGCGCAGGCGGGCTGGTCCTGGTTCCAGGGCACCGGCATGGTCAACGGCTCGAACCTGGTCAACGACGGCGTGAACCTGTCCACCTGCCGCAACAACGGCGACGTCACGTGGACGTACAACCAAGGGGTGTTGATGAACGCCCTCACCGAGCTGAACCGCCTGACCGGGGACGCGAACGCGCTGGCCACGGCCCGGCGGATCGGCGACGCGATGACCGCGAGCTCGTACCTGTCGCCGGGCGGCATCCTGCGCGAGCCGAACGAGCCGGACGCGTGCGGCGGCGACGGCGTCTCCTTCAAGGGCGCGGCGATCCGCGGCCTGGGCGCGCTGAACCAGGCGGCCGGGGGCGCGTACAACACATACCTGCAGCGCAATGCCGACAGCGCGTACGGCAAGGACCGCGACTCGCTCGACTTCTACGGCTCGCACTGGGCCGGCCCGTTCACCGGCACCAGCCACGGTTGCCAGCACAGCGCGGTGGATCTCTTGAACGCCGCGCCGTAGCGTCACCCGCATGACGTCGTCGTGGGTCTTCGCCGTTGCCCGGAACGATCTGAAGCAGGTCGGTGTCTCGCCCGCGGTCGCCGCGGCGCCGGCCGAGGGGGAGGCGCTGCTGCAGGTCGACCGGGTGGGGCTCACGGCCAACAACGTGACGTACGCGGTGCTCGGCGAGGCGATGCGCTACTGGGAGTTCTTCCCGCCGGGGGACTACGGGCTCTCCGCGGATTGGGGGCTGCCGCCGCTGTGGGGCTTCGCCGACGTGGTGGCCTCGACCGTGCCGGGCGTCGTGGCCGGGCAGCGCTACTACGGCTATCTGCCGCCGGCCGGGCATCTGGTGGTGCGGCCCGATCGGGTGGACGCGACCGGGTTCCACGATGTCAGCCCGCATCGGGTGGCGCTGCCCTCGCCGTACAACTCCTATCGCCTGACCACCGGGGACCCGGCCTATCGCGCCGCGCAGGAGGATCTGCTGATCCTCCTGCGGCCGCTCTTCTACACGTCGTTCATGCTCGCCGACCAGATGGCCGATCGGGGTTTCCTCGGCGCCTCGGCGGTGGTGATCTCCTCCGCTTCCAGCAAGACGGCGTACGCGGCCGCGGCCGAGATGCACGGGACCGGCCCCCGGCTGATCGGGCTCACCTCGCGCGCGAACGTGGCGTTCACCCGCTCGCTGGGCTGCTACGACGAGGTCGTCGCCTACGACGACGTGAAAGCCCTCGCCGCGGTCCCGACCGTCTACCTCGACCTGGCCGGCACGCCCGGCCTCCGGCAGACGTTGCGCACGCACCTGGGCGACCATCTCGTGCGGGACATCGCGGTGGGGCTCACCGGCCAGACGCCGAACACCGCCGCCGCCGACGAATTCTTCTTCGCACCCGTGCAGATGAGCAAGCGTCGCAAGGACTGGGGCCGCGACGAGCTGGACCGCCGGTTCGCCGACGCCTGGCAGCGTTTCGCCGGCCAGGTCGCGGACTGGCTCGACGTGCAGGTCGGCACCGGCCCCGGGGCGCTGCGCGCCGCCTGGTCCGACGTGCTGGCGGGCCGGGTCCCGCCCCGGGTCGGCCGGGTCGTCCAGCTCGGTCAGCCCGCCTCCTCGAGTCCGCTGCCCGCGCCTCCCCGAACCAGCTAGCCCGACTCCTCGAGCCGGCGGATCACGGCGCCCAGGCTGCGCAGCCAGTCGCGGGCGCGGTCGCTCCACACCTCGTCGCGGCCGCCGCGCTCGCCGCCCAGCATGATGATCGCCTCGCCGCCGAGGAAGGCCAGGCCGATCAGCCCGGCCACGTCCTGGGCGCGCAGCGGGCCGAGCGAGCCGAACCGGTCCTCCGCCTCTCGGGCCACGTCCTCCAGCACGACGAACCACGAACGCAGCAGGCCCAGCACCCGGGCCGCGACCTTGTCGTCCGACCAGCCGGCCGCGATCATCTCCTGGAGGACGCGGACGTAACCCGACGCGAGGTCGTCGTCGAGGAAGTCGCAGGCCTGCTCGTAACGCTTCCACAAGGGCATCTCGCTGCCGTACATGCGGCGCTGACGGTCGAGGAGCCGGCTGTTCTCGTGGTCGAGCACGGCCAGAATGACGCCGCGCATGCTGCCGAAGTGATAGTGGATCTGGCTGAGCGGCACCCCGGCCAGCTGGGACACCCGGCGGGTGGACAGCGACGCGTAGCCGCCGGTGACAAGGCGTTCCCGTGCCGCTTCGATGATCTTGTCCGCAGTCGGATTCACGGCGCACCCCATTGTTCGGTCGGTCGACCGAATGATAGCGTCCGGCTATTCGGTCGGTCGACCGACCGACCGAATGGTGTTGATCTCAGGGGGAACTCGTGGTGCGGAAAGGGCTCATTTTCGCGTACGGATCACTGGCTTACCTGCTCTTCCTCGGCGCGCTGCTCTACACAGCCGGGTTCCTGGCCGGCGCGGTGGTGCCGAAGGACATCGACGACGGCGTGGCGCGGCCGGCTTGGGCGGCGGTGCTGATCGACCTCGTCCTGCTCGGCGTCTTCGCCGTGCAGCACAGCGTGATGGCGCGCCCATGGTTCAAGCGGCGCTGGACCCGGATCGTGCCGCCGGCCGCCGAGCGCAGCACCTTCGTGCTGGCCGCGACCGCGGCGCTGATCCTGCTGCTCTGGCTGTGGTCGCCGCTGCCGGCCTCGGTCTGGACGGTCGGATCGGCCGGAGCGCGCGCCGTGCTTTGGGCGCTCTATCTGACCGGCTGGGGCTTCCTGGTGCTCAGCACGTTCGCGCTCGGCCACTTCGACCTGTTCGGCCTGCGCCAGGTGCTGGCCCGGGCCCGCGACCGCCGCTACGCTGAGCCGGGCTTCCACGAGCCCTCCGTCTACCGGTACGTCCGGCATCCGATCATGGTCGGCTTCTTCGTCGCGTTCTGGGCGGCGCCGGACATGAGCGCCGGCCGGCTGCTCTTCGCGGGGGCTGCCAGCGCGTACATCGTCGTGGGTGTGCTTTTCGAGGAGCATGATCTGAAGCGGCAACTCGGCGCCCCGTATGTGGACTACCTCGCGCGCGTGCCCCGGTTCGTGCCACGTGCGATTCCCCGCCGGACGGTCGGCCACGATGGTGTTGCGGCCGAGCGGTGACGGCTTCGTCGAGCACCTCGGCACAAAGATCCATTTCGAGGTGTACGGCGAGGGCGGCCCGACGATCCTGCTGATGCCCACGTGGACGCTGGTCCACAAACGGATCTGGAAGATGCAGGTGCCTTACCTGGCCCGGCGCTTCCGGGTGGTGACCTACGACGGACCCGGCAACGGCCGCTCCGACCGCCCGACCGAGGTCGCGCCGTACGACCAGGAGAACCAGGTCGCCTACGCGCTCGCCGTGCTCGACGCGACGGGAACGGAGAAGGCGGTGCCGGTCGCGCTGTCCCGCGCCGCCAACTGGGCGCTGGAGCTGGCCGCCGAGCATCCGGCCCGGGTGCAGGGCACGGTGGTCATCGGCCCGGCGATCGCCCTGCCACCCCAGGCGGCCCGCTCCACCAGCGCGCACATGGACGCACCCGGGCCGCGGCTGCCCGGGTCCGCGGTGCCCGGGCTGGGCGCCGACCCGCCGGCGCACTGGGCGAAGTACAACCGGGCGTACTGGCGATCGAACTACGAGGACTTCGCCTGGTTCTTCCTCGGGCAGTGCTTCCCGGAGCCGCGGTCCACCAAGCCGATCGAGGACGGGGTCGGCTGGGCTCTGGAGACCAGCGGAGCCGTTCTGGTGGCCGAGAGTCACGCGTCCCGCCCGGACGATAACCAGATCCGGGCGTGGTGCGCCCGGATCCGCGGTCCGGTGCTGGCCGTGCACGGCACCGAGGACCGGCTGGCCCCGCTCGCCCGCAGCGAGCTGCTCTGCGACCTGACCGGCGGCGAGCTCGTCACGATCGAGGGCGGCGGGCACATCCCGCAGGTCCGCGACCCGGTACGGACCAACCTGATCATCGAGGGCTTCGCCGAGCGGTTCCGGGCTCCGGCGGCCGGGCGTCGCCGCTCGTGGCCGCGGGCCGGTGGCCGCCCGCAGCGGGTGCTCTACCTCTCGTCGCCGATCGGACTCGGCCACGCGCGGCGGGACCTCGCCATCGCCCGTCGGCTGCGCGAGCGCCACCCCGGCGTGCGGATCGACTGGCTCACCCAGGACCCGGTGACCCGGATGCTCGCCGGCGCCGGCGAGCGGGTCCACCCGGCGAGCCGTTTGCTGCTCAGCGAGTCCGCGCACTTCGAGGGCGAGTGCGGCGAGCACGACCTGCACGCCTTCGAGGCGCTGCGGACCATGGACGAGATCCTGCTGAGCAACTTCATGGTGTTTCACGACGTGGTGACCGAGGACCGGTACGACCTCGTCGTCGGGGACGAGGCCTGGGACGTCGACCACTTCCTGCACGACAACCCGGAGCTCAAGCGTTTTGCGTACGCCTGGCTCACGGATTTCGTCGGCTTCCTGCCGATGCCCGACGACGGCGACCGGCAGAGGCTGGTCGCCGCCGACTACAACGCCGAGATGATCGAGCGGATCGCCCGCTTCCCGCGCCTGCGCGACCGGGCGGTCTTCGTGGGCGAGCCGGACGACATCGTCCCGGCCTCGTTCGGGCCGGCCATGCCGGCGATCCGCGACTGGACCGAGTCGCATTTCGACTTCGCCGGCTATGTGACCGGCTTCGAGCCGGTCACCCCGGACGCCCGCGAGGCGTTGCGGGCCGAGCTGGGCTACCGCCCGGGCGAGCCGGTCTGCGTGGTCACCGTCGGCGGCTCCGGCGTCGGCGGCGACCTGCTGCGGCGGGCCGTCGACGCCTTCCCGGAGGCAGCCCGGCGGGTGCCCGGCCTGCGGATGATCCTGGTTACCGGCCCGCGCATCGACCCGGCCCGGTTCGATCCGGCCCCCGCCGGCCTGCGGATTCACGGGTATCTGCCGGACCTGCACCGCCACCTGGCGGCCGCTGACCTGGCGGTGGTGCAGGGTGGCCTCACCACCTGCATGGAATTGACGGCGAGCAACCGGCCCTTCATCTACGTGCCGCTGCAGCGCCATTTCGAGCAGAATCTGCACGTCGCCCACCGCTTGCGCAGGCACGGCGCCGGCCGCCGGATGGACTACTCGGAGCTGACGCCGGACACCCTGGCCGCGGCGATCGCCGAGGAGATCGGCCGCGAGGTCCGCTACCACCCGGTGCCGACGGACGGCGCGGACCGTGCGGCCGCCCTGCTGGCGGAGCTGCTCTGAGCCCGCCGGCTCAGACTCGTTCGCGGCCGAGCACGGCGATCGCCTGGGCGGTCATGTCGGCGATCACCGACTCCGCGCTCTTCACCGCGTCGACGAGGCCGACGCCCTGCCCGGCCAGCAGCGGCATCTCCTCGAGGTCGCCGGTGGTGAGGTCGCGCATCGGCACCAGGTTGGTGAGCCGGCGCAGCTCCACCGTCTCCCCGCCGAGCTGGGCGTGCCCGATCACCGGGCGCGGCCCGTCGGCGCTCGGCTGCTCGTCGACGACCCGGTTGCGCAGCACCCGCATCGGGTTGAACTCCGGCATCTCCGGCCCGAACAGCGACGTGCGCACGGTGCCGGTGGCGTCGGCCGCGACCAGCCGCTCCTTGTAGCCGTCGTGCGCGGCCGACTCGTCGGTGGCCACCAGCCGGGTGCCGACCCAGGCGCCGTCGGCCCCGAGCATCAGCGCCGCGGCGAGCCCGCGCCCGTCGGCGATGCCGCCCGCGGCCAGCACCATGGCCGGCGCCACCGCGTCGACCACCAGCGGCACGAGCACGAACGTCGGCAGCGTCGCGTAGTTGTGCCCGCCGGCCTCGAGCCCCTGCGCCACCACCACGTCGATGCCGTCGTCGACCGCCCGCTCGGCCGCGTCGACGGACCCGACCTGCTCGAAGACCTTGATCCCGGCGCCGTGCAGCTGGTCGATCCAGTCCCGCGGCGGATGCCCCCAGTGGAACGACACCACGGCGGGCGCGGCCTCGCACACCGCGTCGATCCGCTCCTGGTCGGTGAACACGGTGATGAAGTTGACGTTGAACGGCCCCGGCGTCCCGGCCCGGATCCCGGCAATCATCTGCACCATCGCCGGCGGCGGCAGCAGCCCGACCCCGAGCGACCCGAGCCCGCCGGCGTTGCTCACGGCCACGGCCAGATCGGGCGTCATCCCGACAAACGCCATCCCGGCCTGCGCGATCGGCGTCCTCAACCCGTACGCCTGGGTGAATCTCGTGGTTAACTCCATGCCCTCGACCTTGGCCCGTCCGCCGCGCTCCTCCTGTCGTCCGCCGGACAGCACGAGAGTCCGTTACCCTCGCCCGCGTGGCCGCCGATCGACCCGCCCGCCATCGGCGACGGCCGCCACGAGACCCGGTTCTGGCCCGCGGCGCTGGGCCGCCGGCTCTACTGAGCGGCGCGAGTACCGGCCGACCACAATAGGTTTCGTTCTTCGACGAGCCGCAGGGTGGGAGGTGGGGATGGGGCGTCGTTCGATGCGATGGCTGCCGTCGCCGGTCACCGCGCTGCTGCTCAGCATCGCGGTCGGGCTGACGGTCAACGTCGCCACGAACACGATCGAGCCGCCCGCGTCCTGGCACTGGTGGCCCGCCCTGGTGTGGACGGTCGTCGGCCTCCTGGTGGTCGCCTCGGTGGGGGCGCAGTACGCACAGTCCCGCAGGCCGGCCGCCGGCTACCCGGAGAACGCGCTGATCCGGGACCTGGCCGCTCGCCTGGAGTCGGACTGGTCGGCGGAGGCGGTACGGCGGGAGGTGACCCGGCCGGCCCCGATGTCGGTGACCTGGTCCTCGACCGGCCGGCGGGCGGCCGGCCGGCGCGCGGTGCTCGACGATCCGCTGGGCGGCGAATGGGAGCAGCTCCCGCTGCACGGATCCACCGACCTGCCGCACCACGGCGCCGGCGACGGTGGGCTCAACCGGGTGCTGGTCGACCGGTTCCGTGAGCTGCCGCGGCGGCAGATGATGGTGCTCGGCCAGCCCGGATCGGGGAAGAGCGTCTTCGCGTTGCTGCTGCTCCTCGGGCTCCTCCGGACCCGGACCGACGCCGGCGAGCCGATGCCCCTGCTGCTGGCGATCAACGCGTGGGATCCGGCCGAGCCGGTCGAGCGCTTCGTCGCCCGCCGGTTGGCCGACGACTACGCCGACGTGCTGGCCCGGTATGGGGATCCGGGCGCGCTCGCCGACCGCCTCCTCGAGCGCCGGCGGGTGCTGCCCCTGCTCGACGGGCTCGACGAGCTGCCTCCCGAGGCGCTCGGCGCCGCCCTGCACGCGCTCGACACCTACGCGTCGGCCGGCCGCCCGCTGGTGGTCACGTGCCGAATCGGCGAGTACGAGCGAACCGTGGCCCGCCAGGAGACGATCCTGTCCACCGCGGCGGTGGTCGAGCTGCAGCCGGTCGACGCGGCGGCGGCGGTGGACTTCCTGTCCTATCCGGAGCCGGCCCGGAGCCGGTGGGCGCCCGTCTTCGACGTCCTGCGGCAGGACCAGGACGGAGGCACGGATCCGGTACGCGACGCGCTCGGCACCCCGCTCATGGTGGCTCTGGCGCGAACGGCGTACCAGGATCCCCGCACCGACCCGGCGGAGCTGCTCGATCTGCGGACCGAGCGCGAGGTGACCGGCCGGCTCATGGACGCGTTCGTGGCCGCCGTCTACGCGACCCCGGCCGCGGGTGGCCCGGCCCGGTGGAAGCGGCGGTATTCGGTGGCGCGGGCCGGCCGCTGGCTGACCTGTCTCGCCCACCACCTGCAACAGGCTGGCACGAACGACCTTCATTGGTGGCAGATCAAGGTGGGCCTGCTCGCCGGCCGGTCGACGCGTGGCTGGCGGCTCACCGTGACCGCCGTCGTGGCCGTGGCCGGCCTGCTCGCCGGCCTGGCCGCGGCCGCCGCCGGGCTGAGCGTCGTCTGGTCGGTCGTCGCCGGCGTGCTGATGGTCGGTGTCGGCGCCGGCGGCTCGCTCCGGTCGCTGTGGGCGGACGGCTATCCGCCGTACGTGCGCTCGAGTCTGTGGTCCCGGTGGGAACGCGTTCCGCTGCTGCTGTTCACGACGGCCGGCGGAACGCT
Organism: Actinoplanes sp. NPDC051537; assembly: GCF_055586105.1. Classification (NCBI taxonomy): domain Bacteria; kingdom Bacillati; phylum Actinomycetota; class Actinomycetes; order Micromonosporales; family Micromonosporaceae; genus Actinoplanes; species Actinoplanes sp. NPDC051537. Next base: position 58,782 of record NZ_JBVJIU010000005.1, read on the forward strand.
GGTCGCGCTGATCACCTCGACGAGGCTCGTCCCCGCGCTGGCGGCCGCCTGGGTGTACGCCTTGCTCGCCACCTGGCTGGCGTCGCGGCCGCTGCCCCAGCGCCAGCATCGGACCGTGCACGCCGAGCTGGCGAACAACCGCCGGATCGTGGTCGCGGCGTTCTGCCGCCACGCGCTCACGAGCGGTGCGGTCTTCGGGCTCGCCGCCGTTCTCGGCGACGCGCCGACGGCGACGCCGCTCGTCGTGGCCGGCATCTTCTACGGCGGCACCGCCGCCCTGACGTCCGGCGGATGGGCGTGGACGCGGTTCCGGCTCACGCACCTCCGCCTCGCCGTCGCCGGCTGGCTGCCCTGGCGTCTGCGGGTCTTCCTCGCCCACGCGCACCGGCACGGCGTGCTTCGCCAGGCGGGCGCCGTCTATCAGTTCCGCCACATCGTCCTGCAGGACCATCTCGCCCGGCGGCTGCACTCGGACCAGCTCCGGGCCCGGCTGGAGACCGGTGACCGGGCGGCCGGTCAGGAGCTGGCCACCCTCCTGGTCGATCAGGGACGCGTCGAGGACGCCATCGAGATCCTGCGGTCCCGCATCGACGCCGGCGACGAGTGGGCGGCCGATCGCCTGGTCGACCTGCTGGCGAGTCAGGGGCGGGGAGCGGACGTGATCGGCTTTCTCCGTGCCCGCGCCGCCGCCGGCGACGCCGACGCGGCCGGCCGGCTCGCCGATCTCCTGACCGACCAGGGCCGCATCGACGAAGCCATCGACCTGCTCCGGCCACGCGCCGACGCGGGGGACAGCGACGCCACCGCCGGGTTGGTCAGCCTCCTGGCCAATCTGGACCGGGTCGACGAATTGCGTGTCCGCGCGGACGCGGGCGACTGGCAGGCCGAGAACCGACTGGTCGAACTGCTGGCCAACCGCGGCCGAATCGAGGAGCTGCGGGTCCGCGCCGATGCCGGCCACGGCGACGCCGCCGTCCGGTTGGCGCGGCTGCTGGCCGGTCGGGGACGCGTCGACGAGGCGATCGAGGTCTTGCGAGCCAACGTCGACGGCGGTGAGGTTGCCGAGGTCGTTCTGATTCACTTCCTGGCGAAGCATGAGCGTATCGACGAACTCAGGCTTCTTGCCGACGCGGGCAGTCGCATCGCCAAGCGCAACCTGATCGATGCCTTGGTCCAGGCGGGCGATGGGGAGCAGTTGCGTCTGCTGACCGACGCGGGAAACCCGACGGCGGCTTCCGGCCTCGCGGACCTGCTGGCGAAACAGGGTCGCGTGGACGAACTGCGGGCGCGCGCGGCCGCCGGTGATCCGTACGCCGGCTACCACGTCGTCGAACTGCTGGTGGATCAGGGCCGCGTCGATCAAGCGATCGATTTCCTCCGACTCCGGACGGACGTCCGGTGGGACCCTCGTTGGGCAGCGCTCGCCACGCAACTGGCCAAGAAGGGCCAGGCCGAAACGGCCGCCGACCTGCTCCAGGCGCGCACCGGCATGGGTACCTCCGAACTGGCGACGTTTCTCGCCGATCACGAGCTGGTCGACCGGTTACGCGCCCTCGCCGACGCCGGGAGCCGCCTGGCGACGTTCCGGTTGGCCAGGTTGGCCGCCGATCGAGGCGACATCGACGAGGCGATCGCCCTGTTCCGGGCGTGCGCCGACGCCCAGTACCGGATGGCGAGCGGGCCGCTGGCCACGATGCTGGCCGCCCGGGGCAGCGTCGACGAGCTGCGGACGCGAGCCGGCAACGGCGACCGGGATGCCACCTACAGTCTGGCCGGGCTGTTGAGCCGCGAGGGCCGGATCGACGAGGCGCTCGGACTCCTGCGGTCCCGCGCCGATGCCGGCGACTCGAACGCCGGGGGACAGCTGGTCCGGCTGCTGGGCGAGCACGGCCGCGTCGACGAGTTGCGCGCCCGGGCCGACGGCGGCAACGGACGGGCGGCGAGCCTGCTGGCCGACCGGCTGGCCGAGGAGAACCGCGTCGGCGAGCTGCGGTACCGGGCCGCCGCCGGGGACCGGTACGCCGCGAACCGCTTGGTCGACCTGCTGGCGGACCAGGGCGGCGTCGACGAGCTGCGGGCCCGGGCCGCCGCGGGCGACCGGAATGCCACGTACCGGCTGGCCACGCTGCTGGTCGACCGGGGCCGGGCGGACGAGGCGATCGCCATTCTGCGGCCGCGGGCCGATGCCGGCGACGGCCAGGCGGTCGACCGGCTGGCGGAGGTGCTGGCCGGTGAGGACCGGCTGGACGAGGCGATCGGACTGCTGCGACCGCGAGCCGACGCCGGCGACCGCGAGGCGGCCGATCTGCTGGTCGAGTTGCTGGTCGGCCGGGGGATGACGGCCGAGGCACTGGCCTTCATCGCGTCGCGATTCGCGAGCGGCGACACGAGGACGACGCAGTGGCTCGTCGACGGGCTGGCCGTGCAGGGCGCCCTCGACGAGGCGATCGGACTCCTGCAAGCGCGAGGCGAGGCGAGTGACGCCGCCGGCCCGTTCCTCGAACTGCTGACCGACCGGAAGAACTCGCCCCGTGTGCTTGCGCCTCCTCCGCGGGCGGTCCGGAGGCGGATTCGGCGGCGACGGTTCCGTTGAGCCCGGGTTCGAAAACCTAGGGCTGCCGATCGATCGACGGTAGCGTGGGAACGCTCCCAGGGGAGGGGTTTCCATTGAAGCGTGTGCTGGCTCTGCTCGGCGTTCTCGTGTTGCTCGCGCTCGTCGGCGCCGACGCGGTCGGGGTCGCGCCCGATCGGCGGATCTACCTCGACCGGGAGTACTCGCCCGCGGAGCGGGCCGCCGATCTCGTCTCGCGGCTGACGCTGGGCGAGAAGGCCTCGCAGATGATCAGCAGCATGGCGCCGGCCATACCGCGGCTCGGGGTGGCGTCGTACGGGTGGTGGAACGAGGCCGCTCATGGGGTGGCGCGCGAGCAGATCAACGACGGGGCCGAGCCGCCCGACCTGATGAACACCACCTCGTACCCCGTCTCCTTGTCCTTGGGGTCGACCTGGAACCCGGACCTGGTCTACCGCGAGGCCACGCTGATCTCCGACGAGGCGCGGGACGTGGTGCGGGGCAACCGGCTCGACCTCGACTTCTACACGCCGACCGTCAACCTCGCCCGCGATCCGCGGTGGGGGCGCAACGACGAGACGTTCGGCGAGGACCCGCTGCTCACCGCGAAGCTGGCCAGCCAGTTCGTGGACGGGATGCAGGGGCAGACCCCGGACGGCGCGCCGCTGCCGGGGTCGAACGGCTACCTGAAGACGGTGGCGACGCTCAAGCACTACGCGGCCAACAACAGCGAGTCCAACCGGCTGCGCGGATCGTCCGACATGGACGAGCGGACGCTGCGGGAGTACTACACGGCCCAGTTCCGGGACATCGTCCGGTGGAGTCACCCGGGCTCGATCATGAGCTCGTACAACGCGGTGAACGGGGTGCCGGCCGCCGCCAACACGCACCTGATCGAGACGCTGGCCCGGCAGACGTACGGCTTCGGCGGCTATTTCACCTCCGACTGCGACGCGATCTACGAGATCATGGCCGGCCAGAACTGGCTGCCGCCGGGCGGGGACGGGCCGCTCGACCAGTACGGGCGCACGGCGTGGGCGCAGGCGGCGGGCGAGGACCTCGACTGCAACATGGGCTACCACGACGAGTGGCACTACGGGAACACGATCCCGGGCGCGGTCGCGCGCGGCGTCCGTACCCAGACCGGCGTCTACAACGAGAACGACGTCGACGTCTCGCTCGTCCGGCTCTACACGGCCCGGATCGAGCTGGGCGAGTTCGACGCCGAGGACCAGGTGCCGTGGGTGGCGGCGGCCCGCGCCCGGCTCGCCCCGGGCACGTGGGCGAGCGCGGCCGGCAACCACGCGGCCACCCAGACGCCGGAGCGGCTCGCGATGGCCCGCACGGTCGCCGGCGAGAGCATCGTGCTTCTCAAGAACGACAACGGCGCGCTGCCGTTGAAGGCCGCCAAGCGGATCGCGGTCATCGGCACCTTCGCCGACCCGGCCGACATGTACCTCGGCGGCTACTCGAGCACCCAGACCGGGGCCGGCGTCGCCAACGCGGTCAGCGGCTACCAGGGCCTGAAGAAGGCGTTCCCGGGGGCGACCGTCGACTTCCTGCCCGGCACGATGCCCGGCGACCTCGACACCATCGACCCGGCCGCGATCAAGGCGGCGGCCGGCTACGACGCGGTCATCGTCTACGGCGGCACCGACCGCAGCACGTCCAGCGAGGACAACGACCGCCCGACCCTGGCCCTGCCCGGCGCCCAGGCCGAGCTGATCCGCCGGGTCGCGCAGGCCAATCCCCGTACGATCGTCTATCTCGAAACCGTCGGGCAGGTGGACGTCGCGCCGTTCGCCGCGCAGGCCAAGGCGATCCTGTGGAGCTCGTTCAACGGCCAGCAGAAGGGCGCCGCGCTCGCCGACGTCGTGACCGGCGCGGTGGCGCCGAGCGGCCGGTTGCCGTTCACCTGGTACGCCGACGAGAACCAGCTGCCGTCGTCCGAGGACTACGCGATCCGCGAGGCGCCCGGCCGCACGTACCAGTACTTCACCGGCACGATCGCGTACCCGTTCGGCTTCGGTCTCGGCTACAGCACGTTCCGCTACGACGGCCTGCGTGTCGAGCAGACGCCGAGCGCGTTGACGGTCACCGCCACGGTCACGAACACCGGTTCCACCCCCGGCGCCGAGGTCGCGCAGCTCTACGCCACCACGCCGGATGCGCCCGCCTCCGCGCAGCGCCCGCGCAAACGGCTCGTCGCGTTCCGCAAGGTCGCGCTGAAGCCGCACGAGAGCGCCACGATCACGCTGCCCGTCCCGATCGCGGATCTGGCCTTCTTCGACGAGAAGGCCGGCGCCTTCCGCGTCGACACCGGGCGATACGGCCTGCAACTGTCGTCCTCCAGTGCGGACAAGGACATCAAGCAGCGGACGTACGCCTCCGTGAGCGCCCCGCCCCCGGCGACGCCGGCCGTGGTGACGGCCAAGCCCGTAGCCGAGGGCGATGCCGCCCGGGGCATCGCCCAGCGGGTGCGGTTCCCGAGCGGCAGCCGGATCGACCCGAAGCTGACCGTGGCCCTGACCGACCAGACGTTGCTCACCGGGGACGCCGCGGGCCTGACCGTCCACTTCTCGAGCAACCGCCCCGAGGTGGTCTCCGCCGGCCTGAAGACCGGCAGGCCGGGCATCGCCACGATCACCGCCGAGGTCGCGTACCACGGCGGCACCGCGACCGGTACGTTCGTGGTCGTCGTCTCCTGACCTTGCTCGTTGGACTGCGGCGTGGCCGATCCGGGGATCGAGGCGGCCGACCTGGTCGCGGCCGTCCGGGACGAGCCCGCGGCCCGGCTCGCGCCGGCCGCCCGCTTCTACGACGCGCCCGGCATCGGGGCCTACCGCCGGGCCGAGGTCGCCTTGCGGTGGCAGATCCGGCGCGGCGTGCTCGCGGCCGGCGGCAGCCCGGGGTGGCGGTCGGTCAACGAGGGGCTGATCCGGGACGCGTGGGAGGGCCGTCTTCGCGTACGGGCGCATGCGAAAACCGATCTCCCGCAAGTCGAACGGTTCTTCATGGACGTCGCGCTGCTGCGGGTGCTCTATGCGGACAGCCTGCTCTCGAACGCGCCGCTCGCGCTCGGCCGCCTCGCGCCGGCCGGCCGGCTGATCGACTACGGCGTCATCCTGCCGCGGGCGCGGGGCCTCTACGAACACGCGGCGCGCGATCTCCAGCAGCCCGGGCTTCGCGCGCTCATCGAGGGCGAGTTTCCCGCGTACGCCTGGCCGGCCGCCGAGGCGTACGCGTGGGTGAGCCGCCGCCCGCGCACCACCGCCATGGTCCGCCGCCTGACGCGTTGAGTTACCGGCGTCTCAACTATATTTACGACCGGTCGGTCTTTTTGTATGGTCACCGGTATGACCATCGACGGCCGGCTCGCTCGCGGCGAGCGCACGCGCGTCGCGGTGCTCGATCGCGCGCTGCTTCTCGCCACCTCGGAAGGGCTCGACGGGCTCTCGCTCGGGCGGCTCGCCGAGACCCTGGGCATGAGCAAGTCCGGCCTCTTCGCGCACTGGCGATCCAAGGAGGAGCTGCAGATCGCCGTCATCGGCCACGCCCGCCGCCAGTGGACGGCCGAGGTCATCGACCCGGCGATGGCGGCGCCGCGCGGCGTGAACCGGCTGTGGCGGGTGCACGACCGGCGGCTCGCCTTCTACGAGTCGGGCGCGCTGCCCGGCCGTTGCTTCTTCGCCAACGCCCACTTCGAGTTCAACGCCCGGCCCGGGCCGATCCGCGACCGTCTGGCCAAGGAGCTCGGCGACTGGATGACGTTCCTGACCGGCCTGGCCGCCGATGCCGTCGAGATCGGTGACCTGCACCCGCACACCGCACCCGAGCCGCTCGCCTACCTGGTCGAGTCCCTGGGCGTCTGCGCCGTCATGCAGTCCACGCTCGGCGCGCCGACCTTCGTCCACGCCCGCCACGCCCTGAGAGCCCACCTGCTGGCGCTCTCCGTCAACCCGGATCGTCTGGAGCACTAGATGACTGCCACCACCGTCGAGTACGGGCACATCACGCACATCCCGGTCCACTTCGACGACCTCGACGCGCTCGGCGTGCTGCACAACGCCCGCTACGCCGTCCTGATCGAGCGAGCAATGATCAATTGGTGGGCCGAGCGCGGCGTCTCCTTCGCCGGCGGCAAGCCCACCACGCCCGACGCGTTCAACGTCGTGCGCGAGTACGCGATCACCTTCCACGTCCCCGTGCGCGGCACCGGCGAGATAGCCGTGCATTTCTGGCTCGAAACCCTCGGCACCACCAGCGCCGACTACCGCTTCCGCTTCACCTCGCTGGACGGCCGGACCGTGTACGCCGAGGGCCGCCGCGTGAACATCCACCTGGACCAGGCCACGATGCGCCCCACCCCGTGGACCGCCGAGGGCCGGGAGCTGGGTTCGCAGCTGTTGCGCCGCTGACCCCGGGCCGCGCCCACCCGGTGTGCCCGGGTGGGCGGGCCGTAGGGTGCGTGCCCCGGGGTTCATCGGCATCCTGGGCCGCATTGTCGATCGGTCGCGGTCGCGGTGCGGGGCGAGCCGGAGCAGGAATCCCCGACCGGCCTGGCCTTGAGCCTCGCCGGCGGAAGAATGGACGGCATGACAACGTGGCTGATCACCGGATGTTCGACGGGGCTGGGCCGGGCCCTCGCCGAGGCCGTTCTCGCTCGGGGGCACAACGCGGTCGTCACCGCGCGGGATGCCGCCTCGATCGCGGACGTCGCGAAGGCGTACCCGGAAACCGCTCTTGCCCTGTCTCTTGATGTCACCGACGAGGCGCGGATCGCCGCCGCCGTCCGGGAGGCTCGGGGGCGCTTCGGCGGGATCGATGTGCTGGTCAACAACGCCGGGTACGGGTATCGCGCGGCCGTCGAGGAAGGTGACCCGGAGGATGTGCGGCGGCTGTTCGACACCAACTTCTTCGGGGCCGTCGCGCTGATCAAGGCGGTGCTGCCGGAGATGCGGGCCCGGCGGGCCGGCGCGATCGTCAACGTCTCCTCGATCGGCGCCCGGATCTGTCCGCCGGGCTCCGGCTACTACGCGGCGGTGAAGTCGGCGCTCGAGGGCATGACCGGCTCGCTGCGCCAGGAGGTCGGCCCGCTCGGGATCACCGCGATGGCGGTCGAGCCGGGCGGCTTCCGCACCGACTTCGCGGGGCGCTCGCTGGCGCAGTCGGCGTTCGCGATCGAGGACTACGCCGAGACCGCCGGCAAGCGCCGCAAGGAGAACGACCGGGCGCACGGGAACCAGCCCGGCGACCCGGCCAAGGCCGCGCGGGCGATCATCGAGGCGGTGGAGTCGCCCGAGCCGCCCGCCCTGCTGCTGCTCGGGAACGACGCGCTCCAGGCGTACGCGTCGGTGCTCGACGCCCAGCGCGCCGAGATGGACCGGTGGCGGGAGCTGAGCGCGGGGACCGATCTCTAGGTCGAGACGGGCAGCACCAGGCGGGACGGGCCCAGCGCGATGGTGTGCCGGCTGGGCTGGAGTCTCGTGCCCGTGCCGGGGTTCTCGCCGGTGCCCAGGTTGCGGGAGAACTGCGGATAGCAGCCGCCCGCGATGAGCACCCGGACGCGGTTGCCGGCCGTGAACCGGTGCGCGATCGGCAGCAGCGCGAGCCGCACCGGGGCGTGCGGGTCGCGGCCGGGCGCCAGCCGCCGGTAGCCCTCGGTCACGTTGCGCGAGCGGCCGCGCGCGTCCACCTCGCTGACCCGCACGAACAGGTCGGCGTGCGGGTTGTCGGTGCGGTGCGCGAGCTCGATCATCGGCACGCCCTCGACGGTGGTGTCGGCGGCCAGCGCCTCGCCGGTGAAGGCCAGGACGTCCGGTCGGGCGGACAGCGCGGTGTCGTCGACGTACCCGCCGCCGTCGAGCAGCGGGCCACCCATCGCCGGCGTCGGGTTCGCCGGATCGAAACCGAACACCGCCTCCCCGCCGGACGGCGTCTCCCCGAGGCCACCGCCGGGCCGCAAATGCAGGGTGAGGTCGGCGGTGGGTGGCGGCCAGGCGTCCGTCTCCCGCCAGGCGCCGGTTCCGGTTTCCAGCAGCCGTACGCGTGAAGCCCGCCGAAGTGGTGCATGACCAAGCTTCGCGCCGAGCCAGTCGAGCGCCTCCGGGATCAGGATGGGCGCGCCCGCCCCGATCACCTCGGTGTGCGTCCACGGCCCGATGGTGAGCGCCACGTCGACGCCGCGGTCGCGCAGCCGCTCGTACTGCTCGAAGGTCTGCCCGAGGAAGAGGTCCTGCCAGCCCGAGTGCAGCAGGATCGGGATGCCGGCCCGCTCGAGCGCCGCCGGGTGCCGCATCGGCGCCCAGTACGGGTCGTTGTCGATGTCGGGCCGGGTGACCCGGTCGCGGAACCAGAGCGCCCGGCCCGCGTAGTGCCGCTCGCCGGCGTCGGCCAGCGGCAGGTCGGTGAAGACCGGTTGCAGCGCCCGCTTCTGGGCCGGCCCGGTCATCACCTGCCGGACGGCCGCGGTCAGCGATGGCTTGTCCGACCGCGGCAGCCGGGACACCATGTCGCTCCAGCCGACCAGGTCGAGGTTCATCGCGCCGGTGCCCCACGAGTGCCGGGCGAAGTCGTGCGGGCCGACCGTGATCACGGCCGCGGCCATCTCCGGCGGCGGGTCCTCGAGCAGCGTCCACTGCGTGTACCCGAGGTACGACGGCCCGATCGTGGCGAACGTGCCGGTGAACCACGGCTGGGCGATCAGCCACGCCACCACGTCCCGGCCGTCGTCCCGCTCGTTCCGCATCGGGTCGAAGTCCCCGCCCGAGGCCGCGGTGCCGCGGCACGAGACGAAGAGCACCTGGAAACCGCGGGCCGCGTACGGCCGCGCGTACAGCTGGTTGAAGGGAAACCGGCGGCCGTAGGGGCCCCGCACCAGCAGGGTCCCCACCGGCTCGCCGGCCGGGACGTAGTGATCGGCCGCCAGCGTCACGCCGTCGCGCATCGGGATGCGCAGGCCGCGCTCGATCCGGAAGGCGCCGGCCGGGCCGGGCAGCTTGAGCGCCCGGGTGACGATGCTGTCCAGCAGTGCCATCGGCGGCCTCCGGGCGGGTTCGTGGTGATCACACTTTGCCACGCTCCGCCGCCGCGCGTCTCGCCTGTTCGAACGGCAGCCGGTCGAACAGGAACCGGCTGTGCGTGATCCGGCCGTCCACGACCGTCACGCACTCGGCGCCGGGCGCGCTCGCCACCAGGGGCGACGCGGTGTCGTACATGATCAGTGCCTGTTTCTCGTCCCCGTAGGCGGCGATCAGACCGGAGCCGGTGAGCGACCGGGCGAACGGTTCGAGGAAGTCCCGATAGGCGGCGGCGCCCTCGATCCGGCCGGCCGGGGCGTCACAGACGATGTCGTCGGCGATGTAGGTCATGGCGCGGTCCAGGTCCTTGCTGGTCCACGCTTGGTAGTAGTCCCGTGCGATGCGCAATGCGTCCATGCCGGTACTGACACCGCCCGGCCCGCGAACGGAACGGTCGTGTCAGGATCGCGGCGTGGACGATGAGGCGTTCGCGGAGCTGGTCGGGCCGCACCGGGCCGAGCTGCTGCTGCACTGCTACCGGATGCTGGGCTCGCGCGCCGACGCCGAGGACGCCCTGCAGGAGACGCTGCTGGCGGCCTGGCGCGGGATCGGCGGCTTCGAGGGCCGCTCGTCGCTGCGCACCTGGCTCTACCGGATCGCCACCAACCGCTGCCTGAACGCCCGCCGCCGGGTGCCGCCCGCGCCCGTCGCGCCGTTCACGCCGCCGGCGCCGACCCGGATGGGCGAGGTGACCTGGCTTCAGCCGTTCCCCGACGAGCTGCTGGCCGGCGTGCCCGACGACGCGCCCGGCCCCGAGGCCCGCTACCAGATGCGCGAGGCGGTCGAACTCGCCTTCGTGACCGGCCTCCAGCGCATGCCCCCGCGCCAGGCCGCCACGCTGATCCTGCGCGACGTGCTCGGCTACCCCACCGACGAGACGGCCACGCTGCTCGACCTGACCCCCACTGTCGTGAAGGGCCTGCTCCAGCGCGCCCGGGCCGCCCTCGCCACCCCGCCCTCGCGCCGCGCCGACCCCGGGCTGCCCGCGCGCTTCGCCGCCGCCTTCGCCGCCCGCGACCTCGACGCGCTGCTGTCGCTGCTGACCGACGACGCCTGGCTCTCGATGCCGCCCGCGCCGCACGAGTACCAGGGCCGGGCGGCGATCGGCGCCTTCCTGACCGCGAGCGAGACCTGGCGCGGCGACCTCGCGCTGCGGCTGTCCCCCACGAGCGTGAACACCCAGCCCGCGTACGCCTGCTTCCTCGGCGACGCCCCCGCCGGCCTGATGGTGCTGACCGTGACCGGGGACCGTCTCGGCGCCCTCACCCGCTTCCTGCCGATGCTTGTTCCGTAGCGGTACCGTCACGATGAGTGTCGATGGGAGGGGCGATGGGGGAGATCACCAGCATTGACGTTCCCGCGGTGACCGCGATGGCCGCTGCCGTGCGGGAGGTCGCCGGGCGGCTCGAGCGGCTCGCGGCGACGGTCGAGCCCTTCTCCGCCCCGGCGTCGCCGGCCGTCGACGGCTCGATGACGTGCGCCGACGGTGTGCCCGCGGTGGCCTACAACTGGCGGGGCACGCTCGGGCGGCTGGCCGGCGACCTGACCGCGTTCGGGGACGGCCTGGGCCGGGCCGCGGCCGACTACCACGAGGCCGACGCCGAGGCCGGCGAGCGCGTGCGGGCCTCGGGCCACCCGGCGTTCCGGGCCTTCCGATGAGCGGCATCACGCTGGACGGGCTGATGCACGCCGACACGGCGGCGCTGCGGGCGGTGGCGGCGAGCTGGGACCGGCTGGTCGAACAGATCGACGACACGGTCGAGGATCTCGTACGCGGAACGCGTGACCTGCCGCATCACTGGCTCGGCGACGGCAGCCAGGCCGCGCAGGACCGCAATCGCGAGCTCCAGCTGGAGATCGGCAACGCGCACCTCTCCTGCGGGACGATCGCGGCCACGCTGCGGCGCTTCGCCGAGGACCTCGACCAGCACCAGCGGATGCTGCGCGGGGTGGTGGCCGCGGCCGAGGGGGACGGCCTGCGGGTGGACCTCGCCGGCGGCCTGATCACGGCCGGCTTGGCGAGCGGGGGCGACGTCGAGGCGTACGTCTCGCAGATCGACCAGATCCTCGCCCGCGCCAACGACGCCGACCTCCGGGCCCGCCGGGTCCTCGAGCGGAACATGCTCCGGGAGGAGGACCGTCCCGAGGGCGACCTGCCCGAGATCTCCACCGCCTTCCTCGTGCTCGAAACCGCGCCCTCGTTCCGCGCCGCCACCTGGCACGACATGCATCCGCTCAACCGCGAGAAGCTGATCGAGGAGCACCCCGAGCTGGTCGGCCCGGCCGTGGGGCTGCCCAGCGACGCCCGCGACCGGGCGAACCGGCTGCTGCTCGCGCGGGCCAAGGCCGCCCTGCTGGCCCGCCGCGACCGGCTCGACGCCGTGCAGGACGGCGCCGGCAGCCGGGCGACGATGAACGCCGACGCGGAACTGGCCGAGATCGCCGCGGTCGAGCGCGAGCCGGGCCGCCTCCTGGCGTACCCGCCCGCGGTCCTGGCCGACGGCGACCCGAAGTGGGACGACTACGTCCCGCCGGTCGCGCGGAGGAAGTGATTTCGGGCCGGATAGCATCGGGAACGGCCCGAATCCGCCGAACCCGCTTGAAGGAGATCACCGTGTCCGACCCGCTCGTCGTCCCGGCTGGGACAACGGCCGCCGACGCGGTGGCCAAGGCAGGCCTGCCGACCTCGGGGCCCAAGGCGGTCGTGGTGGTCCGCGACGCGTCCGGCCGCCTGCGCGACCTCGACTGGCAGCCCGAGCTCGACACCGACGTGACCGCGGTCGCGATCGACGAGCCGGACGGCCTCAACGTGCTGCGCCACTCGACCGCGCACGTGCTGGCCCAGGCCGTACAGGACGTCTTCCCCGAGGCCAAGCTCGGCATCGGCCCGCCGATCGAGAACGGCTTCTACTACGACTTCGACGTGCCCAAGCCGTTCCAGCCGGACGATCTGTCCAAGCTCGAGAAGCGGATGCAGGAGATCGTCAAGGCCGGGCAGACGTTCCGCCGCCGCGAGTACAAGTCGCTCGACGAGGCGAAGTTCGAGCTGGCGAGCGAGCCGTACAAGCTGGAGCTGGTCGATCTCAAGGGCGACGTCGACGCCAACGAGGTGATGGAGGTCGGCCACGGCGAGCTGACCCACTACGACAACGTCGACAAGGACGGCAAGCGCGTCTGGGGCGACCTGTGCCGCGGCCCGCACCTGCCGACCACCCGGCTCATCCCGGCGTTCAAGCTGATGCGGTCGGCCGCCGCCTACTGGCGCGGCAGCGAGAAGAACCCGCAGCTCCAGCGCATCTATGGCACCGCCTGGCCGTCGCGGGACGAGCTCAAGGCGTACCTCAATCGTCTGGCCGAGGCCGAGCGCCGCGATCACCGCAAGCTGGGCACCGAGCTCGACCTCTTCTCCTTCCCGGACGAGATCGGCTCGGGTCTCGTGGTGTTCCACCCGAAGGGTGGGGTGATCAAGCGCGAGATGGAGGACTACGTCCGGGCCCGCCACATCGAGGAGGGCTTCCAGTACGTCGGTTCGCCGCACATCACCAAGGAGGGGCTGTTCCACACCTCCGGGCACCTGCCGTACTACAAGGACACGATGTTCCCCCCGATGGAGCTGGAGGGGGCCAACTACTACCTCAAGGCCATGAACTGCCCGATGCACAACCTGATCTTCAAGGCGCGCGGGCGGTCCTATCGTGAGCTGCCGCTGCGGTTCTTCGAGTTCGGCTCCGTCTACCGCTACGAGAAGTCGGGCGTGGTGCACGGGCTCACCCGGGTGCGGGGCCTGACCCAGGACGACTCGCACTCGTACGTGACCGCTTCGCAAGCGCCGGACGAGATCAAGCACCTGCTCAACTTCGTCCGCTCCCTGCTCGACGACTTCGGCCTGGACGACTACTACCTGGAGTTGTCGACGCGGGACCCGCGCAGCGACAAGTTCATCGGCACGGACGACCAGTGGGCGGTCGCCACCAAGGTGCTCGAGGACGCGGCCACCGAGTCCGGCCTCGAGCTGGTGCTCGACCCGGGCGGCGCGGCCTTCTACGGCCCGAAGATCTCGGTGCAGGCCCGCGACGCGATCGGCCGCACCTGGCAGATGTCGACGATCCAGTACGACTTCAACCAGCCGGCCCGCTTCGGGCTGGAGTACCAGGCCGCCGACGGCACCCGGCAGGAGCCGGTGATGATCCACTCGGCGAAGTTCGGCTCGATCGAGCGGTTCTTCGGCGTGCTGGTCGAGCACTACGCGGGCGCGTTCCCGGCGTGGCTGGCCCCGATCCAGGTGGTCGGCATCCCGATCCGCGACGACCACGCCGAGTACCTGTCGTCCTTCGTCGACCGCCTGCGCCGCGAGGGCATCCGGGCCGAGGTCGACTACGGCGACGACCGCATGCAGAAGAAGATCCGCACCGCGCAGCAGCAGAAGATCCCGTTCATGGCGATCGCCGGCGACGACGACGTCAACGGGGGCACGGTCTCCTTCCGCTACCGGGACGGCTCCCAGCGCAACGGGGTCTCGCTCGACGAGGCGGTCGCCCACGTGGTCGAGATCGTGCGGTCGCGGGTCAACACCGGGCCGTCGGCGGCTTAGGGATACGGGCATACAGCGAGTGCGGCGTCATCGACGGCGCCGCCTCGCTCGCCGTGCTCAGGGTGTCCCGCTGCTCGCGCGTCAGGTCGACGTCGAGCGCGTCGAGGTTGGCGTCCAGCTGCGCCACCGAGGTCGCCCCGATCAGGGTGCCGAGCACGCCCGGGCGGCCGGCCACCCAGGCCAGGGCGACCTGGGCCGGCGTCGCTCCCCGCTCGGCGGCGACGGCGCGCACGGCCTCCAGGGTCCGCCGGTGCCGCTCGGCGAAGGCGACCTCGACCGGCCACCGCGCGCCCGGCGCCAGCCGCCCCTCGCGGCCGACGTCCTTGCCGGTCAGGAAGCCGTTCGCGAGCGGTGACCAGGGCACGACGGCCATGCCCAGGTTGCGGGCCGCGGGCAGGTGCTCCCACTCGGCGCTGCGTTCCACCAGCGAGTACTCCAGCTGGAGCGCCGCGATCGGCTCCCACCCGCGGAACCGGGCCGTGGTCTGCGCCTTGGCCGCCCACCAGGCCGGCACGTTGCTCAGCCCGGCCGCCCGGATCTTCCCGCTCCGCACCAGCGCGTCGAAGGTGGCCAGCACCTCGTCCACGTCGCTGACGCGGTCCCACAGGTGCAGCCAGTAGAGGTCGATGTGGTCGGTGCCGAGCCGGCGCAGCGACGCGTCGAGCGCGGCGAGCATGTGTTTGCGGCCGTTGCCTCCGTTGGCGCCGAACTTGGTGGCGAGCACCAACCGGTCGCGCTCGCCGGACTCCCGGATCAGCTCGCCCAGCAGCTCCTCGCTCGCGCCGCCGCCGTACACGTCCGCGGTGTCCACGAAGTTGCCGCCCCGCTCGAGGTAGCGCCGGAAGATCGCCCGCGACTCGTCCCGCCCGGCGTGCCAGCCGCCGCTGCCGAAGGTCATGGTGCCCAGCCCGAACGGCGAGACGCGCAGCCCGCTCCCGCCGAGCGGGAGGTATTCGATGTCGGTCATGCGCCCCACCGTGCAACCGGGAGTGCACTCCCGGTCAAGCACTCCCGGTCAAGCCGGTGTCATGCTCGGCGGGTGACGGCTCACACCGCGCGGCAGGCGGCCGCGCTCAGCGGATTCAGCCTCGACACCCTGCGCTACTACGAGCGGGCCGGCCTGCTGCCGCCCGTGCACCGCACGACCGGCGGGCGGCGGGTGTTCACCGAGATCGACCTCAAGTGGCTGAGCCTGCTGCGCTGCCTGCGCGACACCGGCATGCCGATCGCCGACATGCTGCGCTTCGTCACGCTGATGAACGGCGGCGCGGGCACCACCGGCGAGCGGGCCGAAGTGCTGATCGAGCATCACCGCCGGGTCGAGGACCAGATCGCGCGGCTGCAGGACCACCTGGCCCAGATCCGCGCGAAGATCGAGGTCTACGAGGGCGGCGAGGCCTGGTCGCCCTCGTCCTGACTTGCCCGCGACCACGCGGTGTGCCGCTCGCGTAGGGCGGCGCCGGTGAGGTCGAGGCGGCCCAGGTCCTGGTAGTTGGGCTCCCATGTCTCGACGCGGTCGCGGGAGCTGTCGAGGGCGTGCCGGTCCCAGTCCGATATATCGCGAACTTTCTGGCCGGCGGCCTCCTCGTAGGCGGCCAGGAACACGTCGGCGACGTCCGGGCCGTGCAGGAGGACCAGGTCCAGGCGGCACCAGCTCACGTCGAAGCCGCGCGGGGCCCGCCGGGCGCCGGGCCAGTCGACCACGCCGGTCAGGCGGTCGCCCTGCCACAGCACGTTGCCGGACCAGTAGTCGTAGTGGGTCAGCACGAGCGGGCCGGGGATGGTGGCGATCGCGCGGAGGCCGTCGAGGCGGTCGAGCGGGGTGGCGTGGACGCGCGCCAGGACCCGCCCGAGTTGGCGGGCGGCCTCGGCGGGGTCGGCCGGGATGATGTCGGCGCGGCCGGGAAGGCGGGCGAGCAGGGTCGCGGGTTCGCCGAACCGGGCGCCGGCGGGGTCGGCGGCGAGCAGGCGGGGGGCGAGGCCGGCCAGGCCGTCCAGGGCGGTGAGGACCATGGCTTCCCGGGCGGCGGCGTCGTCGCCGGGTGGGAAGCGGCGGAGCACCATCTCGCCGGGCGGGTTCGAGGTGCGGATCAGGTGGGTGGCGGCGTGGGTGCCGCCGGCCAGCCGGCGCACGACGCGGGCGGTGGCGCGCGGGCCGGCCCGCTCGGCCGCCCAGGCCAGGGCCGCGGCGGGTGGCGCGTATGGGTGAGCAGAGCTGGGGGTAGGCGGCTCGGCCGGGGAAGCGGGCGCCGGGGAGGACGACGGCACGGTCAGGCGGCGGCCGGGGCGGGCGCAGGCACGCGCGGGACCGACTCGACTCGGGAGATGCGCAGCCAGACGACGAAACCCCAGATCACGAAGCCGGCGTAGACGGCGTAGAGGATCGCCGACGGGTAGTACCCGAAGTGCAGCAGCTCGGGGACGCCGACCAGGTCGACGGCGATCCAGCAGAGCCAGAACTCGACCCAGCCGCGGGCCATCGCGTACGTGGCCAGCATCGAACCCACGAAGATCCAGGAGTCGGCGAGGTAGTACCACCACGGGACCGGGAAGCCGGCGCCGATCGCGCGGAAGACGAAGAAGCACAGGACCACCGCTACCAGGGCGGCGGGCAGGAAGATCGCACGCTGGCGGTGGCTCGCCCAGTGCGGGACGACGGCCGGGCCGTGGGTGCGCGCCTTGTTCCGCTGCCAGCGCCACCAGCCGTACACGCTGGTGATGATGAAGAACACCTGGCGCGAGGCCTGTCCGTAGAGCGGGGTGCCCTGGTCGTTGCCGACCGCCTGGCCCATGAAGACCGTGAAGAGCAGCACGTTCCCGACGATGCCGACCGGCCACGCCCACGCGTTGCGGCGCAGGCCGAACAGCGCCGAACCGAGGCCGAAGGCGTTGCCCACGATCTCCCGGTAGTAGATCGCCTGGCCGGCGGTCACCTGCCACTTCGCGGTGTAGAACGTCGTCAGCAGATGATCGAACCAGGCCACGGCTCATCGTATGACCGCACGCAGCGTGGGGCATAGTGTGACGGTGACCGCCCCCACCTGTCCCGCCGAGACCCGCCTCTACGAGCACGGCCAGGTCATCGCCGAGGACTTCCCGGCCGAGCAGGTGCACGAGAAGCTCGCCCAGCACCCCGAGGCGGTTCTCTGGCTCGACCTCTACCGTCCGAGCGCCACCGATCTGGCCGCGGTGGCCGAGGAGTTCCACCTGCACCCGCTGGCCGTCGAGGACGCCACCCAGCCGCACGAGCGGCCCAAGCTCGACCGCTATCCCGAACACCTTTTCCTCAACGTGTACGCGGTGGACGTGTCCACCGACTCCGACCGGCCCCCGTTCGGCAAGACCGAGATCAGCGCCTTCGTCACCGACCGGGCCCTGATCACGGTGCGCAAGGCGCCCAGCGACACGGCCAAGTTCATCGAGCGGTGGGACGCGGACGCGAAGCTGGTCGAGCAGGGCCGGGTGGCGTTCCTGCTGCACGGGCTGCTCGACGTCGTGGTCGACGGGCAGGTCGCGGCCGGGGAGCAGCTCGACGTGGCGATGGACGGCGTCGAGGATGTGCTGCTCGAGGAGGGCGGGGCGCCCCGCGACGTACGGATGAAGGGAATGCGCCTGCGCAAGACGGTGGCCGCGCTGCGCCGGGCGGTCGCGCCGATGCCCGAGCTGGTGGCCCAGGCCATGCGCAAGGAGCTCGGGCTCGTCGACGATCAGCTGGCGCCCTACTACCGGGACGTCGAGGACCACGCGCGGCACGCCTTCGACCAGGTCGAGCACCTGCGGGAGCGGATCGAGGGGCTGCTCCAGGCCGACCTGGCCGAGCAGGGCAACGTGCTCAACGACATCACCCGCAAGCTCGCCGCCTGGGCCGCCGTGATCGCCGTGCCGACGGCGCTGACCGGCTATTTCGGACAAAACTTGCCCTATCCCGGCTTCGCGCAGCACTGGGGCTACGTGCAGAGCATGGTGCTGATCATCTTCTCGGCCGGCGGCCTCTGGGTGTACCTGCGCCGGCAGCACTGGCTCTGAGCGCGTACGGGCGCCCGCCGCCGGAAAACGTGGCGTAACCTCCCGGGTGATCTAGCCGGGAGGGTGGATGCTGGCACTCGTCTGGGGCGCGGTGCGTACCCGCCGTGCCCAGGTGCTGACGGTGCTGATCCTCACCGCGCTGGCCGCCGCCGTGGCCGCGGCCGGCCCGTGGTTCGCCATCGCGGCCGGCACCCGGGCCGCCGCCGGCGACGTCGCCTCCGCCCCGCCCGGCCAGCGCACGCTGTCGATCCGGAAGATCCTCGACACCGAGGGCGATGCCCGGTCGGCGCTCGACCAGTTCGGCCGCACCGCCGGCGGCCTGCTCAAACTGCCGGCCGGCACCCCGGTGAACGGCATGGTGGTGCCGATGTCGGCCAGCCGTGGCGGCGAGACCCCGCTCATGGCGGCCGCCTACCGCGATGACGTCTGCGCGCACCTGCTCCTGAGCGGACCGTGCCCGCGCGGTGACTTCGAGGCCACCGTCAGCGCGAGCGCGGCCCAGCAGCTCAACCTCGCGCCGGGCGGCGATCTCGTCCTGCGCAACACACCCACCTCCGAGCCGATCAAACTGCACATCGTTTCCACGTACGCGTTGAAGGACCCGGCCGGCACCTACTGGAGCAACCCGCTGTTCACCGCCAACGGTGGCCTCGACCCGGCGTTCACCCCGATCGGCACGTTCCGGATCCGCCAGTTGTGGAACCCGACGGTCACCTTCGACGTGCAGGTGCCCGACCGTTTGCTGCGCGGCGACGACGGCTACGACCTGGCGCAGGTGCTGAGGGTCGCCGACAACGACCTCAATCTCGCCTCGCTGCGGCTGGTCAACTCCTCCGGACCGCTGCTCGGCACGATCGAGCGCGACCGGGACGGCATCACCCGCGGCGTGCTCGTGGCCATGGTCCAGGTGCTGGTGCTGGCCTGGTTCGCGATCGGGCTGGCCGGCCGCTACACGGGACGCGACCGGCACGGCGACGTGGCCCTGCTCAAGCTGCGCGGCAGCACCCGCGGCGCGATGCTGCGCCTGGCCTGGGGCCAGCATCTGGTGCCGCTGGTGATCGGGTCGCTGATCGGGCTGCCGCTGGGCTACCTGCTCGCCCGTGCGCTGGCCGGTCCGATTACCCGCGCCGCCGACCAGCGGACCGCGCTGGTGCTCTCCCTGGGCGCGGTCGCCCTCGTGCTGGCCGGCGGTCTGGCCGTGCTGGCCCTGATCGAGGCCGCCACCCTGCGCCGCCCGGTCGGCGATCTGCTCCGCCAGGTCGGCGCCGGCCGCGGCGACTGGCGGTCGGGCCTGGCCGACATGCTGTTGCTCGCGGTCGCGGTGGCCGCCGTCTATCAGGCCCGCGCCTCGGCGGTCGGGACCGGGCTCGCGCTCGCCGCGCCCGCCCTGGTCGCGCTGGCGGTGGCGCTGCTGCTGGCCCGGCTGCTCGGCCGGATCGCCGACCGCGGCGGCAGCGCGGCCGTGCGCACCGGCCACCTGCGGGTGGGGCTGACCGCCGTGCAGGTGTCCCGCCAGCCCGGCGGCGACCGGGTCTTCGCCCTGATCGTGGTGGCGGTCGCCGTCTTCGCCACTGCCGCCGGCGGCTACGCCGGGGAGCGGGCCGCCCGGTTCGAGCGCAGCGCCGCCGAGCTCGGCGCGGTCCGGGTGCTGAGCGTCCAGGCGCCCAACCGCACCGCGCTGCTGGCCGCCGTGCGTCGCGCCGACCCGAAGGGCGACCAGGCCATGGCGGTCGCCGTCGACACCGCGAGTGATCCGCCCATCCTTGCCGTCGACAGCGGCCGGCTCGCCGCCGTGGCTCGCTGGCGACCCGAGTTCGGGCCGGCCGGGATCCTCGCCGCCGCCACCGCCCGGGGCGACCTGCCCCCGGCCCTGCCCATGATCACCGGGACCGGGCTGACCGTCCGGGTCCGCTATGGCGGCGCCGCGCCGGCCACGCTCTCGCTGATGCTTCAGCACGACACCACCGGCGCGCCGGTGCCGGTGCGGTTCGGTGCGCTCGCCCGGGGGGAGCGGACCGTCACGGCGCCGGTCGCCGGCTGCGCCGAGCCGCCCGGCTGCCGCATCCTGCGCTGGGAGCTGGCCGGGCCGATCGGCCACGACGGCAAGCCCGAGGCGCTGCCGTCCGGCACCGAGGTCGTCGTGCGCGGCCTCGACCAGACCGGCCCGGCCGCCACCGTGCTCGACGCCGGCCTGCTCGGCGACATCGCCCGCTGGCGGCCCGGCACCGACCCCGCCGCCCTCGACGTGACCGCCGGCGGCGGCGCCCTGCACCTGGCCGTCGACGCCAACCGGGCCGGCATCGCCGCCTACCCGGTCGACACCGAGCTGCCGCTGCCGATCGTGCTGGCCGGGCCGGCCCCCGCGACCTGGCAGTTCGGCGCGCCCGTGCTGCACTCGTTCGGCGCCACGCCGACCCCGGTGCGAGTCGTCCGGACCGTGACCGCGCTGCCCGTGCTCGGCCGGGGTGGCATCCTCGCCGACCTCGAGTCGACCCGGCGGATCATCGGCGACGCCACGCCGACCGGCGACCTCCAGGTGTGGCTGGCGCCCGGCGCCCGGCCCGGGATCGTCGCGGCGCTCCTCGGCGCCGGCCTCACGATCAGCGCGGACGAGACAACCGGCGGCCGAGCGGCCCGGCTCGCCGACCAGGCGCCGGCGGTGACGACCGGGTTCGCCCTGATCGCCGGGTCGGTGGGGCTGCTGCTCGCGGCCGCCGCCATCGGGGTCGCCGGTGCGGTCGACCGGCGCACGCGGCTCGAGCATCTCGGGGCGCTGCGGCGGCAGGGGCTCAGCGGCCGGGTCGCGGTCTTCACCGCGTACGCGGGAATCGCCTCTCTGCTCCTGACCGGTCTGATCGGTGGCCTGGCCGCCGCCGCGCTCGCCCGGCCGCTGGCCCGCGTCGCCGTGCCGGCCTTCACCGACGGCTGGGACGTGCTGCCCCGGCCCGGCGCCCTCGGCCCCCTCGCGCTGACCGTCGCCGGCCTGGTCGCGCTCATCGTGCTCGGCGTGACCGGCTGGCTCGCCGTCCGCCCGCTGGTCCGGGAGATCGCCCGATGATCTCCCTCGTCCTCGCCATGGTCTGGACCCGCCGCGGCCAGTCGCTGACGCTCGCCCTGCTCGCACTCTTCGCGGTGGCCGCCGCCGTCGCCTCGCCCGCCTATCTGGCCGCCACCGACCGGGCCGTCGCCGCCGGGCAGATCGCCACCGCCACCACCGCCGAGCGGAGCCTGTCGCTCAGCGCCGTCGAGGACGCCCGCGTCTCCGACGGCGGTCCCCAGTTCACCAACCTCGGCGCCGCCCTGGTCCACCTGCCCGGCTTCGACTACGTCTTCTCCGCGCAGTACCCGGTGATCGGGCTCGAGGCCGACGACGTCATCGCCTCCCCGGTCGTCTTCCGCCAGGACGTCTGCGCCCACCTGCGGATCGTGGCCGGCCGCTGCCTGATCGGCGAGGGTGACGTGGTGATCGGCGCCGAGACCGCCCGCCGGCTGAAGCTTGCCGCCGGCGACCCGCTCACGCTGACCTTCGCGAAGTTCAACAACAACGACGCGAACCCGCTCTATCTGCCCGACGGCGGGCCGAAGCGGCTGACCATCGCGGGCACGTACGCGGTGCCGGCCCCGGACGACGGCTACTGGGGGGAGCACGGCTACTTCACCGCCGTGCCGGGCCGTGGTCCGGGCGAGCCGCTGTTCATCGACCGGCCCACGATGGACGCGACCGACCACGGCTTCACCCAGATGGCGATCGACGGCACCGCCGGGCCCGCCGCGCTCGACATCGACCACCTCGGCGCACTGCGTGACGGGCTGGCCGCGCTCGGCGACTCGGCCTCAAACCTCGGCCCGTCGGTGCAGGTCAACACCGATCTGCCGGAACTGCTCGACCGGATCGACGCCGGCCGGCGGGCGGCCCGGGTACTGGTGCCGGTGCTGGCCGTGCCGCTGGTGCTCCTGTCCTGCTTCAGCATCTTCCTGGCGGTCAGCTACGGCGCGCAGGGCCGGCAGCCGGAGCTGGCCCTGGTCGCGCTGCGGGGGAGCCGCTGGTGGACCAGGTGGTGGCTGGCGACGGGCGAGAGCCTGGCGGCCATCCTGGCCGGGGCGGTGGCCGGGTGCATAGCCGGGCAGTTGCTCGTCGACGCGGTGGCGGCGGCCCGCTTTCCGGCGGCCGGCGCGGCGGCCGGGTGGGGGTCACTCCGCTTTGCCCCGTACGCCACCGTGGCCGCGCTCGCCGCCGCCGCGCTGGCCCAGCGCCGGCAGTTGGTGAGCCCGGTCGCGACCCTGCTGCGGCGCAACCCGGCCCCGGTCAACGGACCGCGCGCGTTCGCGGTCGAGGCGGTCGTCGTGCTGCTGGCCGTCGTCAGCGGCGTTCAGCTGGCGCTCTCCGGCGGCAAGCTCACCGGGCTGGGCCTGCTCGCGCCCGCGTTCCTGGTGCTGGCCCTGGCTCTGCTCGTCGCCCGCGCGCTGGTGCCGGCCGTCACCTCGTACGCCGCCCGGTCGCTCGGCGCCGGCCGCCTCGGCCCGGCCCTCGCCGCCTTCCAGCTCTCCCGGCGGCCCGGCGCCCAGCGCCTCTTCGCGCTTCTGGTCGCGACCGTGGCGGTGGCCGGCTACGCGGCCTGCGCGATCGACGTGGCCGCCCGCGGCCGGGACGTGCAGGCGGGGCTCGGCATCGGCGCCGACCGGGTACTGACCGTTCAGCCGGTCTACCGCAGTCAGCTGCTCAACGCCGTGCGCCGGATCGACCCGGACGGTCGCTTCGCGATGGCCGCGGTCCGGCTGCCCAGCTCGGCCGCCGACGAGTCGCTCGGCCTGGCCGTGGACTCCCCGCGCCTGGCCGCGGTGGCCACCTGGCCCGGCGGCGGCCCACCGGCCTCGTCGGTGGCCGCCGCGCTGCACCCGGCCGCCGGCGAACCGGTCGTGCTCGCCGGGCAGGACGTGACGGTCGACGCCACCACCACCGGCGTGACCAAGGGGCGGGAGCTGCGCCTGACGCTGGCGGTGTCGTCGCTGACCGGGCTCGGCGACGCCCGGGTCGGCCTCGGCGAGCTGCACCCGGGGCGCTTCACCTACCAGCAGCGGGTTCCGGCCTGCCGGGACGGCTGCCGGCTGAACGGGATCCAGGTGACCGTGGCCGCCTCCGTGTCCGGCGTGACCGGGCGGGTGGCCATCAACTCGCTCGCCGACCTCGAGAGCGCCGGTCGGTGGCGGGGCGATGGGCTGGTCGTCGACGCGACCGCCCCCGGCGGCCTTCCCGACGGCATCTGGCTCCGGCCGGACGACGCGCCCACGCCGCTGCCCGCCGTCTATTCGGGCGCGCCGCCGCCGATCGACTCGGTGACCGGCCTCGACGGCAAGCCGATGCGGGTGCGCCTCGCCGGCCATGTCCCGGCCGTCCCGCGGCTGGGGGAGGACGCGATCCTGGTCGACCTCGACTACGCCGACCGGCTCTCCGCCGACACGACGCCGGCGCTCGGCCCGCAGGTGTGGCTGAACCCGCTCGCGCCCTCCGACATTCTCGAGAGGGTGGCCGCGCAGGGCCTCACGGTCGTCGACGACACCCGCTCGTCCCAGGTTCGCCGCCAGCTGGGCGAGCAGGGCCCGGCGCTGTCGGTCTGGTTCTACGTGCTGGCCGGCGGCCTGTCGGTGCTGCTCGGGACGGCCGCGCTGGTGCTGGCCGCGGCGGTCGACCGGGCCCGGCGGGTCGAGGACCTCTCGGCGCTGCGGACCCAGGGCGTTCCCCGTACGGTGGCCGGCCGCGCGACCCTGTGGACCTATCCGGCCCTGGTCGCGATCGCCGCGGTCGCCGGCTTCCTGGTCGCGATGGTCGCCTGGGCGCTGACCGGGTGGGCGCTCCCGCTCGCCGGCCTCGACCCGCCGGCCCTCCCGTTGCCCGGGTGGCCCGGCCCGCTTACCGTCCTGGGCACCGCGGCCGCGGTGTTCGTGGTGCTGGTCGCCGTCGCCGTCGCCACCGGTCGTGACCTGCACCGCCGCATCCCATGAGTCGCCGCTTTTCGAGGAGAGATACGTGAAGACGCTGACCGTCGACGCCGCCGACCTGGCCTGGAACGGGGATCGGCCGGTGCTCACCGCCGTCTCGTTGACGGCCCGCCCCGGCGAGATCCTGGCCGTCACCGGAACGTCGGGCGCGGGGAAGACCACGCTGCTCAGCGCCATGGCCGGGCTGCTGCGGCCGGTCGCCGGGCGGGTGCTGGTCGACGCGGAGCAGCTGGCCGACCGCGATCAGGCGGTGTCGCTGGGCGTGGTGCTGATCCCGCAGGACAACGGGCTGGCCGCGATCCTGACCGCGGCCGAGAACATCTCGGTGGCGGTGATCGCGACCGGGGGCACGCCGGCCGAGGCGCGCCGCCGGACCGCGGAGTCGCTCGAACCGCTCGGGCTCTCCGGGCAGGCCAACCAGCTGATCGAGGAGCTGTCCGGCGGCCAGCAGCAGCGGACGGCCATCGCCCGGGGCCTGGCGCTGCAGGGTGACGTCCTGCTGGCCGACGAGATCACCAGCGAGCTCGACGCGGCCAACCGCCAGCGGGTCATCGAGCTGCTCAAGGCCGAGGCGGCCCGGGGCGCGGCGGTCGTCTTCGCCACCCACGACCCGGAGGCGGCGGCGGCCTGCGACCGCGAGCTGCACCTCGCCGACGGCGAGGCGATCTGGGCGCGGCCCTAGGCGGCGTGGTCGGTGCCGCCCGGGACGAGGGTCACCTCGCCGTCGATGTGCTGGACCGTGAAGAGCGTGCCGGGCGGGTAGCTGCCCAGCACCTCGGGCGGCAGCTGCACCGTGCCGTCGCCGGCGACCACGGCGAAGTCCTGGCCGTCGCGGCCCTCGGCGCCGACCCGGCCGTCGCGGATCGTCACGGCGCGGCCCAGCCGGGCGCCGACCTCGTTGTCGTGGGTGACGACGACGATCGTGGTCTGGCGCTCGGCGTTCACCGTCTCCATCGCGGCCAGCACCTCGTCGCGGCCGGCGGTGTCGAGGCGGCTCGTCGGCTCGTCGACCAGCAGCAGGCCCGGGCCGGTGGCGATGCCCACGGCGAGGGCGGCGCGCTGGCGGCCGCCGGGGGTGAGGTCGTTGAGGCGCTGACGGCCCTGACCCGGCAGCCCGACCAGGTCGAGGATGCGATCGGGGTCGTCGAGCTTGATGCCGCGGGTGTGCGCCGCGCGGCGCTGTGCCAGCCAGATGTTGCGGTGCAGGGAGGCGTACGGCAGAAGGTTGCGCGAGGCGCCCTGCAGGACTACGCCGATCTCGGTGCCGCGCAGCCGCGAGACCTCGCCGTCGGAAAGCTTGCCCATGTCGTACGTGCCGATGTTGATCCGGCCCGCGGACGGCCGCATGAGGCCCGCCAGCAGGGCGATCAGCGTGGATTTGCCGGAGCCGGAGGGGCCGACCAGCGCGATGGTCTCGCCCGGCGCGATGGAGAGGTCGACGCCCGCGAGCGCGACCACGTCGCCGGCCTCGGCCCGATAGATGTGCACGACCCGGCGGCACGCCACGGCAAGTCCGTTCATGCGCTCACGCTAGCGAAGATCCGGCCAGTGTGACGACCCATGGCCGGGCCCGAACTTCCAGCACACCGCCGGTCACCGACCGGTCGCGCGGCTGGGGGTCGTAAACGATCCCGGCCGCCGCCGCGGCGTACCCAAAGGTCGCTCGTAAGTGTCCGGCCGCGGCCTCTTAGGGTGGGTGCCGTGCGCGACATCGCCGTATTCTCCGGATCTGCCCATCCCGAGCTCGCCGCCGAGATCTGCCTGCATCTGGGCGTGCCGCTGTTGCCCACCCGGACATCCCGTTTCGCCAACGACTGCATCGAGGTGCAGCTGCAGGGGAACTGCCGGGAGCGGGACGTGTTCCTCATCCAGCCGCTGGTCCCACCCGTACAGGAAAATCTGGTCGAGCTTCTCTTCATGCTGGACGCCGCCCGGGGCGCGAGCGCCGGACGGATCACGGTCGTGCTGCCGCATTACGCGTACGCCCGCTCGGACAAGAAGGATGCCCCGCGCATCTCCATCGGAGGCCGCTTGGTGGCCGACCTGCTGACCACGGCCGGCGCCGATCGCGTCCTGGCCATGACCCTGCACTCGCCCCAGGTGCACGGCTTCTTCAGCATCCCGGTCGACCATCTGCACGCCCTGCGCGAGCTGGCCCACCACTTCCGCGGGTACGACCTGTCGAACACCGTCGTGGTGTCGCCCGACCTCGGCAACGCCAAGGAGGCGGCCGCCTTCGCCCGCTTGCTCGGCGTGGAGGTCGCGGCCGGCGCCAAGCAGCGCTTCGCCGACGACAAGGTCGTGATCAGCACGGTGATCGGCGACGTGACCGACCGGGACGTGATCGTGCTGGACGACGAGATCGCCAAGGGCAGCACGGTGTTCGAGCTCCTGGCCCGCCTGCGCGAGCGCAACGTCCGGAGCGTGCGGGTGGCCTGCACGCACGGGCTGTTCGCGGCGGACGCGGTGCGGCGGCTCTCCGACGAGAAGGAGATAGAGGAGATCGTCTGCACCAACACGGTGCCGATCCCGCGGAAGAACCACACCGAGAAGCTGACGATCCTCTCGGTGGCGCCGGCGCTGGCCGAGGCGATGCGCCGGATCCACAACGGGGAGTCGGTCAGCGCGCTGTTCGCCTGACCCATGCGTGCACGGGTGAGCGGGGGACGGGGAGGGCGTCCCGACCCCCGCTCTCAGTCCGTTGCGGACGGATGTGTCTCTAGGAACCGGTGTCACGCGAAGATGCTGCGGGGCCTCCCTTCATCTATGGGGGTTAATGTTGGGAGCGCTCCCAAAGGACTCTAGCCGGATGGCCCGGCGTTGAGAAGAGAGAGCGTCCTCAGGTCGTGGCGGTGCAGGTCGCGGTCGGTGTCGTGGCCGTGCCCGAACCGAGGAAGCCGAACGTGGCGCTGCCTCCCGCGGCGAGCGCGCCGTTGTAGCTGACATTGGTCGCGGTCTGCACGTTCCCGCTGACGCTCGAGGTGGCGTTCCACGTCTGCTGGATGGCCGGCGCACTGGGATACGTCAGGCGTACCGTCCAACTCTTGATCGCCGAAGCGCCGGCCGTGACCGTCACGCCCGCCTGGTAGCCGCCATTCCAGGTGCTGCTCAGCGCGTAGGTCGCCGTGCAGGAGCCGTTACCGGCCGGCGGCGTGGTGGGCGGCGTGGTGGGCGGCGTGGTGGGCGTCGTCGTCGGTGGTGTGGTCGTAGGGGGTGGTGTCGTGGGCTGCGTCGTCGGGGGCGTGCTTCCGCCGCCGCCGCCGCCGAAGTCGATGTCGCTGCACCAGTAGTACGACTGATCCAGGTGGCTGGCCTGCCAGATCGTGTAGACCATGGCCCGCCCGGTACGCCCGGAGAGCGCCACCGGGATGTTGAGCTGCACGCCGCCGGTGACCGGCGTCCACTGCGCCGCCGGCGTGTTCCCGACGACCGCGACCCGGGTCAGGTCCGACCACTTCAGGGCGGTCGTCACCGGGTTGAAGCCGGGATTGGTGACGTAGACCCAGAGATAGTCCGCGCCGTGCAGCGCCTGGTCGAAGACCTGGACCGTGAAGTTGTTGCCGACCGTGGTCGCCCTCCAGTCACCGACCACGTCCAGCGCGTTGTAGCGACCACTCTGCGTGTGGCCGGCGCTGCACAGCTGACCGTCCGGGATCACGCCCTGGTGGTTGCCGGCGACCTGCTCGCGGAACAGGCCGTTCCAGTTCCACATCGCGTTCGGGTCGGCCTGCCACGCCTGCCAGCACATCGGGTCGAGGGTGGCCATGGTCGGGTCCTGGAACTTGTCGCCCCAGCGCTGCCAGCACCCGTAGTTGCGGGAGGCCGGGCTGATCACGTTGCCGTGTGCCTGCGCGGGGCCGGACGAGAGGCCTACCACCGAAAGGGTGGCGACGAGGGCGCCGACGACGGCGCTTATGAACAGACGTTTCATCTTCATGAGGGCTCAGTGCTCCGCGGGTGATCTCGTTTCGAACGGGGAAAGGTGGCGAAGGCTGCCCTCGGCCTTCGCCGGCGCGTGACCCGGCGGTGCGCCAACCATCCCCGTTGAATAGACATCTGTCAATGATGAACAAGGTGTGAAGCGGGTACGGGGAGGCGGGAGCGACCGGTGATGCGGAAGAATGCCGGAGCGTCGTGGCACTGGGGCCGCGGCCGAGAAGCTGCTCGGGAGGTCGGGGGATGCCGGAGCGTGACGCCGCGGAGCTGCTCCGTGGCGCGAAACGGGTGGTCGTCTTCACCGGGGCGGGCATGTCGGCCGAGTCCGGCGTTCCCACCTTCCGGGACGCGTTGACCGGCCTGTGGTCGCGGTTCGACGCCAAGGCGCTGGCCACCCCCGAGGCGTACCGGGCCGACCCGGCGCTGGTCTGGGGCTGGTACGAGTGGCGCCGCGCCGAGATCGAGCGGGTGCGCCCCAACGCCGGTCACGACGCGGTCGCCGCGATCGAGGCGCACGTCGCGGAGACGGTTCTGATCACGCAGAACGTCGACGATCTGCACGAGCGGGCGGGGTCCTCGTCGCCGATCCACCTGCACGGCAGCCTGTTCGCGCCGCGATGTTCTTCTTGCGGGATAAACGCCGACCTTCCGCCCAAGCCCGACAAATCGGGCAAGGTGGAGCCGCCGCGGTGCCGTGCCTGCGGCGAACGCATCCGCCCGGGCGTCGTCTGGTTCGGCGAAAACCTTCCGTCGGCCGCCCTCTCCGCCGCCACCGAGGCCGTCTTCGGTTGCGACCTGCTCTTCACCATCGGCACGTCCGGCCTGGTCTACCCGGCCGCCGAGATTCCGTACGTGGCCGCCCGCTCGGGCGCGACGGTGGTGCAGATCAACCCGGAGCCGACCGCCCTCGACGCGGTCGCCGACGTCAACCTGCGCGGGACGGCCGCCGAGATCCTTCCCGACCTCGTGAAACGGGCGTGGCCACGATGAGCCTGACCACCGACCGGCTGATCCTGCGCCAGTGGCAGGCCGAGGACCGCGAACCGTTCGCCGAGCTCAACGCCGACCCGATCGTCATGCGGCACTTCCCGTCGACGCTCGCCCGCGACGTCAGCGACTCCTTCGCCGACCGCATCGAGGCCGGCATCATCGAGCGCGGCTGGGGCCTCTGGGCGGTCGAGATCAAGAGCTCCGGCGCCTTCGCCGGCTTCGTCGGCCTCCAGCCGCTGAACCCCGGGCTTCCGTTCGCGCCGGGCGTCGAGATCGGGTGGCGGCTGGGCGCGTCCTTCCACCGGCAGGGGTACGCGACGGAGGGCGCCCGCCGAGCGGTGCTCTACGCCTTCGAGACGCTGGGCCTCCCCGAGATCGTCTCCTTCACCACGACGCGGAACACCGAGTCCCGCCACGTCATGGAGAAGCTCGGCATGACCCACGACCCGGCCGAGGATTTCGATCATCCTGGGGTCCCGGCCGACTGGCCGGAGCGGCGGCACGTTCTGTACCGCCTGTCTCCGCCTCCCACCTAGACCAAAGTCGCTGCCACTCGTCGACCTTTGGCCGTCGAGGTGGATCTCCCCGCGGGCATAGCGTCGGCGCATGGTTCTGATAGCGCACGTCAGCGACGTTCATGTCGACGCGGGTGACCGCAGCGCCGACCGCACCGGCCGGGTCTTCCGCTACCTGGCGGGCCTGCCGTCCCCGCCCGACGCGGTGATCGTGACCGGCGATCTGGCCGACCACGGCGCCGAGGCGGAGTACGAGCGGCTCCGCGGCCTGGTCGAGCTCTCCTGCCCGGTGCTGTGGTGCCCGGGCAACCACGATTCCCGCGCGCCCTACCGCAAGGCGCTGCTCGACGAGGAGCCCGGCGACCAACCCATCAACCGGGCGTACGAGATAGCCGGCACCCTGATCCTGATGTGCGACTCGAGCATCCCGGGGCGCAACGAGGGCCTGCTCGCCGACGAGACGCTGGAGTGGATCGGCGCGACCCTGGCCGGCCGCCCCGAGCTGCCCGCCCTGGTCTGCTTCCACCATCCGCCGGTAACGCTGGGCATCCCGTTCGTCGACGGCATCCGGCAGTTCGGCGCCGAGCGGCTGGCCGCCGTGGTCCGGCAGCACCCCCAGGTGGTGGCCCTGCTCTGCGGGCACGCACACACCCCGGCCGTCACGACGTTCGCCGGCCGGCCGCTCCTGGCCGCCCCCGGCGTGGTCTCGACGTCGACGCTGCCGTTCGAGGGGGACGGGCTGATCGACCCCGGGTTGCCGCCGATGATCGCGTTTCATCTGCTCGGCGACGACCGCCGCATCACCACCCACTACCGCGTCATCCTCTGAACAACGGTTGCAAACCTGGCGAACCGGCCGCACGCACCCCACTGGACACGGATCATGAACGACATGGGTGTCATGGCTTACCCCCTCCGGTACGCGCTCGCCGACCTCGCCCTGGCGCTCAGCCGGGTCGCCGACGATCCCACCGAGGTGCGCTCGACGGCGGCGCGCGCGGCGGCGGACATGATCGGCGACGGCGCCGGCGTGCAGTTGCTGCGCGACGACGGCCGATACGACGCGATCACCTATCGGCACATCGACGACGAACGCTCGGCGGCGCTCGGCCGGGTGCTCGACCATGTCGGTCAGCTGCCCGACGACGACTTCTCGACGGCGCTGGCCGCGAGCCGGCGCCCGATCGTGCTGGCCGGCGACGGGGTCGAGCCGCTGGCGGGCGAGGAGCACCAGGTCCACGCGGCCGTGCTGTGCCCGGTGATCGTCGACAACACGTACGCGGGCTATCTGGTTCTGACCCGGGAGACGCCGGGCGCCCTCTATTCGACCGCCGAGGTCGAGCTGGCCCGTGACATCGCCGGCGAGCTGGCCCTGGCCGTGTCGAGCGCCCAAGCGCTGGAACGGCTGCGGGCGAGCGAGGAGCGCTACCGGCGGGTGCTCGAGACGATCCCCGAGGGCGTGCTCCAGCTCGATGCGGAGGGCGTCGCGACGTATGCGAACGAGCCGATCGGCGTCGTGCTCGGCATGCCGCGGCATCAGCTGGTCGGCGTCTCGCTGCGGGGCTTCCTCGACGACCAGGGCCAGAAGGAGCTCACCCGGCGGCTCAGCGAATGCAAGGCGGGGCGTTCGACGGTCGGCGCCACGCGGCTGATGCGGGCCGACGGGTCGCGTCGCAGCGTACGGATGAGCATGATGCCGTTGATGGACGACCAGGGCCGCTTCAACGGGGTCGTCTGCATGGTCACCGACACCACCGACCACATCGACGCGCGCGGGCTCAAGCGGCAGCTCGACCATCTGCGCCGGCTCGACAGCCTCGGCCAGCTGATCGGCGGCATCTCGCACGACTTCAACAACCTGCTCACGGTCGTCGGCGGCTCGGCCGACATGATCCTGTCCTCGGCCGAGGAGGGCTCGTCGCAGCACAGCCTCGCCAACGACATCCTCGAGGCGGTCAACACCGGCCGCACCCTGACCCACCAGCTGCTCGCGTTCGGCCGCAGCGAGGGCAACCGGCCCGAGATCATCCCGATCCCCGACCTGCTCACCGACGTGCAGTCGCTGTTCAGCCGCACGCTCGGCGAGCACATCGGGCTCGACCTGGCCTTCGGCCCCGACGTGTGGCCGGTGCGCGCCGAGCGCGGCCCGCTCGAGCAGGCCCTGGTCAACCTGGCGGCGAACGCCCGCGACGCGATGCTGCACGGCGGCATGCTGCGGGTCGCCGCCGTGAACGAGGTGCACCAGGAGGGCGAGCCGCCCGAGGGCGCGCCCCGCGGCCGGCTCGTCCACCTGGTGATCACCGACACCGGCACCGGCATGACCGACGAGGTGCGCGAGCGGGCCCTCGAGCCGTTCTTCACGACCCGGCCGACCGCGGCCGGGCTCGGCCTGGCCACCACGGCCGGCATCGTGCAGGGCATCGGCGGCCACATCGAGCTCGAGTCGCAGCCGCGCCTCGGCACGACCGTCCACCTCTACCTGCCGGCCGCCGAGGAACGCCAGCCCGCCGAGGCACGGCAGGGCGCCTCCCAGGTGATCGGCAACGTGCTGATCGTCGAGGACCAGCCCGAGGTGGCCCAGCTCGTGCAGCGGCTCATCGCGCCGGCCGGCTACGCGATCACGGTCGCCACCGACGCGCTCATGGCGGTCACCCAGGTCGCCGCCGGCGCGCACCCCGACCTGCTGATCACCGACGTGGTCATGCCCACGATGACCGGCCCCGAGCTGGCCTCGGCGCTGCGCACCCACCACCCCGACCTGCCGGTGCTCTACATGTCCGGTTACACGGCGGCCTCGCTCGGCCCGCAGCTGCACCTCGACGAGAACAGCATGCTGATCGAGAAGCCGTTCACCCGCTCCACCCTGCTCGGCGCGATCCGCACCCTCTGCGGCCCGCAACCGTCACCGGGGGAGTAGGGGCCTTCTTGGCCCGCGCTCAGGCCCGCGTTCAGGCCCGCGCTCAGGCCCGCCACAGGGATCGACGCCTATCGTCCGGGGTATGACCCGTCTCCTGCTCTGGTGCGGGGTGATCGGCGGCCCGCTGTTCATCGCGGTCTTCCTCGTGAACGACCGGATCCGGGACAACTACGACCCGGTCCGCGACTTCGTGAGCGAGGCCTCGATCGGTGCGGGCGGCTGGCTGCAGATCGCCAACTTCCTCGTCACGGGGGCGCTGGCAGTGGCGTTCGCAGTCGCCGCCCGCCGGACCGTCACCCCCTGGACCGGCGTGCTGATCGCCGTCTTCGGCGTGGGCCTGATCGTGGCCGGCATCTTCGTGAGCGACCCCGCCCCCTACACGGCGGCCCGCACCACCCACGGGATCGTCCACGACATCGCCTCGGCTTTCGTCTTCATCCCGTTGACGGCCGCCGCCTTCGTGGCCGCCCGCTGGCGCCCGACAACGCCTTGGCGCTGGTACTGCCGCGCGGTGGGTGTGGCGATCCCGGCGTTCTTCGTCCTGGCCGGCGGCGTGGAGTCGTTGACCGGCGTCTTCCAGCGGTTGTCGATCGGGGTCGGCTTTACGTGGCTCGCGGTCCTGGGCCTGCGTGCGCTGCGGCTGTCGGCGGTCGACCAGCCGGCCGGGACCCGCGAGGCGGGGGTGCCGGCGGGGCCGTGAGGATTGGGGCGCCCGGTGGGTGTCGCGCGCCTGGCTGGAGCCTGCGCTTGGCCGGGGCCCGCGCGCTTGGCTGGAGCCCGCGCTTGGCTGGAGCCCGCGCGCTTGGCCGGAGCCCGCGCGCCCGGCCGAAGCCTCGAGGCTGGCCGGAGCCTGCGCGTCCGGTCGGAGCCCGCGAGGCTGAAGTGCCCGCGCGGTCGTGCGGATCGCCTGCCCTGTGGACAACGCGCGAGAAATGTCAGAGGTGGTTGCTTTACTCGGCCCCACCCACAAGCGGGTGGGGTGGCGTGAGCCTGCGACGGCCGCGCCCCTGTGGAAAACGCGGGGAAAGTGTCACAGGTGGGTGTTTCGCTCGGCCCCACCCACAGACGGGTGGGGTGGCGCCCTACCCGCATACGGGTGGGGTGGCGTGAGCCTGCGACGGCCGCGCCCCTGTGGACAACGCGGGGAAAGTGTCACAGGTGGGTGTTTCACTCGTCCCCACCCGCAACGGGTGGGGGTTGGGCGCGGCGCGATCTTGCTGCCTTCGCGAAAACGGCAGGTGAGAGGCCAGACCGGTCGCCTACCCGACTGCTCGAACGAGCGCCGACCCCGTCGGTGACGCGAAACCGGCGACTCCTACCAAAGGTGCGAACTTGGGCGCGCAGGCTTGCCAGTCGATCCGGACAAACAGCAGGATTCCGGGGCATCGCTGACTGCCCGAGAGGAAGCTTGAGTGACCAAGGATCGCACGAGCAGCGTCGCACGCGCGGATTCCGACGGCGCGTCGACCATGGATCTCAGCGGGCGATGCGTGGGGAACTCGTACGTCCTCCAGCATCCGATCGGGCAGGGCGCGACCGGCACCGTCTGGCGGGGCGTGGACCGGGCCTCGGGAACGCCGGTCGCGGTGAAGTTGCTGCACGAGAGCCTGTTGCGGCAGCCAAAGCTGGTGACCCGTTTCGTCCAGGAGCGGACGATCCTGCTGATGCTGCGACATCGCAACGTGGTGCGGGTGCGGGACCTGTTCAGCGTCGGGGAGACGCTCGGGCTGGTGATGGACCTGGTGGACGGCGGCAGCCTGCGCGACCACCTGCGGGAGCACCACACCGTACCGGCGGGGGAAGCGGCCCGGCTCGCGGCGCAAGTCGCGGCCGCGCTGGCCGAGGCGCACGAGCTCGGCGTGATCCATCGGGACCTGAAACCGGACAACATCCTGCTGCTCGTGGAGGACGGCAGGCTGGACACCCGGCTCACGGACTTCGGGGTCGCCCGGATCCTGAACACGCCCAGCATGACGACGCCCAATGCGGTCGTGGGCACCCCGCACTACATGGCGCCGGAGGCCTTTCACGGCGTAACGGCAAGCCCGGCAACCGATGTGTACGCGCTGGGCGTGCTCCTGTACGAGCTGGTGAGCGGCCGCCCGCCGTACGACAGCGACTCCATCCCCGACCTGATGCGCCGGCACATGGAGGGCAACCCGGAGCGCCGCCCCGGCATCCCCGAGGACATCTGGCAGCTGGTCGCGGCCTGCATGTCGACCAAGCCGCGGCTGCGCCCGACGGCGGCCGAGATGGTCGCCGACCTGTCGGACGCGGTGCGGCAGCTCGCCGACGTGCCGGCGCTGCCGAAGCCGGACCGGCCGGTCTCGCTGGAGATCGACCCGGACAAGTCCGTCGTGGGGCTGGACCGGGTGTGGAAGCCGAGCGAGCACACCGGGGGCGCGCCGGCGCCGGCTCAGCGCGGTCTCGACCAGGGCCGAGCCGTGCGGCGCAACGTGCGCTGGCCCGGGAACGAGGGCGAGCACGCCGGGATGGGGGCGGCCCGCGACGGCGGGCTTCCGGGGAACGACGCGAAGGACGCGCGGAGCCGGGGTGACGGTGATGCCGGCCGGGCCGAGGCGGGACCGGCGAGGTCCGGAGGACGGTCGATCGAGGTCGGGCGCTCGCACGAGGGCGGGCCGGCGCAGCAAAGCGGGCGCTCGCACGAGGGCGGGCCGGCGCAGGAGAGCGGGAGCGACAAACGCCCCGAGGGCGTGACCCGGCCGGAAAACAAGAGACAGACCGGGGAGAACCGGACCGGCGAAGGGCTCGGCGGCGGCAACCGGACCGGCGGCGATCCCGAGGCGGTCAGCCTGCTGCCGCTTCCGCGACAAGGCGACAAAGGCAACGCGGCCCCCAAATGGCGCTGGGCCCGGCCGGGGGCGACCATGACAATCATCGCCACCGCCATGATCGCGGCGGCGGTCGCGACGACCGTCTGGGGTTTCCACGGCGCCGAGGGGGAACCGCGGGCGCAGGCCTCGACCCCGGTGCTGGCCGCGCCGACCGCGAGCGAGCGGCGGTTCCACGGCACGGCCGCGACCACGACCCCGCGCCGGGCCGCCGTCACCCATACCGCCGCGGCGCCTCCGGCGGCGACGGCCGATCAACGCGGCCAGGGCGGACAATCGGTGACAACTCCCCGCGTACGGTCGGGGAAGTCACCAAGCGTGACCAAGCCGCGGTCACCGCAACCCGAGGCCAAGCCGTACGGGCCGTGGGTCTGCCGGCAGAGCATCGCGTTCGACTTCAGCAGCCGCACGCCGCTCGGGCCGAAGCCGTGCCAGATGATCGGCCGCGACATCCAGTACCAGGCGTCGCTGACCGCGCCCGGCGGCGGCACCGGCAGCATCACCGTGGCGCTCCAGGACGCCGGCAGCGGTCGCACCGTGGCCGGGCCCAAGACCTGCGAGAACCTGACGTTCGGCGGTGACGCGTCGACGCAGGGATGCGGGCCGGCCGGAGCGACGCCGGCGCGCGGACGCTCGTACGCCGTGGTGATGTCCTTCCGCTACGTCCGGGAGGGCCGCACGATCGCGAGCACGTCGAAGGGCAGCACCTTCAGCTGGTGATCGGCCTACCGTGAGGGTGTGAGCTGGGGATTCGTGCTGGCGGCGACGATGGCCGCGACCGTGCCCGCGCCCACGCCCGCGCCGAGTGACGCACAGCAGGCCATCGTCGTCACCGGGCGTGCGATGGGGTCGAGCTACGCCACGCTGCGTGCCTACCAGCGTGGTAGCGATGGGCGATGGCGGGCGGCGTTCCCGGCGATGGCGGCGCGCAACGGGTGGGCCGGATGGGCGCCGGCGGCCAAGCGCGTGCAGAACACCGGGACCACGCCGATCGGCACGTTCCGGATCACCGAGACGTTCGGACTCGCCGCCAACCCGGGCGTCCGGCTGCCGTACCGGCGGGCCGACGGCAACGACTACTGGGTCGGCGACCAGCGCGATCCCCGCACGTACAACCTGTTTCAGCCGGCTTTGAACCCCGGCCGGACCTGGCGGACATCGCAGGCCGAGCGCCTGGCGTCCTTTCCGACGCAGTACGCGTACGCCGCCGTGATCGATTTCAATCGCCCGGCTCCGTCCTCGGTCAGCTGGGACGCCCGCCGCGGGGAACATGTCACGAGAAATCCGGTGAACGTGAAGCTCGGCTCGGCGATCTTCCTGCACGTCAGCGGCAAGGGCTCGACGGCCGGCTGCGTCTCCGTGAGCCGCCCCGACCTGGTCAAGATCCTGCGCTGGCTCAACCCCGCCGCCCACCCCCGCATCGTCATGGGCCCGGGCGCGGAAATTAGTTAGAACCAGAAAGCGTTCCCGGCTACCGTGATCCGCATGTTCGCGCTCGGTCTGCAGCTGCCTCTCGTGGTGGCTCCCGCATGCGCGCACACCGTCGATACCCGACTCTGACCCTTCCCCATCGGCAGCAGAACCCGGGGGAGGGGTCGCCGCCGCATGGGTTCTGACGCGCTCCCGATCGAAGGCAACGGGGACATCGCGTACCGAAAACACCAGCCTTACCTCCAGTAAGGATTGCGAAAGATCATGGCCAAGAGCCAGTTCGTCCGGAACAAGCCGCACGTCAACATCGGCACGATGGGTCACGTCGACCACGGCAAGACGACCCTGACCGCCGCGATCACCAAGGTCCTCGCCGACCGCGACCCGGCCGCCAACCGGTACGTCGCGTTCGAGGGGATCGACAAGGCGCCGGAGGAGGCCGCCCGCGGGATCACCATCACCATCGCGCACGTCGAGTACGAGACCCCGAACCGCCACTACGCCCACGTCGACATGCCCGGCCACGCCGACTACGTGAAGAACATGATCACGGGCGCGGCGCAGGTAGACGGCGCGATCCTCGTGGTGTCGGCGCAGGACGGGTCGATGCCGCAGACCCGCGAGCACGTGCTGCTGGCCCGGCGGGTCGGCGTGCCGTACCTGGTGGTGGCGATCAACAAGAGCGACGCCGTCGACGACCCCGAGCTGCTCGACCTGGTCGAGCTCGAGGTCCGCGAGCTGCTGTCCGAGTACGGCTTCCCCGGCGACGAGGTGCCGGTGGTCCGGGTCAGCGCGCTCAAGGCCCTCGAGGGCGACCCGGATTGGGTCCGGTCGGTCGTCAACCTCCTCGACGCGGTCGACGACTACGTCCCGGTGCCGCCGCGCTCGCTGGTCGAGCCGTTCCTGATGCCGATCGAGAACGTCCTGTCGATCAGCGGCCGGGGCACGGTGGTGACCGGCAAGGTCGAGCGGGGCACGCTGCGCGTGGGCGAGCCGGTCGAGGTGGTCGGCCTCGGCTCGACGGTCGCCAGTGTCGCAACAGGCCTCGAGATGTTCGGCAAGTCGCTGGAGTCGGCGCAGGCCGGCGACAACGCCGCCGTCCTGCTGCGGGGGGTGAAGCGCGAGCAGGTGCAGCGCGGCCAGGTGGTCGCGGTGCCCGGCAGCGTGACGCCACACATCAAATTCAAGGCGACCATGTACGCGTTGACGGCAGCCGAGGGAGGACGGCACACGCCCTTCGCGGCCTACTACCGCCCTCAGTTCTATTTCCACACGACGGACGTGTCCGGTGGCATGGACCTGGGGGACCGCGACCTGGTCCGGCCCGGCGACACGCTCGACGCCGTGGTCGTGACACTGGGCAAGCCGATCGCGCTCGAGGCCGGCATGGGCTTCGCGGTACGTGAGGGCAATCGCACGGTCGCGGCCGGCACGGTGACCGAGTTGCTCGACTGATCGAGCCGCTCGACCGACCGGGCGGCCCGCCCGGCAGCGCGGTGGCCCGGCTGAGTGATCAGCCGGGCCACCGTCACAGCTCTGCTCACCTATGCGCGCGCGGTGGCCTTGCTCTGCTTACCTGTGCGTGCGCGGTGGCCTTGCTCTGCTTACCTGTGCGTGCGCGGTGGCCCAGCTCTGCTCACCTCTGCGTGCGCGGTGGCCTTGCTCTGCTTACCTGTGCGCGCGCGGTGGCCTTGCTCTGCTTACCTATGCGTGCGCGGTGGCCTTGCTCTGCTCACCTGTGCGCGCGCCGTCAGCTCAACCGCAAATAGTCGAGGTTGAAGCCGCCGGTCTCGCAGTAGACCGTGACCACCTGGTCGCCGCCGGCCAGCGTCACCGGCACGTGGACCGACTGATAGGCGCCCCAGCCACCGGTGTCCGGCACATCCGCCGTGGCGAGCTTGACGTCCCCGGCGTCCCGCAGCGACACCGCCCCGGCCGCCACCGCGCCGGTTCCGTTCGCGACCCGGAGCTCCAGGTCGTAGGTGCCGGCCGTGGCCACGTCGAGGCGGTACTGCAACCAGTTCCCGGGGGCGGTCCAGCCGACGTTCTTGCCGCCGCTCGCCGCCGCGTTCGACTCGATGAAGTTCACGCCCTCGGTCCAGCCGTGCTGGGCCACATAGGACTCGGCCTCGACCCGTTCGCCGATCGGCGCGCCGTGCGGGGCGACGGTCAACGGGACGGTCGTTTTCGCGCTCGCCGCGCCGTCGGTGACGAAGAAGGTCAGGCTCTGCGTGCCGGCGCTCGTCGGGTGCACGGTGACGACGCCGGTGCGGGCGTCGAGGGTGACACCGTCGGGCAGGTCGGTGGCGTAGAAGGCGAGCCGGTCGCGGTCACGGTCGGTGGCCCGCAGCCGGAACGTGGTGGTCACGTACTGGTCGGCGGCCACCGCGCCGGGAGGCGCGAAAACCGGGGCGTGGTTGCCGTGCGTGCTGGGGACATGCGCTTTCCAGGTGTACGTCGCATAGGCCCCGGCCGGCACGGTGACGGCGAAGCTCTCATCGCCGAGAACAATGCGCACCGACTTCGCGGCACTGTTCGCATTGCCGAGAATGGCAGTGAAGTCGTTGCCATCGCGGTAGACGACGTTGCTCACGCCGCCGGACGTCCCGCTCGACTCGACCCGGGTGTCGCGGGGGGACAGATAGCGGGCGAACTGTCCGAGCGGGTAGAGCTCATCGCGTACGGAAAACGTCCTGGTGTTGGTGTTGACCTTGACAAGCCGGTCGGGCCACTTGGTCGTCGCCGCGATCTGGTCCCAATCGACGTTGTTGTCCCGTTTGTCGGTCCAGTGCAGGGTGCCGCCGTCCTGGTCGGTGGTCTGCGCCCAGAGCACGTAGGAGCTGGCGTCGAGGCGGAAGTAGCTGAGCACGGTGGCCGGGTTGAGATCGCTGGTCTCGGTCATGTGCACCGGCTTGCCGTATTGCTCGTAGGCGTCGCGCATGACGGTCGGATCGCCCCAGTACGGGTGGAAGGCGATCGCGTCCGCCGCCTGCCGCGCCGCCGGGTCGTTCATGATCCGGTAGTAGTTCTTGGTGGCGGTGCTGTTCGGGTCGTGCCAGTCCCAGAAGTTGAAGTCGTGCACGTAGAGGTCGGTGCGCAGGCCGGCCCTCCTGGTCTCACGCTTGATAGCGACGGAGAGCTTCTGCTGCTGTTCGACGCTGATGTCCATGGCCGGGTAGACGACGTCCATGCCCGGCTCGTTGAGCAGAGTCAACGCGTCGACGTGGACACCCTGGCGGGCGTACGCCTGGAGATACTTGACGTAGTACTTGGCGAAGACGTCGATGCAGTCATCGCGCAGTTTGCCCACTTGGTAGTAGTCCGTGCTGCTGCCCGGCTTGAGGGCGACCTCGCCGAGAAACTTGTTGTTGGTCTTCATCCAGGCCGGCGCGCTCCAGGCCGAGGCAAAGAACGTCGCTTTCGGATTATATTTCAGAATAAGTCGCGCGGTATCGACGATGTGCAGGTCGACGTCGCGCTGGATCGAGAAGTGCTGGAGCCCGAAGTCGTCGCTCACGCCCGCCGGCAGGTCGTCATAGGACCAGAACGGCAGGTGCTCGATGAGGTCCGGGCTGCCGATCGTGAGCCGGAACCGGTCGAGCCCCGCCCCCGTCCTCGGATCGACGAGCAGCTTGATCGCCTTTTCCCGCTCGGCCGGCGTCAGCTTCCACAGGTTGGACACGCTGGTCTCGTCGAGCGAGAACCCGATGCCGCTGTACGCCTGCTTGGACTGACTCGGATCGATGACGACCGTCGCGTCGGTCGCCTGGTCCCGGCCGTCCCCGACGCGCGTGCCGGGCAGCCGCTCCCAGGCGTGCGCCGCCCCGCTCGAGTAGGTCCCGGTGACGATCTCACCCCGCGGATGGTGGTGTGATCCGCCGGCCAGGGCCGGTTGCGCCGCCGCGAGCAGTAAGCCGGCCGTCGATGCGACAGCAAGCGCCGCGGTTGTCGATCGCCTCACGAGGCCTCCCGATGAGATAGATCAAGTGCTATCCCCGTGGAGTTTATTAACCACTTTAACTAAGAGGCAACACCTGAGGTACGAATTGGAAACCGGCGCGGGTGAGGCGGGGCTTTAGGGCACGAGGTTGTTGAGCGCGGGGGCACCGCCGGGCGCGGGGGTGGCGGGCGGGGCGGCTGTTGTGTCGCGCGGGTGGCTGTTGTGTCGCGCGGGTGGCTGTTGTGTCGCGCGGGTGGCTGTTGCGTCGCGCCGGCGTTCCCATCCCTGTCCGGGCGCTCCTCCTGTGCGGGCGCTCCCCACCCCTGTTCTGGGTGGGGCGAGCGTATGGCTTGGCTACGACATTTTCGGCTGGCCGTCCACAGCGGTTGTGTCGCGCGGGCGTCTCCCACCATGTGCGGGCTTTCCCCACCCCGGTACTGGGTGGGGCGACCGTATGGCTTGGCTACGACATTTTCGGCCGGCCGTCCACAGCGGTTGCGTCGCGCGGGCGTTCCCCACGCCTGTGCGAGCATCCCCCACCCCTGCACTGGGTGGGGCGAGCGTACGGCTCGGCTACGACACTTTTGCCGTCCGTCCACAGCTGGCGCTCGCGCTCGGGGATGTTGGGGATCGGGGCTGTGGATGGGGGTGTCGGGCTGGTGGGGCGGTCGTAGGGTCTTCGGCATGAGTGTCGAGATCGAGGCTTTGCGGGAAGTTACCGACGAGGTGGTCAAGGCCTTCGGGCGCCTGCTGCCTCAACTCTCGCGGTCGGCGCCGGCCCTTGATGTTCAGGGGATTCGGGAGCTGGTGGCGTTTCCGGGGAACCGGGTTCTCATCGCTCGGCTTGACGGGGAGATCGTGGGGACGCTGACGCTGGTCACGTTTCCGATTCCTACGGGGCTTCGGGCGTGGGTGGAAGACGTCGTGGTCGACTCGTCGGCCCGCGGGCACGGGGTGGGGGCCGCTTTGACGCGGCAGGCGGTTCGGCTTGCGCAAGGGGACGGGGCGCGGACCGTCGATCTCACGTCGCGACCTTCTCGGGCGGCGGCCAACCGGCTCTATGAGCGGCTGGGGTTCGAGGCGCGGGATTCGAAGGTTTATCGGTTCGCGGTTCAGGACGAGAACAGCGACGCATAGAAGGGGGTGCTGCGGAACGGGCCGTTGTGGTGGGGACTGTGCCACGCGGGGACGCCGTCGACGGTCAGGACGTAGTCGGGGTGGATGCCGTCGTCGCTGGGGGTGGCGGTCAAGGCTACGAGCAGGCGGGTGCCGGCGGTGACGGGCATCGGCGCCGGCAGCGGGGCGTAGACGGGGGCCCAGGCGCGACTGTCGCCGGATAGGGCGTCTATCTCGCGGCCGCCGCGGGATGAGGCGGCCACCCGCGCCCACAGCAGGACGCCGGTCATCTCGGCGTCGCAGGCGATCCGCAGGGAAGCGGGGCGAACGGCATCCGAGGCGTTCTGCGGGGAGGCGGGATCAGCGGCGTCGGAGGCGTTCTGCGGGGAGGCGGGATCAGCGGCGTCCGGGGCGAGCCGCGCGGCGACCGGCGGTGAGAGCTCGGCGTGGGGTGCGGGCTCGAACAGGACGGACTCGACCGGGGCGCAGGAGGAGATGACGATGTCGTCTACCGGGCCCGACAGGCATAGGCGTGGGTCGAACGGGCCGCCCGCGGAGGCGAAGATGGCCGGCAGATAGTCGGGGGCGAGGGCTACCTCGGCGGCGGGCAGGGCTACCGCGGCGGCGAGGGTTTGGGCTCGGAACGGGATCCACACGCAGGCGGGGGCGCAGAGGCGGGATCGGGCGTCGTCGAGGACGGGGATCATGCCCTCGGCCGTGGCCACGTTGCCTACTATTTCGGAGACACAGACTTCCGCGCGTACGGGCAACGTCTGCGCCGAAGAGTGACCGGGCAGGACCGTGACGCGGTCGCCCAGGCCGGACCGCTCGATGTGCTCGGACGCCTGCCGGGCGAAAGCCGGCGAAGCCTCGATCGCGTAGACGTGGCGGGCGCCGGCGTGGGCGGCCTCGATCGCCCACAGTGCGTCGCGGCCGGTGCCGATGTCGAGCACGACCTTGCCCGGCGCCTCGGCCCGGATCGCCGCGCGGTAGGCGCGATTGCGGTCGTCGGGTGCGTCGAAGGCGTCGTAGATCCGGTCGTCGTAGACCTCGTACTCGCCCATGGACGGGAAGAGCACGAAGCGCGGCGCGCTACTCGTTGTCGTTGTCGGCCTCGCGGCGGCGCAGCTCCTCCTCGCGGCGGCGGAGATCGGCCTCCCATTTCTGCATCATCGACTCATCGTCGCGCAAGGAGGTGGCGAGGTTGCGGAGGAACTCGGGATCGTCGTCCGGCGCGAGCCGCTCGCCGCGCTGGCGGGGGCGCTCGTTTTCCGGGAAGCCGCTGCCGGGTCGCCACACCGTGCCGTTGCTCAGGCGGACCGGCGACACGGGGCGGCCGGCCACGAACCAGGCGATCGCGCCGACCGGCGAGAACAGCAGGATGATGAACACCCACGCCACCCGCGGCAGCGCCCGGATCGCGAACTCCTCGGCGGAGAGGCAGTCGATGAGGGCGACCACGAGCAGCGCCAGGTCGAGGAGCACGAACAGCGAGTAGAGGCGAACCATGGCGGTAGATATTGCCCTACCGGGGAAGATCCTGTGGTCCCGAAAATGGTGCAAATCGGTAGTGTGGCCCGGCGCGTCCGGGAACGCGCCGGGCCGTAGCCGCTAACTGGTCGCGGAGGAGAAGGCGGGCAGATAGCCGTACGTGTAACCGCTCTTGTTCGGGTGGAAGGAATTTTGCGGCGGGATCACGGTCAGGCCGTTGAGATAGGGCGAGGAGGCGCAGATGCCGTGGCCCGCGAACTCGTCCCGCACGTCGGAGAAGGTGAGGCCGGCGGCCTGCGATCGGGCCTTGACGAGGTCGTCGAGCACCTGGGCGCCGTGGTTGAGGACCTTGCGCTTGGCCAGGCTCATGCCGGTGAGGCCGCAGTAGGACGACGACGTGTCGAACAGCAGCGGGTAGTCGAGAACGACGATTCGGGCGTTCGGCGCCTTGGCCTTGATCGCGGCGTAGGTGGCGTCGAGCTTGGCCGGCAGGGTCGTGCTGATGTCCGTCTCGGCGGCGGCGACCTTCTGGGCGCAGGCGGCGTCGCTGGAGACCTGGCAGCTCAGCACCGTCGGCGCGAAGCCGGCGTCGTTGCCGCCGATGGTGATGCTGATCAG
The DNA here is from genome assembly GCF_055586105.1 of Actinoplanes sp. NPDC051537. Taxonomy (NCBI): domain Bacteria; kingdom Bacillati; phylum Actinomycetota; class Actinomycetes; order Micromonosporales; family Micromonosporaceae; genus Actinoplanes; species Actinoplanes sp. NPDC051537. The sequence continues at coordinate 102,853 of NZ_JBVJIU010000005.1, forward strand.
ATCGGTTCCGCCGGGAATGAGCGGCGCCTGGAGGTTGCGGACGTCGCCGGTGACCGCGCCGCCGCAGGCGAGGTTGGTGAACGACTTGGGCGCGTTGCGGCTGACCCATTGGCCGGGGTAGCCGTTCGGGCTCTGCAGGCAGAGCCCGGTCTGGCCGGGCGCGCCGACGCCCGAGGAGTAGGAGTCGCCCAGCGCGACGTAGTCGACGCTGGAGGCGGCCGCGGCGGGGGCCGCGATGCCGAGGGTGGCGAGTGAGACGGTGACGAGACAGCCGAGGACGACGTGGGGTCTGCTCATCGGGTGGCCTCCGGTCCGTGGGGGAGGGAAGCCGAAGCGCTCCGGTTACCGCACGGTATGTCAAGGGCCCGGTAAAAGAAACATCGTGTTTTTCTTGTTACAGCGTAGTAATATTCGTCGATGTGACCTGCATCTATGTCATGCAGTGATGTTTCGCGCACCGCGCGTGGCGATCTTTCATGGGTGCCACAGGCGGTCCTCAGCGTGCGCACAGTTGATCGCTCTACCGTCTTCACATGGAAGAAGAACGGGCACGTCGGGTCGTCGAAACGCTTCGGGCACGCAACGTCTTCGCCCATGTCAAGCTTCCGCAGGCGGGCATCACGCAATACGGGATTCGCGTGGTGCTGCCGGACGGGCGCGAGGCCATCTGGGACAACGACGGCACGGCCGGTCTCGAGGCGCAGATCATGCGGAACGGGATCCTGGTCGGCTACGTCGCGTCGATCCCCGACTCGGAGAACTACGGCGACGGGCAGATCGTCGAGGCGATCGCTACGGCGGACTATGACCGGCCGGTGGGGCGCTCGCGGCCGGCGACGCCGCGGACCACGGTGCCGCGGTCACCGTCGTCGTTCGCGCAGCGGTTGCGGGGGAGCTTCCGCGGCTAGCCGTCGTAGGACGGGTTGATCAGCTGCTCGAGCCGGTGCATGGCGACCGGCCAGAGCTCGGGGGTCAGGTTGGCCAGCAGGGTTTCGGCCAGGGCCTGGACCACCATGTTGATCGTCTCGTGGGTGGCGGGGTCGAGGTCGGGCTCTACGAAAACTGCGGATATTTCGGGAATATCGGGTTGGTGGGGGGCGGGCTCGGGGTTTTGCTCGGGCTCGGAGATGAGTGCGGGCTCAGGGCCGAGTGGGGGCTTGGGGTCGAGTGCGGGCTCAGGGCCGAGTGGGGGCTCAAGGCCGAATGCGGGCTCAGGGCCGAGCGTGGGCTTGGGCTGGAAGCCGGGTGGGGGCTCGGGCTGGGAGATGGGCGGTCGCTCGCGCGGGGGGACGGGCGTGGGCTCGCCGTCCGACGTGGGCTGGGTGCCGGGCGTCGGCGGCCCACCGTGCGCGGGGGCCGGCTGGGCACCGGGTGCGGGCGTCGGCTCGGCGCCGGGTGCGGGCGTCGGCTCGGCGCCGGGCGCGGGCGTCCGCTGGATGCCGTGCGCGGGCGTCGGCTGGATGCCGGGCGTCGGCTGGGTGCCGAGCGTGGGCTCGGAGCCGGGCTGAGCGTCGGCCGCGGGCTCCGGTGTGACCGGCTCGGGTGCGATCGGGGCCGGGGCTTGGGGGGTCTGGGCGTTCGCGAGCAGCTCGGCCGTGACCGGCAAATCCTCGGCGGCGCCGATCAGGTGCAGGTGGGCGGTCGCGCGGGTCAGGGCGATGTACAGCAGGCGGTGGCCGCGCGGGTCGTCGTCCAGGACGTGGCCGGGCTCGACCACCACCACGGCGTCGAACTCGAGGCCCTTCGCCTCGTGGGGAGCCAGCAAGGCGACCCCGGAGCCGCCGGGCTCGTCCTCGCCCGCGGGGTGCCAGGGCAGGCCCTCGGCGTCCAGCGCCGCCTCTACCTCCTCGCGGCAGCGGGCGGGGCTGATCACGGCGACCGAGCGGCCCTGCTCGGCGTACCCGGCCGCGGCGGCGGCGACCAGGGACGAGCGGGTGCCGGGGTCGGACGGGACGATCACCGGGTCGGACGTGCCGTCGCGTACGGTCGTCGGTGCTTGGATGCTCGGCGCCGCCATCGGCAGGAGCTCGGCCGCCAGGTCGAAGATCTGGCGCGGGATGCGGTAGCCGAAGCGCAGCTCGCGATGTTCCGGAGACTGAGGCGGCAGCTGCGCCACCAGATCGTGCCAGTCGTCGCGCGCCCACAGGCCGGTCGACTGGGCGATGTCGCCGACCACGGTCATCGAGCCGGTGGCCGAGCGGCGGGCGATCGCGCGCAACTGCATGGGGGAGAGGTCCTGCGCCTCGTCGACCACCACGTGCCCGTACGCCTTCGGATCGCCGTCGATCAGGGAGCCGGCCTCGTCGAGCAGGGGCAGGTCGGCCTCGCTCCAGCCGTCCTCCTCGGCGGGGCGGTAGAGCGACGCGATCTCGCGCTCGGTGAACTCGCCGCCGGCCGCCGCGGCCAGGGCCTCCCGCGACCCGAACAGGTCGTGCAGGAAGCCGGGCGCGTCCAGCGACGGCCACAGCAGGTCGGCGAGCCGGTCGGCCGCCTCCAGCACCACCCGCGGGTCCTTGGTGGCGGCGACCATCGTGGCCCGCAGCAGGATCCGCCGGGAAGCCGGGGGCGCCTCGCTGGCCTTGGCCGTGTCGATCACCCGGCGCAGGGCGACCGGGTCGAGCGGGACCGGCCGGCCGTCGACGTCGATCGACTCCGGCAGCTCGCCCGCGTCGAGGCCGCGGCGCTCCTCGAAGGCGCGCGCCAGCAGGCCGGCCATCCGCGCCTCGCCCTTGAGCCGGGCCACGTGCGGGGCCTCGTCGAGGGTCTTCTCGATCTCCGGCAGCAGGGCCCGCACCGACCGGTGCCGCACCCGGTCGTAGCCCCAGCCGGTCAGCACGTCGTCGGTGTACCGCGCGAACGCCGCCGACGGCCCGACCACCAGCGTCTCGGCGTCGTCGAGCAGGCCCTCGTCGAGCAGCCAGGCCACCCGCCGCAGCGCGGTCACCGTCTTCCCGGTGCCGGGACCGCCCTGGATGATCAGGAGCCGGTCGAGCGGGGTGTGCACCACCTCGTCCTGGGCGGCCCGGATCGTGCCGACCATGTCGGGCCCGGCCGCGGTGTGATCGCGGCCGAGCTCGGCGAGCAAGTCATCGTCGACCGGGGCGCTCTGGTCGGCGGCGCGGAACATCGGCGGCGGCCGGTTCAGGCGCCCGCGAGGGGCACTTCGAGGCGGACCGCGCCGCGCAGGTCGAGAAAGACGCGGTCGGCGGCGCGGACCATCCGCAGCACCACGTCGTCGCAGTTCGGGCAGCGGGCCACACGACCCATCTCCTGCCCCCACAGCATCAGCGCGCCGATGGCCGCGGCGTGACCGCAGCCGGCGCACGTGAACCGGGCCTCGGTCATCTCCAGCGCGAAGATCTCCCGCAGGTCGCCGGCCATCGCATTGCCGTCGAGCTCTTTCATGAGGTGCCTCCGAAGCGTTCCGTCCGGATGCGTTTGGGGTCGTGCCCGAGCGCGACCAGAATGTCGGCCGCCGCCTCGACGAACGTGGTCGGCCCGCACACATAGCAGTCGGGCGTGAAATCGGCGGGCCACCCGTGCGTGTTGATGGTGGCCACGTCGATGCGCTTGGGCGGGTTCGGCGAACCCTCCGGCGCCTGGCGGGTGTAGACCAACTGAAGATCAAAACCGGGCTCATCCCGTACGCGCCGGGGAAGCTCCTCGCGATAGATCACATCAGCGGGCGTACGCACCGAGTAGATCATCCGGAAGGGTTGCTTGGCCCGGACCAGGCCGCGGGCCCGCACCATGGCCATCAACGGCACCACGCCGGAGCCGCCGGCGAGCAGCAGAACCGGGGCCGGCTGCTTCTCCCGCCACACGAACCAGCCACCGACCGGGCCGCGCAGCTCGAGCTGGTCGCCCACCTGGAGGTCGTCGGTCAGGTAGGGCGAGACCTCGCCGTCGTCGAGGCGCTGGATGGTCAGCTCGACCTTGCCGTTCTCCTCCGACCAGGCCGACGCGATCGAGTAGCTGCGCTGGGCCCGGTAGCCGTCGGGCGCGGTGAGGCGGACGTCGACGTGCTGGCCGGGCAGGTGGCCCGGCCAGTCGGGGACGTCGAGCACCAGCGTGCGCGCGGTCGGCGTTTCCTGCCGCGCGCCGGTCAGCGTGGCGGCACGCCAGATCAGTCGCCCTGGTAACGCTGCTCGAGCCATGGGTCTCCGTACATGTGGTAGCCGGCCGCTTCCCAGAAGCCGGGCTCGTCCTCGTGCATCAACGTCAGGCCGTTGACCCATTTGGCCGATTTCCAGAAGTACAGGTGCGGGATGAGCATCCGTGCCGGGCCTCCGTGCTCCGGCTCAAGATCCTCGCCGTCGAACTTATAGGCGATCCACGCCTTCCCGTCCAGCAGATCCTCGAGCGGGACGTTGGTCGTGTAGCCGCCGACGCTGTGCACCATCGTGTAGTCCGCAGCAGTCTCGACGTCCTCGAGCAGCGTGTCCAGAGATACGCCACGCCAGGTCGTGCCGAGCTTCGACCACTTGGTGACACAGTGGATGTCAACCGTCACGTCCTGATGCGGCAATGCGGTGAATTCCTGCCAATTCCAGCTTTTCTGATCGCCGGCCTCCGAGGTGACGGTAAAGCGCCATCGGTCGAGCGGGATCCGCGGTGTCGGTCCGGCCGAGAGCACCGGAAAGTCGTGCGTGAGGTACTGCCCGGGCGGCAGGCCGGGAACCGATTCCCGCCGCCTGCCCCCGAACCCCCGGGAAATGATGCCCATAGCTGTCGAGTAAACCGCACGATCATTTCCCGTACTAGCGCTCTCACATCTGGATCGGCCCGCGGACCGCGCCGGCGAATCGGTCGGTCTCGGGCACGACGATGCGATATGTGGCGTTCGGGGTGAGGTCGTCGAGCGGGAACGTGCGGGTGGCGGGGTAGGTGCGGATCGTGGTCCAGTCGTCGCCGGTCTGCTGCTGGATCGCCACGGTCTGGTCGTCTAGGCCGTCGATCGCGATCAGGAGCTGGGTCGGGCCGGTGCGGACGGCGTAGATCTTTACGGGCGGTTTGGTGGCGGTCGGCGCGGGGGTCGTGGGCGCGGGGGTCGTGGGCTCGGGGGTGGTGGGCTCGGGGGTGGTGGGCTCGGGGGTGGTGGGCTCGGGCGTCGTGAGCGTCGTGGGCGTCGTGGGCGTCGGCGCCGGCTCGGTCGTGATCGACTCCGACGGCGACGGGCTGGGGGTTTCTGAAGGGCTGTCCGACGGGCTGGGGCTTTCTGAAGGGCTTTCGGAGGGGCTTTCCGAGGGCGGGGCCAGGGTGGTGAACTCGTCGAGGGCGGCCGCGGCGTCGACCCGGCCGAATCCGTAGTCGTCGTCGCGGCCCGGGGCGCCCAGGTCCACGGCCGTCGACTCGATCGCCGTCTCGACCGCGTCCGGGCCGAGGCCGTGGTCGGCGGCGCGGATCAGGGCGGCCAGCGCCGAGACGTGCGGCGCGGCCATCGAGGTGCCGTTCATGGTGCGGTAGCCGTCCGGGAACGTGCTGACGATCCCGTTGCCGGGCGCCGCCACGTCCACGTAGCCGCCGGCGTTCGAGTAGGAGGCGATGCCGTCGCCCGGGGTGGTGGCGGCGACCGCGATGACGCCCGGCTCGGCGGCCGGATAGGAGATCGGGCTGCCCTGCGCGCGCATGTTCCCGGCCGCGGCGACAACGACGACACCGAGGCTGCGGGCGTACGCGACGGCGTTCGTCACCGCGTCCATGCGGGCGGTCGCGCTGATCGACAGATTGATGACGTCCGCACCGCGCTCGGCGGCGTAGACGATCCCGTTGGCGACGTCGGAGAGGTAGCCGCTGCCGTTGGCGCCGAGCACGCGCACGGGCAGGATCCGCGCGTCCGGCGCGACGCCGGCGATGCCCTGGCCGTTGCCGGCGGCGGCCGCGATGATCCCGGCGACGTGCGTGCCGTGACCGTTCGGGTCGATCGACGGGCCCTCGGTGCCGGTGATGAAGTCGCCGCCGGGCAGGACCCGGCCGGCCAGATCGGGGTGGGACGAGTCGACGCCGGTGTCGACCACGGCCACGGTCACGTCCTTGCCGGTGGAGCAGGACCAGGCCTTGTCCGTACGCATGGTGTCGAGACCCCACTGCTGCGGGCGGTACGGGTCGGCGTCGGCGGTGTGCACCGGGACGTCCACCTCGACGCTGACCGCGCGCTCGGCGTGCTGGCCCGTGGTCACCAGGCGGGTCGCGGCCTCGTGGTCGGTGGCGGTGCCGACGGTGCTGACCGGTCGTCCGCTCCCGTCCACGGTGGTGCTCACTACTCGTACGGGATGGGAATTTGAAATGATCGCGGGCAGAAGGCGCGCCGGTGAGGTCTCCAGACCGTGGGTGATCGGCCGGAAGGCCGCCTGATGGTGCGCCAGGGCCGGCGCGGTCGCGGTGGCGCCGATCAGCACGGCGCTCAGCAGCAGCTTCGTCTTCATGGTCAGACGCTTCGGCCGCGGTGGGTGCCGAGCGGGTTGCGGAATCGGTGATTCGTCGTTTTAGCGAAAAATGCCGGATATCATTCGGTGCGTGGACGACGGGCTCTACGTCTCGGCCCGCCAGCGGCGCCGTAAACGTCGCAAGATCGGGACCGCGCTGGCCGCCGCGGCGCTGGTGCTCGGCGCCGGGGCGTACGTGGTGACCGCGTGGGCGATGAACCGGCATTCTTCGCAGGTCACGAGCATCGCCCCGCTCGCGCCGACCGTTTTCGCGAGCCCGCCGTTGCCGACTGCCACCGCGGCGAGCATGCCGGCCGTGCCCACCATGGGCCCGCCGCCCGGCACGATGTCCGCGGCCCGCCGCTCCTGGCGTCCGTCGCCGGTCCCGTCGCCGAGCGGCCTGACCGACGACGAGCTGGCGGCCCAGCAGGTCGGTCGCCTGCTGACGCCGCGTTCGCTGGCGCCCGGCGAGGCGATGGCGGACGACGCCGCCACGGTCCGCAATGAGCTGACGCCCGACGGCACCCAGTTGCGCATCGTCTCGGCCCGCACCGATCTGGCCGACCAGCTCGCCGGCGCCGCCGACAACGGCCAGCCGGTGGGCGCCGCGCGTTGCACCCAGAACTTCCGGGTCGACGACGTGCCGTCGCCGCAGATCCGTCCCGGGTTGTTGCTGTGCTGGCGCACGTCCCCCGCGAAGAGCGTGGTGGTGGTCGCGACCAGCACGTCCGGCCGTCCCGCGGTAGCCGTCGGCGAGTCGGCAATTCGCCGGGAGTGGCTGAGTATGGGCTGAAAGGGCGCTCGTTTTCGCCCGGTTTATCCGCTCTTTTGCAACCATGGGGGCTCGGGGTCCGCCGCGTAGGCGGGCCGATGCCGAGACTCGTGGGGATCCGAAAAATGAGCAATCAAGAAGACGATCGCCGTGCCTTTGGCAGCCGCCGCACCAAGATCGCCGCCGGCGCGGTCGGCCTGGCCGCGGTACTGGGCGGCGGGGCTTACCTCGTCACGGCGCAGGTGATCGACCACAATGCGAGCACGGAGGCGCGCGACACCGGTGCGCTGGGACCGATCGTGGCGCCGGCCCCGGCCGCATCGTCTGCGCCGGCCGCTATGCAGGCGTCGGCCGATTCGGTCAGCGCGCCCGCCTCGTCCTCGGCCACCGCCTCGCCCAAGCCGACGACCAAACCGTCCCCCTCCGAGACGCTGTCCGTGCAGGAACAGATCCGGCGTGCGCGAGCGGATGCCGAGAAGTTCGGCAGCCCGCTCACCGCGGCACCGGCAAAAGGCAAGATCGACGAGCGGAACGAGACTGTCAAGAACGGCTCGATGCGGGTGATCACCGCCAAGTTCGACCTGACCGGGCAGCGGGCTCTGCTGTGGGCCGCGGACAAGGGCAAGCCGGTCGGCGATGCGAGGTGCACCCAGAAGGTCCACTTCACCAACAAGATGACGCCGACCGTCCAGCCCAACCTCCTGCTCTGCTGGCGCACATCGGAGTCCAGGAGTGTCGCTACCGTGCTGGTGAACTACGACGGGCACCCCTCGACGGCGAAGAGTCTCGAGGTGATCAACCGGGAGTGGGCCAAGCTCGGCTGATGTCTTGCGCGAACGCCTTGACCCGACCGTAGGCGATACCGCCGCATGAACAACGATATTCCTGACTCTTCGCAATTACACCGCTACGAGTAGTTACGCTTCCCGCGAGACGGCCCGCGACGGTTCACCGAGCGCAGGGCCCAAGCATCCAGCGACGCGGTCCACGCGGACCCGTAGGAGGACCTCGCATGCGCAAGTCCAAGTCCAGTTACACATCCCGGCTACTCGGTGCCGGGATCGCGGCGGGCACGGTGACTGCCGTCGCACTCGTCGCGCCGACGGCGGCATGGGCGGTGGTCGTCGGGACCACCACCCCCAACGTCGTCGTGCCGAACACCGCGGTCACCCTCGAAAACAGCGGCTACACCTACGGTGCGGGTCACTACGCCCAGGTGCAGACCGGTACCTCGTGCGCGACCAAGTACACCGCCGCGAACAGCACGTCGGTGTGGGACGCCACCCAGGCGTCCGGCGCCGCACACCAGATCGTGGTGACCGTTCCGTCGACTGTCCCGGCCGGTGACCGGGGTGCCGCCAAGCTGTACAACGTGTGTGTCTACGACACGAACACGGCGAGCAGCGTCCAGATGATGACGTCGACGGTGTACGTGACCTCGTCGCCGACGCTGAGCACCACGGCCGGCCCGACCGGCGGTGGCAACCAGCTGACGCTGAACTCGAGTGACGCGCTCTTCACCGGCCTGACCGGGCTCGGGGCGATCTTCGTCACCTCAACCACGAACTGCCCGACCACCTACGGGACCACGCCGCCGGCGAACATGTTCGCCACCGACGGCGCCCGCGTGTCGAACACGCAGGCGACCCTGACGGTGCCGACCGGCGTCACGGCCGCCAACAACAGCGTGGCGCCCGCGAACTACAACCTGTGCCTCTACGGCGGCACGACCAGCACGAGCACGCTGCTGTCGGACGCGAACTACGCCGTCAACCGGATCGTTCTCAACCAGAACGCCGGTCCCAGCGGCGGCGGCAACGGTCTGACGGTCACGGCCGCGGATCCGAACTCGACGATCTTCGCCACGACCCCTGGTGTCGTGCTCCGGACCGCCACCTGTACATCCACGAACTACACGACTGCCGGGCCGGCGGCCGGCGTCGTGTCGATTCCACCGGCAAATCTGCGAAAGCTGGCGGACAACCAGATCGCCTTCAGCATTCCCTCGAACGTCAACGTGGCCACGGGCACCTGGAACATCTGCATCTACGACAGCAACACCAACAGCGCCGGCAACGTCATCGCCAGCGCGAAGTACGAGGTCTCGCCGGCCGTCACGCTGACGAAGATCTCGCCGGCCGCGGGCAACACGATCGGCGGCACCCGCATCACCGTGTACGGGAGCAACTTCCCGCTCACGGCGGGCTCGATCACGGCCTCGCTCGGTGGCGTGCCGCTGGTCAACATCCAGCCCAACAGCGCCGGGGCTTTCTACGCCTACACGCCGGCACACAGCCCGGACAACGCGGCCACGCTGGTCGTGACCACCGCGACCGGCACGACCTCGCTGCAGAGCGCGTTCGCCTTCCAGAACGCGATCAACGTCACGCCGAAGACGGCGCCGAACACGACGCCGACCGTCGACATTCAGGTGAGTGGTTCGGGCTTCCTGAACTACAACTTCGGCGCGAGCAGCACCTACGCCCGGATCTTCCTGGTCCGGGGCGCCTACAACCCGGCGAGCGACAGCGCCAGCAACTACCGGTCCAACGGGCCGGTGCAGGAGTGCGGGAACGTCCTGCGGGTCAGCGACGTTCTGGTGATCTGCACGCTGACGCTGAACCGGCGGTTCGACGAGACTGGCGCGGTGTTCGACTCGGTCGCCTACACGACGACATGGGCCGGCGGTGCAACCCCCGACCCCACGACCAAGGTCCTCGACCTGACGAGCAACACGGCAACCTGGAAGGACGTCGGTCAGAAGATCGCCGGTACCAGCATCCCTAACGGGACCACCATTACGGCGGTACTGAGCCCCACGCGGATCCTCCTTTCGGCCTATCCGACCGCGGTGACCGCGACAGGTTCGATCACGGTTGGCGGCGCGGCCGTCCACTCCATCGCGGGCAACGGCTCTACCACCGGTGTGAGTGCCTCCGTGGCGGGCGGCAACGTCCTCACCGTCCTCGGCGGCGCCGGATCTCCGCTGACTCAGGCCGACGTCGGCCGGGTCATCTCCGGAGCTGCTACGAACGGCAACGGCAGCAACGGCATCGACAACGGGACGACGATCACGTCGGTGGCTCCAGATGGCATGTCCGCCACCCTCTCGCAGGCGGCCGAGGGCACCCTCACGGGCGTGGCTCTTGCCCTCTACCCGGCGGCCCCCGTGCCGAACGGCGCGTACACCATGACCGTTGTCAACGACGGCTCGGTTGGTGCCGACACCACCAACGCGAGCTACCAGCAGTCCGCCATCACCAGCGGCGCCACCTTCACGGTCGCGCCCGCCTGATAGTCGGCACGTCACCCAGCCACACCAACCGGTGGCCCGGAGCGAAAGCTCCGGGCCACCGGCCTGTCCGGGACTTAGGACGACGGCCCGCCACATCGTGGCGGGCCGTGGCGTACGCGACAGGATCAGCGCAGTTTGCGCCAGGCCGCGTCGATCGCGGCAACGCTTTCCCGGGCGGACGGACGTCCCTTGGCGTCCACCATCACCGTGTAGACGCTCCGGCTCGCGCTGGTTCGCCAGCACAGCAATAGGTTTGGCTGGCGAGTCGGCGCGACGTCGGGCGACAGCCGGATGGTGTCGGCGCATCGCGCCCGGCCGACCGGCCAGCCACGGTCGGCGACCCAGGCCAGCTCGCGCTGGCCGGTCAGATCGCCCCGGGCCGAGACGATGCGCAACGTGCGCCCTCCGCCCTGGGAAGATCCGCGTTCCACGACGGTGAGATCCGTTAGCGGCCCGGCCGGCGGCCTGAGCAGCGGGTGGGTGATGGGCGCGGTGTTGCGGGACGCCGCCCGCACCGCGTCGAGCCGCCGCTGTTGATCCGGCGTCAGGGACACCGAGGTGGCCGGCGTGGGCGAGGCGCCCTCCTTCAGCGCGGCGAATACCGGTTCGCCCCCGCTCGATCCGGGTGCCGAGCCGACCGCGGAGCTGTCGACGGCAGGGGCGCCCGTTTTGTGGTCGGCAGTCGTCGCGAGGGCTATGGCACCCACCGTCGCCGCCACGCCGGACGCGCCGGCCAAGGCGAGCGCGCCGCGCGTGGTCCGGCGTCCGAAGCGGGGACGAGGGCCGTCATCCTGGTCGGGGTTGTCCATGATGTTTCCTCTCGGGTCAGATCTTGAAGAAGCGGCGCTGGGCGGATGGACGTCGCCGGCGCTCGAAACTTCATGCTCACACCCCGCCTTTCCGCCCACCGCCGGTTGCCTCGATCCTGGGAAATGCCCGCATTTCCGGCGCTAGACTCGCGCCCCCGGAGCGATGCCGGCCGCGATGCTGTCCCGTCCGGCACCGAGCGTGACGGGTCGGCGCCCAGAGGTTCAGGTGTGCCTCACCTAAGAATGGAAAAGTCTGTCGTTGATAAATTCGTGGCGTCTGGGGAAATGGCGATCTCTGGTTTATCGTCGGGAGTGACCGCGCTTAGATCTGAGATGAGGCCGCTATGACGCAGATGTTGGAAATGCCCCGCGTGCAGACCTGTTCGGTGAGCGCATGCGGTTACAACCACGACGGGTGTACGGCGTTCGCGATCACCATCGGCAGTTCGAACTCCGAGTGTGACACCTACGTCGACAGCGGTGACAAGGGTGGCACCGGTCAGGCGTTGGCGCAGGTCGGGGCCTGTAAGCGGGCCGACTGCATGCACAATACCGACCTCGAGTGCCACGCGCCGGCCATTGTTGTCGGGCCCTCGGCGGACAAGGCGGACTGCCTTACGTACGAGGCTAAGTAAGCCTTTCCTTAGTTTCGCGCCCGTCGCCTGATGCACACCAGGCGGCGGGCGCGTTTCTTTTGTTTCCGCGCCATTTTCTTAGGCAAGCCTTCGTTTATCGGCGGGCGATGGAAATCATCCGCCCGGGAGGATGACCAATCCGCGAATCCACCCGGGATTGCGCCGCGGCGCCGATGGGGCTACCGTGCAAGTAAGTACTTACTTACGGCGCGAGGCGCGCCACGGTGTGACGGAGGCGAGCATGAGCACCATCGACGAGCTCGGGCGGGAGAAGTACCTGCTGCTCGAGACGCTCAAGCGGGACGGCACCTGGGTCGGCACCCCGGTCAACCTGGTGGTCAGCGAGGGGCGGGGCTACTTCAAGTCGTACGACGCCTCGGGGAAGGTCAAGCGGCTGCGTAACTTCCCGGAGGTTCGGGTCGCTCCGTGCACGATGCGGGGGCGGGTCACCGGCGAGCGCGTGGCGGGGAAGGCTACGTTGCTGGATGGGCAGGGCGCCGACGCGCGGCGGGCGGAGAAGATGCTCGCGCGCAAGCACCCCTTGCTGCAGGGGCGGCTGGTGCCGGCGTTCCACCGGCGCAAGGGGTTCACGACGCTGTACTACGAGCTGACGGTGGAGTCGAGCTGAGCACCAAGGACACGATCGTGACCGCCGCCATGGACCTGTTCGGGCGGCAGGGCTACCACGCCACGACCATCGCGCAGATCGAGGCGGCGGCGGGGCTCTCGGCGGGAGCCGGCGGGCTCTACCGCCACTTCAGGAGCAAGCGGGCGCTGCTCGAGCAGGGGCTCGACCGGCAGGCGGCGGCGGGGCAGCAGCTCACCGACTACCTCGCCGGCGATCTGCCGGCCGATCGGCGACAGCGCTTCCTGGCGGTCGCCCGGGCCGGTCTCGCCCGGCTGGCGGAGGAGCGCGACGTCAACCGGCTCCTGCTGCGGGATCTGGCCGAATTCCCCGAGCTGCTTGATCGCGTACGGGATAAAGAACTTCGCCGTGTGCATCTTGGTGTCACGGCGTTCCTCCGCCGGGAGCTGCCCGCCGACGAGGATCCCGAGGCCACCGCCGCCGTGGTGATGGCGGCGATCAGCCACTACTGGATCATGGCTGACGTCTTCGGCGGCAACCACCCGCACGAGGTTGATACTGAGCGTTTCCTGAGGGCACTCGTGCGTCTTGTCGTACCCGAAGGGCAGGATGTGCCTACAGAAACGTAGTGACACTGGAGGGGGAGCGTCGTGCGCGCTGTGTACCGGGTTCTCGCCATGTTGATCGCCGCCGGGGTTGTGGTGCAGGCCTGTGCCATCGCCTACGCGCTGTTCGACATCCTGCACAAAACCGACGACGGCCAGGTCTTCACGAAAGACTCCGACAACGCCGGCATCGCCGTGCACCAGGTGGTCGGCGAGATGATCGTGCCGCTGCTCGTGCTCCTGCTGCTGATCGTGTCGTTCTTCGCCGCGATCCCGGGCGGAGTCAAGTGGGCCGCGATCACGTTCGGCGTGCTGGTGCTCCAGATCGTCCTGGCCTACGCGAGCTTCCCGGTGCCGATCCTCGGCGTGCTGCACGCGATCAACGCGTTCGCCCTGGCCGCGGTCGCCTCGATCGCCATGCGCCAGGCGCGGCTCGCCGGCTCGGCATCGACGAGCGCGCCGGTCGCGGCCTGAGCCGTGCGCCGCTCTGTCAAGATCGGCATCGCCGTGGGGGCGACGGTGGCGATCCTCGGGCCGCTGGGCTACTTCTGGCAACGGAGCCTCGTCCCCTCGACCTACAACATGGCGACCATGGGGTACGCGGACTTCGGCGGCGGCCCGCAGACCGGTCACGTGCACGGGGCCGGCGGCCTCGACGTCGCGACCCTGACCGGCCCGAGCACCGGCGATCCCGACGTCGCGGTCACGCTGACGGCGCGCAAGGAGAAGAGCGGGAGATACACGCTCAACGGCGTCACGCCCGGCCCCGAGATTCGGGCGGTGAAGGGCCAGCTCGTCCAGGTCACGCTGGTCAACGACAACGTGACCGACGGCGTCACCCTGCACTGGCACGGCGTCGACGTGCCGAACGCGGAGGACGGCGTCGCCGGCGTCACGCAGGACGCGGTCCAGCCCGGCGGGCGGTACGTCTACCGGTTCGTGGTGCAGGACGCGGGCACGTTCTGGTACCACTCGCACCAGGTCTCGCACGAGCAGGTGAAGCAGGGCCTGTTCGGGGCGCTGGTGGTGACCGAGCCGGTGTTCTCCGAGGGCATCGACCAGGTCGTCGCGGTGCACACCTACGACGGGCGCCGCACCATCAACGGCCAGGCGGGCGAGTCGGCGCTGGCCGCCCGCCCCCAGCAGGTCGTGCGCGCCCGCGTGATCAACACGGACGCCCAGCCGCTGCGGGCCTGGGTGACGGGCGCGCCCTACCGGATCGTGGCGATCGACGGCCGCGAGGTGCATGGCCCGACCGACATTTCCGATAAGTCGGTCATCGTCACGGCGGGTGGGCGGGTTGATCTGAGCTTCACCGTGCCGGCCTCGGGGGCAGTGCGCGTCGATGTGGGTGCGGGGACGGCCGTGGTCTCGGGTGGTGCCAAGGCGGTGGTCGAGCCGAAGGCGACGGTGGACTTTCTGTCCTACGGCGCGAAGGCGGAGCTCGGGTTCGACCCGGCCAAGGCGAACCGGAACTTCGACTACCGCATCGGGCGGCGGGCGGGCTTCCTCGACGGCAAGCCGGGGCTCTGGTGGTCGATCAACGGGCATCTCTTCCCGGACGTGCCGATGTTCATGGTCGGCACCGGGGACATCGTGAAGATGACGATCGCCAACAACAGCGGCGAGGTTCACCCCATGCACCTGCACGGCCATCATGCGGTGGTGCTCAGCCGCAACGGGGTCGCGGCGACCGGGAGCCCGTGGTGGTTCGACTCGCTCGACGTCGGGGACAACGAGACCTACGTGATCGCCTTCGTGGCCGACAACCCGGGCATCTGGGTCGACCACTGCCACAACCTCCAGCACGCCGCCGACGGGCTGATCGCCCACCTCGCCTACACCGACGTGCGCACGCCGTTCGAGGTGGGTGGCGAGGCGGGCAACAAGCCGGAGTGACCCGCCGCCGCGGCCCGTCGCTCGCGCGTATAGGTGAGCAGAGCTGCGGGCCGCCGCGCGCGTCGGTCGCGCGTATAGGTGAGCAGAGCTGCGGGTCGGCGCGTGCGTCGGTCGCGCGTATAGGTGAGCAGAGCTACGGGCCGGCGCGCGCGTCGGTCGCGCGTATAGGTGAGCAGAGCTACGGGTCGGCGGTGGGCTACAGGTACATGCCGGTCGCGGGGGGCGTGGCTGGGACGGTGACCGGCTGGGCGCCCGTGCGCAGGGCGTAGAGCTCGGCCAGCGTCGCGCCGTCGGGGCCTATTCCGCGGGATGTTCCCAGCCACGCGGCCGCCTCGGCGTACGGCAAGCGCCCCACCTCGATGCTGGCCAGGCACCGCCCGGGCCGGATGACCGCGGGGTGCAGGGTTGCCAGGTCCTCGTTCGTGGTGATCGCGATCAGCGCGTTGCGGCCCTGGCCGAGCAGGCCGTCGGTGAGGTTGAGCAGGCGCGACAGCGACTGGCCGGCCGACGCCTTGGCCTCGCCGTTGATCAGCTCGTCGCAGTCCTCGAGCATGAGCAGGCGCCAGCGCGGCTCCTCCTCGTCGCTGCCCAGGGCGACGCTCATCAGGTACGCCGGGTCGCTGAACAGGCGCTCGGGATCGAGCACGCAGTCGACCTGGCACCACGAGCGCCACTGCTGGGCCAGCGCGCGCAGCGCCGTCGTCTTGCCGGTGCCGGGCTCGCCGTGCAGCAGCAGGAGCCGGCCGTTCACGACCGAGCCGTCCAGCGACATGAGCCGCTCGAGGGTCTGCGCGACCGGGCTCGCGTAGTTGGTGCGGATCTTGTCCCAGGGCGCGGCGTCGATCTCGCGCGGCACCCGGCGCGGTCCGTGCGGACCGAAATGCCAGAAGCCGATGGGTACGCTGTCGCCCGCCGGCGCCGGTTCCTCGACCGCGCCCGCGGTGGCCGCCTCCAGCACCGAATCGGCCAGCTCGGACGTCACCGCGGTGACCGTGACCCGCGCCCGCCGGCTCTGCTTCCAGCGCATGACGTGCAGCGTCCAGCCCTCGCCCACGGTGAGCCGGGCCTGGCCGTCGTCCTCGACCGCGTCCCGCACGACCCGGGCGTCCTCGGTGCTCAGCGGGGCTTCGGCGCGCACGTTCTCGAGGTACTTGCTGCGGCCGAACGGCTCGCGACCGGTCACGAACGCGTCGAGCGCGAGCAGGTCGACCACGTCCACCAGGCGGTCGCCGTCATCGACGGACCCGGACAGCGGCACGCCGACGGGAGCGGGCGACGAGGCCGCCTGCTCCACGGCGCGGCCGGCGTGCCGGTCGACTGACTGATGGGGCGTACGCATGTTGCCATGATCGACCATCGATGCCCGTGAGGCAGCCGATTTTCCGGAGGTTGGCCCGATTGGGGGCGGCCCGAAATTTGATCTTCCAACAAGCCGGGCTAAGGTGAGGCAACCCTAACAACTGGAGGTCCGAGCATGTCCCTCTCCCGCCGCCGTTTTCTCTTCGGGGCCGCGGGTGTCGCGACGGCCGGCCTGCTGGCCGCCTGCGGTGACTCCGGCGAAGGCGAAGGCGAAGGCGACGCCGCCGCCGCGCCGGCCGCGTCTTCCCCGAACAAAGAAGCCACCTTCCCGGCCAAGGTCACCCACCAGTTCGGCACCACCACGGTCGACGCCGCGCCGTCCCGGGTCGTGTCGCTCGGCTGGGCCGACGCCGACGTGCTGCTGGCCCTCGGCGTCGTGCCGGTCGGCATCCTCGACTGGTTCCAGGCCTGGCCGCAGGGCGTCGGCCCGTGGGCGCAGGGCAAGCTCGGCGGCGCGACCCCGCAGGTGCTGAAGGGCCCGGAGATCAACTTCGAGACCGTGGCGTCGCTGCGTCCCGACCTGATCACGTTCACCAAGTCGGACAACGTCAAGGCCACGTGGGAACAGCTCGAGAAGCTCGCGCCGACGCTCTCCGGTCCGGCGGGCTCCCAGCCGTACGGGACCACCTTGAAGGACCAGACCACGATGATCGCGGAAGCGCTGGGCCGCAAGGCCGACGGCGAGGCGCTCGTCGCGGCCACCGACAAGGCCCTCGCCGACGCCAAGGCCGCCAACCCGGCGTTCGCCGGGAAGACCGTCGTGGTCGCGGCCGCCTTCAACGGGCAGTACGGCGCCTACACCCGCGGCGACGGGCGCGTGCAGTTCATGGAGGCGCTCGGGTTCACCAACTCGCAGAAGATCGAGGACCTGAAGCCGGCCAGCTTCTACGCCTCGATCTCCAAGGAGCAGGTCGGGCTGCTCGACGCCGACCTCACCGTCATGTTCGGCATCGGGGCGGGCGCCGAGCTCAAGAAGGACACGGTGCTCACCAGCATTCCGTCGGCCAAGGACGGGCGGCTGCTGATCATCGACGACGCCGACCTGGTCAACGCGTTCTCCACGAACTCGGTGCTGAGCACCCCGTACACGATCGAGAAGTTCGTTCCGATGGTCCAGGCAGCCCTGAAGTGAGCACGGGCGCGCGCGGTCTCGGCCTGGTCGCCGCGACCGCCGCCCTCGTCACCGTCGCCCTGCTCAGCGTGGCGATCGGCACCAAGAACATCCCGGTCGGCACCGTCTGGGACGTGCTGACCGGGCACGGCGGAGGCTCGGAGGATGCGCGGATCGTGCTCGATCTGCGCATCCCGCGCACGCTGATCGGGCTCGCCGCCGGCGTCGCGCTCGGCCTGGCCGGCGCGCTCATGCAGGCGCTGACCCGCAACCCGCTCGCCGACCCGGGCATCCTCGGGATCAACGCGGGCGCGGCCGCCGCCGTCGTGCTCGCCATCCGGGTGCTCGGCGTCTCGACGCTCACCGGCTACATCTGGTTCGCGTTCTTCGGCGCGGCCGCGGCGTTCCTGATCGTCTACCTGCTCGGCACCCGCGGGCGGGCCGCCGCCTCCCCGGAACGGCTCGCGCTGGCCGGCGCGGCGATCGGCGCCGCCCTGCTCGCGGTCACCAACGCGGTCGCGCTGCTCGACGTCACCACGTTCGACCGCTACCGCCTGTGGACCGTCGGCACGCTCGCCGGCCGCGACCTCGACGTCTTCCTCGGCGTGCTGCCGTTCGTCGCGGTCGGCGCGATCATCGCGCTGGTCCTCGGCCCGGCGCTGAACGTGATCGCGCTCGGCGAGGACACCGCCCGCGCGCTCGGCGCCAACCTCGGCCGCACCCGGGTGCTCACCGCCGTCGCGATCACGCTGCTCTGCGGCGCGGCCACGGCGGCGGTCGGGCCGATCGCCTTCGTCGGCCTCGCGGTGCCGCACCTGGCCCGCGCGCTGGTCGGTCCCGATCAGCGCTGGCTGCTGCCGTACTCGCTGATCCTCGCCCCGACGCTGCTGCTGGCCGCGGACATCGTCGGCCGGGTGGTGACCCGGCCCGGCGAGCTGCCGGCCGGCCTGGTCACGGCGTTCCTCGGGGCGCCGGTCTTCATCGCGGTGATCCTGAGGCGAAGGATCGTGCACCTGTGAGGCGCCGCGTCGTTCTGCTCTCCGTGCGTCTTGATCTTCGGACGCTCGGGGTGAGCCTCGGCCTGCTCGTCGCGGTGGCCGCGGCGGTGATCGTGACCGTCATCGGCGTGGGCGTGCGGCTGCCCCTCTCCGACATTGTGGATATTTTGCAGGGTGGCGGCCGTCGGGCCGACCGCTTCATCCTGCTCGACCTGCGCCTGCCGCGCCTGTGCCTGGCCATGCTGGCCGGCGCCGCGCTCGCGCTCTCCGGCGCGGTCTTCCAGAGCCTCTCGCGCAACCCGCTCGGCAGCCCCGACATCGTCGGCTTCACCACCGGCTCGGCGACGGGCGCGGTTCTGGCGATCGTCGTCTTCGGCAGCGGCCCGGCGGGCGCGGCGGCGGGGGCCATTCTCGGCGGTCTGGCGTCGGCCATTTGCGTGTACGGGTTGGCAGCGCTCGGCGGCGGATCCATTCGCCGGGTCGTGCTCGTCGGGATCGGCATCAGCGCGATGCTGGTGGCGCTCAACAGTTTCCTGATCTCGCGGGCCCGCCTCGACGCGGCGCAGTCGGCCGCGGTCTGGCTCGTCGGCACGCTCAACGGGCGGACCTGGGACTACGTGCGCCTGCTCGGCATCGCGCTGCTCGTGCTCACGCCGCCGCTGCTGTTGCTCGCGCCGCGACTGCGGATGCTGGAGATGGGTGACGATGCGGCACAAGCATTGGGCGTACGGGCGGGAAGGTCGCGTTTGATGTTGATCGGTCTCGCCGTCGCCGTCTGCGCGGTGGCCACGGCGGCGACCGGTCCCGTGGCCTTCGTGGCGCTGGCCGCGCCGCAGATCACCCGGCGGCTGACCCGCGCGCCCGGTTTGCAGCTGCTCCCGTCGGCGGTGATGGGCGCGTTGCTGTTGCTGGTCAGCGACCTGGTGGCGCAGCGGTTGTTCGCCCCGGCGCAGCTGCCGGTCGGCGTGGTGACGGGCGCGGTCGGCGGCGTGTACCTGGCTTGGTTGCTCGGCGTGCAGTGGCGAAGGGGGAGCGCATGACCCGGCTTTCGGGAACGGACCTGACCCTCGGGTACGACCAGCGGGTCGTGGCGACCGGGCTCGACGTCGCCATTCCGGACGGGTCGTTCACGGTCATCGTCGGGCCGAACGCGTGCGGCAAGTCGACGCTGCTGCGGGCGCTGGCCTCGTTGCTGACGCCGCGCCGGGGACAGGTCGTGCTCGACGGGCAGGCGATCTCCTCGTACCGGTCGAAGGAGGTGGCCCGCCGGCTCGGGCTGCTCGCGCAGTCGGCGATCGCGCCCGAGGGGATCACGGTGGCCGATCTCGTGGCCCGGGGCCGTTACCCGCACCAGAGGCTGCTGCGCCAGTGGACGCCCGAGGACGAGGAGCAGGTCGCCTCGGCGATGTCGGCGACCGGTGTTTCGGCGCTGGCCGACCGTCCCGTGGACGAGCTGTCCGGCGGCCAGCGGCAGCGCGCCTGGATGGCGATGGTGCTCGCCCAGCAGACGGGGATCCTGCTGCTGGACGAGCCCACCACGTTCCTGGACATCGCGTACCAGATCGAGCTGCTCGATCTCTGTGCCGACCTCAACGAGCAGGGCCGCACGCTGGTGGCCGTGCTGCACGACCTCAACCAGGCGGCCCGGTACGCCACGCACCTGATCGCCATGAAGGCGGGCGCGATCGTGGCCCAGGGTCAGCCGGCCTCGGTGATCACCGCCGCGCTCGTCGAGGAGGTGTACGGCCTGCGCTGTCAGGTGATCGCCGACCCGCAGACCGGGACCCCGCTCGTCATCCCCGCGGCTAGGCGTCGGCCCGCGTCAGCACGAACAACGGAATGACGCGCTCGGTCTTCTTCTGATACTCGGCGTAGTTGGGGAACGCCTCGACCGCCCGCTGCCACCAGACCTCGCGCTCGTCGCCCGCGGTCTCGTGGGCGACGTAGTCGTGCCTCTCCGGCCCGTCCTGCAGCTCGACCCGCGGCTCTTTGCGCAGGTTGTAGACCCACACCGGGTGCTTGGGCGCCCCGCCCAGCGAGCCGACGACGGCATATTGGCCCTCGTGCTCGACCCGCATGAGCGCCGTCTTGCGCAGCTTGCCGGACTTGGCGCCGACCGAGGTCAGCACGATGACCGGCATCCCCCGCATGAACCCACCCTCGGCCCCGCCGGTGGACTCGATCTTCTCGGCCTGCTCGCGCGCCCAGTCGCTGGTGCTGGGGGCATATTCACCGCTCAATGGCATGTGTTCACCTTATGTGGGTTGGGGCGGTTTCTGCCTCGGCATGTGGGGGGCTTCCGCCTGAGCATGTGGGGGCTTCCGCCTGAGCATGTGGGGGGCTTCCGCCTCAGCGGACGCCGACGACGGCCGCGTCGGTGCCGCCCCGCCAGAGGATGCCGGCCTCGGTGAAACCGGCCACGCGCAGCGCGTCGACGTGCCAGAGCGCCGGCGGCGTCCACTCGTGGTTGTGCACGGCCGACGGGTAGATGCGCTCCCGCTCGGTCACCTTCGGCCCCAGGAACTCGTCGTCCGCCGCCCGCTTCCACCAGTCGCCCCACGAGGTCGCGGCGCCCGACGCGTAGCGGGCCTCCCGCACCATCCGGGCCCGCGCCCGCAGCCGTTCGGAGAGCGTGGGCAGCGACTCCTCGGGCATGTGGTCGGCGTTCACGAAGATCCCGCCGGGCCGCAGCACCTCGCGAATCTCCCCGTACAGCGCCGCCACCCGCTCGGCCGGCAGCCAGTGCAGCGCGGTGGCCGTGAGCACCGCGTCGAAGCCTTCGCCCGGCAGCTTCGCCCGCCACGAGGAATCGCCCAGATCCGCGTCGACGACGGTGGCCCGATCGACGAGGGTCGCCCCAGCGATCGCGAGCAGCACCGGGTCCTGGTCGAGGACGGTCACCTCGGCCCCCGGGAAGCGGGCCAGCGTGCGCAGCGCGATCGTGCCCGTGCCGCCGGCCAGGTCGAGCAGCCTCGGCGGCCGGCCGTCGGTCACCGCGCCGACCGCCGTGAGCATGGCGGCGAAGCGTTCCTCACGGTCGGGCATGAACGCCTGCTGCTGCCGGTCCCAGCTTTCCTGCCAGATCTGCGGGCTCTTCAGGTAAGCACTCATACCGTCATACGCTAGTTACCTTTCGGGTCGGACTCAAGGCGTGCGGCGAAGGCTCGGAGATCACGTCGCTCGATGGCCGCGGCCATCAGGCCGGGGAACGCGTCGGGCGTGCAGGCGAACGCCGGGACACCCAGCGCGGCGAGCGCGGCGGCGTTGTCATGGTCGTACGCCGGGGCGCCCTCGTCGGACAGGGCCAGCAGGACCACGACCTGAACGCCCGCCGCGGTCATCTCCGCGACCCGGCGCAGCATCTGTTCCCGGACCCCGCCCTCGTACAGGTCGCTGATCAGCACGAAGATGCTGTCCCGCGGCCGGGTGATGAGCTGCTGGCTGTAGGTGATCGCCCGGTTGATGTCGGTGCCGCCGCCCAGCTGCGTGCCGAACAGCACCTCGACCGGATCGCTGAGCTGGTCGGTCAGGTCGACCACCGCGGTGTCGAAGACGACCAGCGACGTGCGCAGCGACCGCATCGAGGCCAGCACCGCGGCGAACACCCCGGAGAACACGACCGAGGCCGCCATCGACCCGGACTGGTCGACGCAGAGCACGACGTCGCGCTGCACGGCCGTGGTGCGGCGGCCGTAGCCGACCAGGCGCTCGGGGATCACCGTACGCAGATCGGCCTGGTAGTGCTTGAGGTTGGCCCGGATCGTACGGTCCCAGTCGATGTCGGCGTGCTTGGGCCGGTTGATCCGCGCGGCCCGGTTGAGCGCGCCCGACACGGCGGCCCGGGTCTTCTGCTCGATGCGCTTCTCCAGCTGCTCGACCACGGTGCGGACGACCTGGCGGGCCGCGTCCTTGGTCTTGGCCGGCATCACCCGGTTCAGCGAGAGCAGGGTCCCGACCAGGTGCACGTCGGGCTCGACCGCGGCCAGCATCTCCGGTTCGAGCAGCAGCCGGGTCAGGTCCAGCCGCTCGATCGCGTCCGACTGCATGACCTGCACGACGGTGCTCGGGAAGTACTCCCGGATGTCGCCCAGCCACCGGGCTACCTTGGGCGCCGACCCGCCGAGCCCGGCCGACCGCTTGCTGCCCGGCGGCCCGTCGCCCTCGCCGCCCGCGTCGTAGAGCGCGGCCAGCGCGGCGTCCATCTGCCCGTCGCGGCCCTCGGCCTTCCCGAGCGCCTCGTCGGCGGGCCCGCCGAGCACCATCCGCCACCGGCGCGACCGTTCCCGCCCGGCCTCGTCGATCTCCTCGCTCACGGCGCCTCCCCAGCGACGGCGGTGATGATGTCGGGACCGGACAGCACGCCTATCTCGCGACCCAGCAAGACGGACAGCGTCGGCAAGACCTGATCGGCACGGGCCGGGTCGAAGCCGAGCCCACCGCGATCGGCCGACGCGCGCTTCCCGGCCACCCGCTCGCCGATCGCGCGGCGCTCACCGGCGTCGAAGGCCCCGAACGTCCGGCGGAGCAGCGGCAGCACGTCGTCGAACGCGTCGGCCGGAATGTCGGCGAGCCACCCGTCGAGCAGATCGAGCAGCCCGGCGTCGTGCACCAGCAGCAGCCCGCCGCCGGACAGGAAGCCCTCGACCCAGGCCGCCGCGTGCGCCGGGGGCGTGCCGATCGTGAGCGGGAGCCGCATCCGTCGCCGGGCCTCGGCCGCGTCCAGCCGCCCGGCGTCGAGCAGCAGGCGGGTGAGCCGCCCGGCCAGCAGGCCGTGCAGGTCGGCCCGGCCGGAGAGCGAGGAGAGCGTCACCAGCCACCGCGAGCGCAGGTCGTCGTCGGCGAGCAGGCCGATCGCCGCGTGCACGCCGTCGATCCGGTCGCGCAGCACCTTGGCCGCCTCGTCGGAGAGCGAGCCCACCGCCGAGGGCAACCCCGCGCAGACCCGGCCGAGCAGCGATGCGGTCACCGTCGCGAGCCCGGCCATGTCGGTGCGGCGCACGTCGCCGTACCGCAGGGTGCGGGCCAGTGCCGGGATCGCGGCCATCAGGTGGCCGACGTCGGCGTCCAGCGCGGCGCGCACGTCCAGGGCGGCGAGCACCGGCCCGTACGCGTCCCCCAGATCGGCCAGCAGACAGATCTCCACCAGGGCGGTCACGTCGGCGAGCGTCTCGGCGTCGTCGGCAGCCTTGGTCACCTTGGACGTCGCCGCCGACGCCACCGTGGTGCCGTACATGCTGCCCTCGACCAGCCGCACCGCGAACTCGGGCTGCCACCGCAGCTTCCACTCCTCGCGGAACGTGCCCATGCCCCGGCCCGACGCCACCGGCTCGCCCCACGGCACGTCGAACGTCCGCAGCCGATGCAGGAGCCGGCTGCGCCGCAGGTCGTTCTCCTTGCGCAGGTCGAGGTCGAGCGCCCGCTCGAGCGCCTCGGGCTTGAGCCGCAGCGAGCGCTGCTCGGCCGCCAGGTCCTTGGCCAGCGGCACCGCGGGCATCTCGTCGGGGACGCCGCCGAGCCGCTCGCCGACCACGAGCCGTTTGTTGATCAGCTCGACCCGCAGCGGCTCGGCGTCGCACATCACCGCCTCGGCCGCCTCGGTGACCTCGGCCAGCCCCGCGAGCGGCCGCCCCCGCATCGTCGCCAGCGTCTCGGCCAGCCGGGTCGCCTCGATGACGTGCGCCGACGACGTGGGCACCCCCTCGGCCCGCAGCACACCGGCCGCGTCGACCAGCCATCGCGGCACCACCTCGTCGGTGTGGGTGAAGAGATGGTGGTACCACCCCGGCGAACGCACCCCGGCGCCATAACCGGACCACGAGGCGAGGCGGCCGTACGTCCAGGGCACCCACGTGAACGAGACCTTCGCCTTGCGACGCCCCTTGAGCAGTGCCGCGTCATCCTTGGCCGCCACCTTGCGGGTCAGCGCCGGCACGTGCCAGGCCCCGCACACCACCGCGATCTCGTCGTGCGTCCGGCGCACCTCGCGCAGCACGGTCCGCATGTAAGCCTCGCGGACCAGATCGTCCGGGTCCTCGGGCGAGCCCTCCCGAATCTCCGTCATCGCCTCCGCGATCGCCTCGAACGCGGGCATGCCGCGATGCTCGACGACGTCCTCCCACCACCGCTCGGGATCGTCGTAGCCGGCCGCGCCGGCCAGTTCCCCGATCGGATCGACGGGCCGCTGGGCTGGTGCGTCCGGATCCGGTCGAGGAGCTGGAGAATCCGTCAATCGATGGGCGAACGGCAGGTCGAAGAAGCGCACCGGCACCCCGTTCGCCTCTGCCCACCGGATCGCCTGCCACTCGGGGGAGAACACCGCGAACGGCCAGAACGCCGCCCGCCGCGGGTCATCGGCGGCGTAGCCCAGCAACGCGACCGGCGGCTCCAAGCCGGCGTCGGCCACCCAGCGGACCAAACCGTCGGCCTCGGGCGGGCCCTCGACCAGCAAAATCGAGGGTGGGTGCGCCGACAGCTCGGACACCACCGCGCGGGCCGAGCCCGGGCCGTGGTGGCGGATGCCGTAGAGGCGCTCAGGCATCGCGGGCGGCCCGGTAGAAGTCGAGCCAGTCGGGGCGCTCGCGGACCACCGTCTCCAGGTATTCGCGCCAGACCACGCCGTCGGAGACCGGGTCCTTCACGACCGCGCCGACGATGCCGGCGGCCACGTCGCCGGGGTGCAGGGTGCCGTCGCCGAAGTGGGCGGCCAGCGCCATGCCGTTGGTGAGCACCGAGATCGCCTCGGCCGTGGAGAGCGTGCCGGTCGGCGACTTCAGCTTGGTACGGCCGTCCTCGGTGAGGCCGCTGCGCAGCTCGCGGAAGACGGTCACCACCCGCCGGATCTCCTCGAGCGCCGTCGGCACCTCGGGCAGGTCGAGCGACGCGCCGAGCTGGGCGACCCGGCGGGCGACGATCTCGACCTCTTCGTCGGCCGAGGCCGGCACCGGCAGCACCACCGTGTTGAACCGGCGGCGCAACGCGCTGGACAGCTCGTTGACCCCGCGGTCGCGGTCGTTGGCGGTGGCGATCAGGTTGAACCCGCGCTGCGCCTGCGCCTCGGTGTTGAGCTCCGGGATCGGCAGCGTCTTCTCGGAGAGGATCGTGATCAGCGCGTCCTGCACGTCGGACGGCACCCGGGTCAGCTCCTCGAGCCGGGCGATCGTGCCGGTGCGCATGGCCCGCATGATCGGGCTCGGCACGAGGGCCGCCTCGGTCGGGCCCTCGGCCAGCAGGCGGGCGTAGTTCCACCCGTACCGGATCGCCTCCTCGGCCGTGCCCGCCGTGCCCTGCACCAGCAGGGTCGAGTCGCCCGAGATCGCCGCCGCGAGATGCTCGGACACCCACGTCTTGGCCGTGCCCGGCACGCCGAGCAGCAGCAGTGCCCGGTCGGTGGCCAGGGTCGCGACCGCGACCTCGACGAGCCGGCGGGGGCCCACGTACTTCGGGGTGATCTTCGCGCCGTCGCCGAGCAGGTAGGTCACGACGGCCTGCGGGGACAGCCGCCAGCCGGGCGGCCGGGGCCGCTCGTCGGTGGTGGCCAGCAGGGCCAGCTCCTCGGCGTACTGGTCCTCGGCGTGCGCGCGCAGAACGGTCACTCGAACTCCTGAAACATCTCGTGGCGGAAGGTGAGCGTGCGGGCGAGCTCGGCCACCGGCCGCACCCGCGACTGGGCGCCGGGCTCCTGGTCGAGCTGCTGGGCGAGCCGGCCGACCGGCTCGGCCCATTTCGGCGGCATGGACAGCGACGCGGCCCGGCACAGCTCGCCGAGCTGCCAGGTGTGCCGGTCGGTGCGGACCCGGTGGGCGATGGTCTCGAAGACGGCGGTCGACAGCTCGTCGGACCAGTTGCCGGGGTGGATGGAGAGCAGCCGGTGGGCGAGGCCGTCGTCGCGCAGCAGCGCCTCGCCGGCCAGCCGGGCCAGCTCGTCGGGCGGCAGCACGAGGTGAAGGTCCCACCGGACGGACTCGCGCAGCATGTCGGCGCGCTCGTTCAGCAGCGCGATCGCCCACGCCGGGTCGTGCTGGGCGACGGCGGCCTTGGCCCAGCCGTGCATCAGTGCGGACTCCCAGTCGTTGCCGCGGGCCAGCCGCAGCATGGTGGCCGGGTCGGACCAGGTCGCCAGCGGCGCGCCGGCCAGCGTCTCCTCCAGCAGCCAGGCGCTCACGCCGAGCCCGCGGGCCGGGGTGGCGGCTACGCCGTCGCGGCGCAGGCCGGCGTCGAGCTCCTCGGGGGGAGAGACGACGAGCCGGCCCCGCATATCGAGCTTGACCGCCTCGGACGCGCGCGCGGACATGCGCCGGCCGAGCGACGAGCCGGGCAGCCCGCGCAGCAGGTCGAGCGCGGCCTCGCGGACCTCCTTGCGGCGGTCGTCGAGCGCCTCCTCGAGGAAGGCGTCGTCGTCGAGGGACAGGCCGGTGGCGAGCGCGGACACGAAGCGGGCACGGTCGTCGGAGGACTCCCGCGGCCAGGTCGTGGCGAGCAGCTCGCGGCCGCGCGCGGGGTCGGCCCGGCGCAGCTCGGTGAGGTAGCCGAGGCGCTCGCCGATCGAGCCCGTCTCCCAGGTGGCCGGCGACTCGGGCAGGACCACGGTCTCGTCGCGCAGCCAGCGCCAGTCGGCGCGCATGCCGGCCAGCCAGACGCCCCGGCGACCGGCGACCCGGGCCAGCGCCGGGCGGATCAGCGAGTTGCGCTTGCCCGCGTCGAGCAGCGCGGGCAGGGCGACCGGCGGCACGTGACCGCCCTGGGCCGCGGCCGCGGCGAGCCACTGGGCCAGCAGCTCCTGCGCGATCTGGCCGCCGACCGACGCGCCGCCGGAGAGGATGCGGATCAGCCGCACGCCGGTCGCGGGCGGCAGCGGCGGCGTGGTCTCGGACGGCGCGGCCGGCACCGGGGCGTGCCCGGCGGCCGGGGTGACGCCGGCGCGGTGCCGGGCGAGCGCGACGGCGGCCGACTCGAGCAGGGTGGCCTCGCCCGGCCAGGGGCGGCGGTTGGTGCCGACCAGGGCCGCGGCCAGCAGGTCGGGCGGCAGCTCGGGGCGGCGCGGGGCGCCCGGGTCGGGCATCGGCGGCGCGGCCGGGACGAAGCCGCCGGCGGTCCAGGCGGCGAGCGGGCGCAGGCCGGACGGCGACCACTCGGCGGCGACCGTGGCCGGGGTGGCCCCGCCGGCGGCGAGCAGCCACCACGGCTCGCGGTGACCGGGCGCGAGCGGGAGCGACTCGCCGGACTCGTCGACCAGCCAGCCGTCGTCGGTCGGCGTGACGCCGGCCAGCACGACCGGCGCGTCGAAGCGCCACGGCTCGCCCGCGACCGTGGCCGCGTAGCCGTTCAGCGCCTCGGTGAGCGGGACGGCGCCGTCGGGGGCGTGGAACGGCTCGGCGGCGCTCGCGCGGTCGGCGATCAGCGCCCGCAGCGGCACGTTGCCCGGATAGAAGGTGAGGTCGCCGCGGAACTCGGTGCCGGGCACCAGATCGGCCACCATCGGCTGGCCGGGCGCCGCGAACGACAGGATCAGCCCGAACCGGCCGGTTTTCGCCCCGCGCAGCCAGCTGCGCCGGGTGGTGAGGGCGCCGTCGTCGGTGTCGACCT
This sequence comes from Actinoplanes sp. NPDC051537, assembly GCF_055586105.1. Classification (NCBI taxonomy): domain Bacteria; kingdom Bacillati; phylum Actinomycetota; class Actinomycetes; order Micromonosporales; family Micromonosporaceae; genus Actinoplanes; species Actinoplanes sp. NPDC051537. Next base: position 130,929 of record NZ_JBVJIU010000005.1, read on the forward strand.
GGCCCAGGACCTGCCAGCGGTCGGTGACCCGCGGGCCGGCCAGCACCTCCTCGGTGCCGACCGGGAAGCCGATGCGGCTGCGCACGGTCGCGGCCAGGTCGGCGGGCAGCTCGGGCAGCCGCTCGTGGCCGGCGACCAGCAGGCGCAACAGGGCGAGCTCGCCGAGCAGGCGGTCGGCCCAGTGCGGGCCGATGCCGGCGATGCTGCCCAGTCGCCGGACCGCGCCGGCCGCGGTCGGGGCCTGGGCGTCGACCAGGCGGGCGGCCATCGCCTCGAACGGCTGGGGCCCGCTGCGCTGGGCGCCGGCGAGACCCTGCCGCACCTGGTCGTCGAGCCAGCGGCTGAGCTCGGCCATGCCGGACGCGACGCGCTCGGCCCGGCGGACCGCGGTGGCCGGGTCGGGCGTCGCAGCGGCACGCGGCTTCTTGATGGAAGCCGCCCGCGCCGCCTGCCACTCCTGCGCGAACGCGGCCGGCGGCGCGCCGGACACATCGGACTCGGCCCAGAGCATCAGCAACCCGAGCGCGTGCTTGCACGGGATCTTGCGGCTCGGGCAGGAACAGCGGAACGCCGGCCCGGCGAGGTCGACGCAGACCTGGTAGGAGCGGCACAGTCCCCAGAGGATGTCGTCGAGCCGGCCCGTCGACGACCAGGACACGGGCGACGACAGACCACGCGCGGCCTTCAGCGACGAGGCGTCGGGGGCCAGCGTCTCGACCTGTGCGGGGGACCATCTCTCAACGGGCACGGGCAAACCCTAGACGCGCGGTACGACATTTTCGGCTACCCGGCGAGGGCCCATGAGAGAGTAGGGCTCGTGAAGGTCATCATCTTCGGCGCGACCGGAATGGTCGGGCAGGGCGTGCTGCGGGAGAGCCTGCTCGCCGCCGATGTCGAGGACGTTCTCGCGGTGGTCCGCTCGTCCACCGGGGTGCGTCACCCGAAGCTGCACGAGGCCCCGATCAGCGACTTCACCGACCTGTCGGGGGTCTCGCTCGAAGGGTACGACGCCTGCTTCTACTGCCTGGGCGTCAGCTCGGTGGGCATGGACGAGGCGGCGTACACCCGCGTCTCGTACGACTTCCCGATGGCGGCGGCCCGCGCGGTCGACCACGACGCCTGCTTCATCTACGTCTCGGGGGCGGGCACCAGCGCGACGAGCCGCCAGATGTGGGCGCGCGTCAAGGCCCGCACCGAACGGGAGATCATCGAGCTCCTGCCCAACGGTTACGCGGCCCGGCCGGGAATCATTCAACCGACCCATGGCGTACGGTCGAAAACGCGCATTTACAACACGATCTACACCGTGACCGGGCCGTTGCTGCCGCTGCTCGAGCGCGCCGCCCCGCGATACGTCACCACGACCGACAAGCTGGGCCGCGCGATGCTCCAGGTGGCGAGGGTGGGCTTCCCCCGCCACATCCTGGAGAACGTGGATCTCAGATAGCCCCGTGATCAGGCAGCCCGTGATCAGACAGCCCGTGATCAGACAGCCCGTGATCAGACAGCCCCGTGACCGGCGGGCACGACCTCGGACGGCTTCGGCGGCGGCGGGGGAGTCCCGTCCCCGAACGGCCGGCCGCCGAGCTTCTCCCGGCCGTGCTCGTCCATCCAGTTCCGCAGGTCGGGGCCGGCCGGCACGATCCGCGTCGGGTTGATGTCCCGGTGCACCACGTAGTAGTGCTTCTTGATGTCGGCGAAGTCGATCGTGTCGCCGAAGCCGGGCGTCTGGAACAGATCTCGCGCGTACGCCCACAGCACCGGCATCTCGCTGAGTTTCGTCCGGTTGCACTTGAAGTGGCCGTGGTAGACCGGGTCGAACCGGGCCAGCGTCGTGAACAGCCGCACGTCGGCCTCGGTGATCGTGTCCCCGACCAGGTAACGGCGCCCGGCGAGGTGCTCCGAAAGCTGGTCCAGCCGGTCGAACAGGCGGTGGTACGCCTTCTCGTACGCCTCCTGTGATCCGGCGAACCCGGCCCGGTAGACCCCGTTGTTGACGTCGGCGAAGACGAAGCGGTTGACCTTGTCGATCTCCTCCCGGAGCTCCGGCGGGTAGAGCTTGGGCGCACCGTCCCGGTGGTACCGCGTCCACTCCAGCGACATGTCGATGGTGATCTGCGCGAAGTCGTTGGTCACCACCTGCCCGGTCGGCACGTCGACGATGGCCGGCACCGTGATGCCCTTGTCGTACTCCGGGAACCGCTTGAGGAACGCCTCCTGGAGCCGCTCGATCCCGAGCACCGGGTCCGTGCCGCCGGGGTCGAGGTCGAAGGTCCAGCTGCGCTCGTCGTGGGTCGGCCCGGCGATGCCCATCGAGAGCACGTCCTCGAGGCCGAGCAGCCGCCGCACGATGATCGACCGGTTCGCCCACGGGCACGCCCGGCTCACGATCAGGCGGTACCGGCCGGGCTCGACCGGGTAGCCGTCCCGGCCGTCCTCGGTGATCCGGGTCGGGATGTAGCGCTGGTCGCGGTTGTATTCGCCGGAGGGATTCGCGTAGGCCATGCCACCAATCTGGCAGAGTTGCCGGATGGGAGCCAAGATTCGTGACTATCTCGCACGCTGGACCATATACGTGCCGATCGTGGCCGTCGCCGCGCTGATCCTGACCTGGGGACGGGACCTGCCACCGCCCGGCGTCGTGGCGATCGCCCTTCTCCTCGGCATCGCCGTGCTGGCGGCCGTGCACCACGCCGAGGTCGTCGCCCATCGGGTGGGCGAGCCGTACGGATCGCTCGTGCTCGCGGTGGCCGTGACGATCATCGAGGTCGCCCTGATCGTCACGCTGATGATCAGCGGCGGCGAGAAGACCCAGTCGCTGGCGCGGGACACCGTCTTCGCCGCCGTGATGATCACCTGCAACGGCCTGCTCGGCCTGTCGCTGCTGGTCGGCGCCGCCCGCCGGCACGTGGCCGTCTTCAACCCCGAGGGCACCGGCGGCATGTTCGCCACGGTCGCCATGATCGCGACGCTCTCGCTGGTGCTGCCGAGCTTCACCACGAGCCGCCCCGGCCCGCAGTTCTCGCCCGCCCAGCTCGGCTTCGCGGCCGTCGCGTCGCTGGCGCTGTACGCCCTGTTCGTGACCGTGCAGACCCGCCGGCACCGCGACTACTTCCTGCCGATCACCACCTCCGGCGAGGTCATCGACGCCGAGGAGCACGTCGACCCGCCGTCCGACCGTGCCGCGCTGACCAGCGTCGGCCTGCTGCTGCTGGCTCTGGTCGGCGTGGTCGGCCTGGCCAAGGGCGTCTCCCCGGCGATCGAGTCGGTGGTGAACGACGCCGGCCTGCCGCAGGCCGTGGTCGGCGTGGCGATCGCCCTGCTCGTGCTGCTGCCGGAGACGATCGCGGCGGTGCGCGCCGCCGCCCGTGACCGGGTGCAGACCAGCCTCAACCTGGCGGTCGGCTCGGCCATGGCGAGCATCGGGCTGACCATCCCGGCGATCGCGATCGCGATGATCTGGCTGCCCGGGCCGCTGCTGCTCGGCCTCGGCGGCACCCAGATGGTGCTGCTCGCGCTGACCGTCGCGGTGGGAACGCTGACGATCGTGCCCGGCCGGGCGAACGTGCTGCAGGGCGGCGTCCACCTGTCCCTGCTGGCCGCGTTCCTGTTCCTGGCGGCGAGTCCCTAGGTAGTGCGGGGGGGGGGGGGGGGGGGCGGGGGGGGGGGTGCCCACCGCCTCCGGGGAGCGGCTCTCCGGGCCCCGCCTTTTTTTTTTTCCCTCCGCGTGTTGGGTTTGGGGGGGGATTTCG
>NZ_JBVJIU010000005.1:134690-228748 GCF_055586105.1 Actinoplanes sp. NPDC051537
TTTCCCTAGCGCTAGTCCTCGGGTGAGTGCGGGAGGGGCCTCCCCCCCGTGGTCGCCCCCTCCCCCCGGTCCTCGGGGAACTGCCTCCGGGCCCCTTTGCTCTGCTTACCTATACGCGCGGGCGGGTTCGGGAGCCGGCTCGGGAGCTCTGCTTACCTATACGCGCGGGGGGTTCGGGAGCCGGCTCGGGAGCTCTGCTTACCTATACGCGCGGGCGGGTTCGGGAGCCGGCTCGGGAGCTCTGCTTACCTATACGCGCGGGGCGGCTAGGCGGACTTCCGCAGCACCAGCGTCGGCTCGTAGATCACCGAGGAGATCCGCATGGCCGGGTCGTCGATGCGGGCCAGCAGCAGCCGGGCCGCCTCGGCCGCCATGTCCTCCAGCGGGTGGCGCACGGTGGTCAGCGGGGGAGCGGCGGCCGTCGCCGCGCTGCTGTCGTCGAAGCCGACGATCGCCACGTCCTCCGGGACCCGCCGGCCCGACTCGCGCAGCGTGAGCAGGGCGCCGACGGCCATCAGATCGTTCGCCACGAACACGCCGTCGAGGTCGGGATGGCCGGCGAGCAGCGAGCGCATGGCCTCCTCGCCGCTGTCGCGGGTGAAGTTGCCGGCCACGAGCGGCACCCAGCCGTGGCCGTGCTTGGCCATCGTGCGCCGGAACCCGGACACCCGGTCGAGGCTGGCCGGCACGTCGGCCGGGCCGGAGATCATGCCGACCCGCTGGCACCCGCGGGCGAGCAGGTGCTCGGCGGCCAGCGTCGCGCCGGTCTCGTTGGCCAGGTCGACGTAGTTGATCGGCACCGGCTCGGCCGGGCGGCCGATCATCACGGCCGGCACGCCGCCCTCGGTCAGCATCCGCGGCAGCGGGTCGACCGGCGGCAGGGAGAGCACGATCGCGCCGTCGGCCTGACCGTTGCGCAGGTCGCCGACCACGCGCTTGCGGCCCTCGTCGCTGCCGACGATCTGGAGCGCGAGCTGGACGCCGGACTGCCGCAGCACGCTCATCAGCCCGCCCACGACCCGCCCGAAGTAGGGGTCGGCGAAGAAGCGGCTCATGAACGGGTCGTCGTCGTGACTCTCCGAATCGGAGACGATCAGGGCCACGGTGCCGGTGCGGCGGGTGACCAGGGAGCGGGCGAGGCGGTTGGGGACATATCCCGTACGCCCGACGGCGTCCCACACGACCTCGTGCAGCTGGGGATCGACGTTGCGAATCCCGTTGATCACCCGGGACACGGTCGCCCGCGAGACGCCGGCGATGCGTGCCACATCCTCGAGCGTCGGCAGGCGTTCCATGGGGACTTTATAGCACACGTGGAGAGCGCTCTCCGGGACCACCGCGTCGCGCGAGAGTCGCGCCGCGGCCCGGGGTGGCAGGCGGCCGCGTGGCGGCGGCGGGAGGGCGCTCTCGTGCGGGAAAGGGGATTCCCGTACCGGCCGAGGGGGATTTTGAAGTTCCGGAACCGCACGCGCATTGACGGGTGTGACATCGCGGCGTAACACTTCGGAAAGCGCTCTCCAATATGACCCCCATCCCCGTGGAGAAACGTGGAGATCCCCGTGAAGACCCACAAACCGCCCCAGCGCCGCCGATGGCTGCGCACCGTAGTCGCGCCGATTGCCGTCGCGACGCTCGCCGGGACGCTCACCGCGTTCGGCATCCAGTCCGCACACGCCGCCGACACCCTGCTCTCGCAGGGCAGACCCTCGCTCGCGTCGTCGACGGAGAACGGTGGCGCCCCGGCCGCCGGCGCCTTCGACGGCAACTCGACCACCCGCTGGGGCAGCGCCTGGAGTGACCCACAGTGGCTGCGCGTCGATCTCGGCGGCACCGCGACGATCACCTCCGTGCAGCTGCAGTGGGAGGCCGCCTACGCCAAGGCGTTCCAGATCCAGACGTCGCCGGACGGCAACGCGTGGACGACCGTCTATTCGACGACCACCGGCGCGGGCGGGAATCAGACGCTCGCGGTCAGCGGCTCCGGGCGCTACGTGCGGATGTACGGCACGCAGCGTGGCACCGGGTATGGCTACTCGCTGTACGAGTTCAAGGTGTTCGGCAGCCTCGTGAACCCGCCCGCCTCGGACGGGCCGGGCTACATCATGGCGAACCCGCCGGTGACCGGCGTCGTGCCGTCCACCGCGGTGCCGCCCGCCACCAACCCGCCCACCACGCACCACGAGTTCCAGGCGAACTGCTCGGTGAGCCGGTCCAACCTGCCGGACGATCCGATCGTCTTCCCGAACATGCCGGGCGCCTCGCACTCGCACACGTTCATGGGCAACGTGACCACCAACGCGGCGACCACGCTCGGTAGCCTCCAGTCCGGCGGCACGTCGTGCATCACGCCCGGTGACAAGACCGGGTACTGGATGCCGACGCTGCTGAACGGAACCACCGCGGTGCAGCCGGTCGGGCGACAGGTCATCTACTACAAGACCGGCGTGATCGACTACCGCAGCGTGCGGCCGTTCCCGGCCGGCCTGCGCTACGTCGTCGGCAGCCCGGCGGCGTCCATCGACGACTTCCGGAACAACCCGGGCGCCGTCGAGGGCTTCGAGTGCGGCGACAGCACCCGCAACTGGGACATTCCGGCGTCGTGCCCGGCGGGAACCCAGCTCAACGTGCGTTTCCAGGCCCCGAGCTGCTGGGACGGGCTGCACCTGGACACGCCGGACCACAAGAGCCACATGGCGTACCCGGTCCTCGGCGTCTGCCCCAACGACCACCCGGTGGCCGTGCCGATGATCGAGTTCAAGATGGCGTGGCCGGTGAGCGGGGACATGTCCCAGGTCCACTTCGCGAGCGGGCGTGGGTTCAGTTTCCACTACGACGTGTTCAACGCCTGGGACGCGCCGACGCTGGCGGCGCTGACCACGCACTGCATCAACGGCGGGCTGCAGTGTGACCCGCGCGGGTTCGACCAGTACAAGCCGGACCGCGGGGCGGCGCTCAACGAGAACTACGAGCTGCCGTAACGGCCGTTTTCGAAGAAGGCGCCGCCCGCGCGGCGCCTTCTTTCTTGCCTGACGCGTAACTTGTTGGTTACGCTTCCGGGCGTGGACGAGGTGGCGGGAGCGATCGCCGATCCGGTACGGCGGGAGATCCTGCTGATGCTGCGCGAGCGGCCGCGCTCGGCCGGTGAGATCGCCGACCGGTTCGCGATCAGCCGGCCGGCGGTCAGCCGTCACCTGCGGGTGTTGCGCGAGGCCGGGCTGGTGGCGGATGCCGCGGACGGGCGCCGGCGCGTCTACACGCTGGTCACCGGGCCGATCGACGAGCTGGCCGGGTGGCTGGCCCGGCTGAGTGCCCCGCGCGGGTGGCAGCACCACCTCGACGCGCTGGAGACCGAGGTCCATCGCACCCGCCGCGAGCGGCAGACGGCCGCCGGGCGTACGAGATCGACATCCGAGAGGGAGACCGCATGATTTCCACCGGCCGGCTGTTCGGCAACGACCTGGTGCTGACCCGCACGTTCCGCGCGCCCGTGGAGGACGTCTGGGCGAGCCTCACCGAGCCGGAACGCACGGCGCGCTGGTTCGGCGCCTGGGAGGGTGAGCCGGGAGCGGGCCACCTGATCAAGGTGCAGATGGTGCAGGAGGAGGGCAAGCCGTGGATGGACATGACCATCGACGCGTGTGAGCCGCCGCGCCGGCTGGCCATCTCGGCCGGGGACGAGAAGGACCCGTGGCGGCTGGAAATGGTGCTGACCGAGAACGCGGGCGTCACCGAGCTGCGGTTCACCCAGCATCTTTCGCACACGGACAACGTCGGCGAGGTCGGGCCGGGCTGGGAGTTCTACCTGGACGCGCTGGTGGCCTCGCGGGACGGCTCGCCGGCGCCCGATTTCAACGACTACTACCCGTCGATGAAGGAGCACTTCGAGTCGCAGCGATAGGGCGCTCAGGAAATGTTTTTGATGGTGGAAAGAGCCTCGGCCCGGGTGCGCATGACCTGTAGCGCCAAATTGCGCGTCTGCGGCTCCACACCGGATTTGTCTTCGCTTCCGGCCAGGGTTTGACTTTGCTCCAGGTGCGCCTCGATCGCCTTGATGACAAAGGCGTCGAACTCCTTGCCGGTGAGCGCCTGGGCCTGGGTCACCTGCTCGGGCGTGACCATGCCGGGCATCGGCATGCCCTTGTGCGGGTTCTCCGCCGGGAGGCCGGCCTGGTCGTGCAGCGCGCGCAGATCGGTCAGCTCGGCGGTGGTGACCGCCTGCACCTGCAGCGCCACGGCCTGCACGTCCGCACTGCCGCTGCGGGACGGGACGAGCGCGAGCAGCGGGAGCAGCTCCTCGTCCATCGCGATGGTGAGCTCGATCCAGGCGAGGTCGGTGCCGCCGAACTGGGTGGCCGCCGTCGGCGTGGGGGAGGTGGCCGGCCCGGCGCTGCGGGCGGCGCAACCGGTGAGCGCCAGAACGAGGCAGAGCAGCAGGCGGGCCAACATTCTCACGTCGCCGAGTCTGACCTTTTCCGGGCACGTATGTCAACCATTCGATATTGATGGATGGCATCACTCCAATAACACTTTTTTGTTATTCTCCGAAAACGGCGTGCTATCGTGGGTCGCGATGCCGCATGGGCGACATCCCGGACGAGGTGCGCCGTACCCGGCTCGACAAGACGACGCCTGAAGAGGTGACTCGTCATGGCCTGGGTTGTTCTCGTCGTCTCCGGCGTCCTCGAGACCGTGTGGGCGCTCGCCCTCGACCGCAGCGCCGGCTTCAGCCGTCCCGTCCCCGTGGCGATCTTCATCGCCGCGCTGGCGGCGAGCATGGGCGGCCTGGCGTACGCGCTCCGCGCCATCCCGATCGGGACCGGTTACGCGGTCTGGGTCGGCATCGGCGCGGTCGGCACCGCGGTCGTGGGCATGGTGGCGCTCGGCGAGTCCGCCAGCTTCCCGCGCGTCGCCTGCCTGTTCCTGGTGATCGCGGGCGTGGTCGGCCTCAAGGTCTTCCACTAGGCGGTCACATCAAAGACCGTTCCCCGCGCCGAGCGGGACTGGAGCTCGCGCCGGGCCGCCTGCTGGGCCCTGGCGACCGTGATGCCGTCCTGGTCGACCGCACGCTGGGCGGAGTCGCGCTCCGCGATGTCCGCGTCGAGCCGGCCCTGCGCGCGGGTGAGCTGCACGCGGGCGTTGGAGCTGATCGCGCCGATGGCCATGGTGACTCCCTGGTCGGTAGCAATTCCGTTGCAGGCGCCTATCGGCCGGGTTGCGCCGGGCCGGAGGACTTTTCCGAGGAATTTCCCAGGTCCACGCCGACTGCGTAGTGGTCCGAGGGGTAGACGCCGCCGATCGGGCGGTCGCCGGCCAGGAACGCGCCGTGCACGGACAGCGGCAGGCCGGGGCGGCCGGGGCGGGCGAAGACGTGGTCGATCCGGCGGTCGATCAGGTCGGGGAGGTCGCGCGGGGTGTACGGCACGGCCGAGTCGAAGGTCACCGCGCCCGGGTCGCCGCCGCCCAGCGGCCAGGTGTCGGCCATCGCGTCGAGCAGCGGGGCGAGCGCCGGCCGGTCGACGGACGCGTTCAGGTCGGCGAGCAGCAGCACCGGCTGGGTGCCGTCCAGCCGCCGGTCGGCGGCCAGGGCGGCGAGCTCGCGGCACTGGGTGAGGCTGCCGTCGGTGGTGCCGACGATCACGTGCAGCGGGCCGCGCGGATGGTCCAGGGTGGCGAGCAGCGCGACCGGTCCCGGCGTGCCGGTCAGCTCGTGCGGCTCGGCCGCGAGGAACGGCCATCGACTGAGCAGCCCGACACCGAAGCCGATGCCGGGCTGTTCGTCGTACGGGCGCATGGTCGGCGGGAAGGGCGCAGGCGCGAAGGCGGCATGCATGCCGCACGGCTCCGCCAGGCGATGCGGTTGATCGGTGCCCTCGCCCGACCAGCTCTCGATGAGGCCGAGCACATCCGGCCGGTACGTGTCGAGCGTGGCCCGGATGCTCTCCTCGCGCAGCTTCCAGTTGCCACCGAAGCGCCACCAGACGTTCCAGACCATCACGCGCATCGATGTAACATACTCAGGCGTTCTGCCAGAGGCCGATCAGGTTCCCCTCCGTGTCGTGGACGTAGGCGCTGAAACCCATGCTGCCGACCGGTTGTTTGCCGATGGCGACCTTGCCCCCGAGCTTCTCGATGCGGGCCGTCGCCTCGTCGATGTCGTCGACCCCGATCGTGATGACCGGCGCCGTGATCGGGCCCTGTCGTTTCAGCATGCCGCCGTTGATACCGCCGGGCTCGGTGGGCCGGCCCTGCTCGTCGGTTTCCGTCGTGGCGACCATCGTGTACTGGAATTGCGGCATCGAGTCGAGCCGCCAGCCGAACGCCTCGCGATAGAACGTCGTTGCCCGTTCTCCGTCGTCGAACGGCACTTCGAAATGAACGACCTTGTCCATGCCGTCCAATCTAAACCCGGATGCCGGGGGCACCCCTTCCCCACAAGGAGTACCCCCGGCCCTTTCCGGATCGTCAGCTCCGATAGACCCCGAACTCCCACAACGAGTAGCCATAGGCGGTCGCCCGGCTGGTCCCGTTGACCCGGACATAGCGCCCGGAGCCGGAGATGTTCAGATCGTCGAAGCCGCCATCCCCACTCGAGGTCGAATAGACCGAGGTCCAATTCGTCCCGTCCGAAGATGTCTGCACCTGGTAACCGGTCGCGTAGGCGGCCTCCCAGGCGAGCTGCACGTGGTTGAAGGACTGCACCGAGCCGAGGTCGACCTGCAGCCAGGCGGTGTCGACCCACTCGCTCGCCCACCGCGTGCCGTAGTCGCCGTCGGTGGCGTACTGCGGCAGCTGCGGGCCGTTGGTGCCGGTCGGCTGATAGGTCGAGGCCGTCGTGGTCTTCCCCCGGGCCAGGTTGGTGCCGGGCACGGTGGGCGGCACGACCTTGATCGACTTCTGCTCGATGCCGACGTTGCCCTGGCCGTCGTAGGCGTACACGTAGACCTTCCAGACGCCCGTGGATTGCGGCGCCGTTGCGGTGAAGGTCCCGTTGCCGTTGTCGGTAAATTTCACGTTCGTCAGGCCGGTTCCGCCGCTGATGTATTTGTCCGAATACATCAGGTTGTATCGAATTAGGTCGCCGTTCGGATCGCTCGCGCCGACGCTCACCGTGAATGTTCCGCCGGCCGGGACCGCGGTCTGGTTCGAGACCGACATCGAGGAGATGATCGGCGGCGTGTTGGCCGGGGTCTGACCCGAATATGCCTGCGACAGCGCGTAGTAGCCGAGCCGCCGCCAGCCGCCGGTGAACGTGTTCAGCCAGACGCCGCCGAAGTCGTTCTCGAGGCCGTAGTGGAACTCGGTGACGCCGAGCGCCACGCCCGGGTGGGCGTTGATGGCGGCGACGCTGCTCGCGTAGCCGTCCCGCTTCTGCACGTCGGTCGGCTCGGTCGGCACCCCGTTCACGTCGTTGGGCACCTCCCACTCGCCCGCCGGGCCACCCTCGGTGACGATGTACGGCTTCGTGTAGCCGCCGGACACCCAGTCGTTGTAGACGTTCCCGATCGCCCCGTACGAGTTGACCGCCAGCAGGTCCAGATCGGGCGCGTACTGCTTGTAGTACGGCCAGGCGCCGGTGTACGCGTCGGTCGACGTGACGGGGTGGTTCGGGTCGGCCGCGTGGATCGCCTGGGCCAGCTGGTTCACGAACTTCGCGTAGCCGATCCGTCGCGCCTCCACCTCGGCCGCGGAGAGGCCGTGGTCCTGCATGGTGAGGATGACCTCGTTGCCGACGTCCCACATCAGCACGCCCGGGTTGTTCTTGAGCGCGTTGACCCGGTTCACGACCTCGGTCTTCACCGAGTTCATGTAGGCGGTGTCGTTGACGTAGTCGGCGCCCTGGTTGAGCCAGTGCCCGACGACCACCTTGATGCCCTGCTGCGCCGCCCGGTTCAGCAGCGCCGGCGTGTTGGCGTCGTCCACGCCCCAGATCCGGATCGTGTTGACGCCCATGTTGTGCAGATCCCGCATGTACCCGTCGGCCGCGGCCTGCGGGGGACCATAGGTCAAGCCCCTGAGCCGGTACGGCTGACCGCCGACCTGAAGCTGCCAGTTCCCCTGGGAGCCGGTCACCTTGACCACGCTCGGGCCGCCCGGGGTGGCCGGGTCGGTCATCGCCGCCGGGGTCGTCCCGGTCGCGCGGGCCACGGTCACCGAGTCGACGCTGAGCACGCCGCCCGACGTGGTGTCCGCGGTCGGGGTGGTGCGGCCGGCGATCGCGTTCGGCAGCGAGCCGCCGATGCCGAGGTCGAAGCGGAGGAAGAAGCCGTGGTGCACGGCCGCGTTCCAGGCGGTGACGCCGACCTGCGACTCGCGCACGATCCAGGTCTGCCGGCCGTCGAGGTAGAAGCGGATCTCCTCGTCGGTCTTGGTGCGGTCGACGACCTGGGTGTACTCGTGGTAGCCGCTCTGGCAGCCGGTGCAGCTCGCGAGCCCCGACTGGCGGCCGTTGTACTCCGCGCACGGCCCGTCCGGCGCGGTGCCGCAGTGCAGCGTCTGGGAGAGCTGGCTGCGTCCGTTGACGTCGGTCATGATGTCGGTCTCGCCGACGCCCGGCCAGTTGTTGTAGTTGCCGCGGTAGGCCGCGCCGGTCGCCCGGAAGCCCGGCCAGTAGCCGAGTCCGTTCGCGACGTCGGGCTGCTTGAGCACGGCGGTGAACTTGGTCTGCTGACCGGCCAGCGGCTCGAAGTCGGTGCGCTGGGTCTCCAGCCGGCCGGACGTCCAGTTCCCGGCGCCGTCCCGGATCGCCTTGATGTTCAGCTTGCCGGCGCCGTCGAGGTAGACGTTGGCCGTGCTCGCCGATGCGGTCTCGACCTCGCCGGTGCCCCAGTTCGCGGCGCCGCCCGGGTAGGAGGTGCCGGTGCGGAGCAGCCAGTTGGCGGCGCTCGGTGAGGTGTTGGCGGCGCCGTCGAAGGTGTCCGACCAGACCGTCGTGAAGTCACCCGGGACCTGGGTCGGGGGCGTCGTCGGGGGCGTGGTCGGCGTGGTCGGCGTCGTTCCCGTTCCACCTGTGAAGATCTTGAACTCGAACAGGGAGTAGCCGTAGCCGCCCGGGCGTTGCGTTCCGTACATGCGGACATACCGGCCGCTGCCGCTCACGGTGAGCGTCTCGGTGCCGCCGGCGCCGGTGGTGGTGGAATAGACGCTGGTCCAGGCGTTGCCGTCGGGCGAGGTCTGGATCTGGTACGCCTTGCCGTACGCGGCCTCCCACTGCAGGACCACCTGGCAGATCTGCTGGGTCGAGCCGAGGTCGACGCGGATCCACTGCGGGTCGCTGAACTGGCTGCCCCACCGCGTGGCGGCGTTGCCGTCGGTGGCGTTGGCGGCCGCCGTGTCCGCGCCCTCCTGCGAGCTCGCGGTCGTGGGGCTGCCCTGCGCCGCGTTGGTGGTGCCGCAGGTGCCGGGGTTCGTTCCGCCGGTCGAGCCGTAGACCTTGAACTCGAACAGCGAGTAGCCGTAGCCGCCCGGGCGTTGCGTTCCGTACATGCGGACATACCGGCCGCTGCCGCTCACGGTGAGCGTCTCGGTGCCGCCGGCGCCGGTGGTGGTGGAATAGACGCTGGTCCAGGCGTTGCCGTCGGGCGAGGTCTGAATTTGGTACGCCTTGCCGTACGCGGACTCCCACTGCAGGACGACCGAGGTGATCGTCGCCGTGGCGCCGAGGTCGACCCGGATCCACTGGGGATCGCTGAACTGGCTCGACCAGCGGGTGGCCGCGTTGCCGTCGGTCGCGTTGGCCGCCGCGGTGTCCGCGCCTTCCTGCGAGCTCGCGGTCGTGGGTTTGCCCTGCGAGAGGAGGGTGTCCGCGGCGTGCGCGCCCAGCTGCACGACCGCGACATAGGCGACGACCAAGGCCGCCACGACGATGGGGACGAGGCGCCGCCAAGGCGGCGAGATAGCCCTGTTCACGGATAACTCCAGGGGGATAGAGCGGCAGCGCCGGGGAAAGCGCTCTCCGTCAATGCGCGAAGTGTTACGCCGCCCTTTCCGCCGTGTCAAGGGAAGCGCATGCTTCCTGCCTCCTTGACCCCCACAAACTCCGCAAATAGGTCTCCACCCATTGACAGCGCCCACTCCCCGGAGTCATGGTTGCACTTGGTTTGGAGAGCGCTCTCCAACCAAGGCGCCGCCGGCGACAACGCACCCTCTCCCCGGCGGCGCCTTCTCCCCGCCCGCGCGCATCGGGCCTGGGCGTCTCGGGTCGCGTTCCGGGTCCGCGGTCGGTTCCCGTAGCGCCCGATGGTGACCCGTCGTGCCGTCCGTTGGCGCGGCGGCGCCGAGGTGACGGTCCAGGGCGCCCTCGGTATCAGCCGATCGCTCGCATGGCGCCGTATCCGAGCAGCACCACGACGATGCCGAGGCTGACGTACGACAAGATGCGCAGCGTGGGACGTCGTCGTGGTGCGCGCAGCAGCACGGCGGCGGTGGTCAGCTGCCCGACGAGGACGGCCAGCGGGGCGTAGATCAACAGTCCGGTCCCGGTGGAGCCGCGGAAGGCGGGCACGGGGTACAGCTCCTGCAGCGCGATGTCGAGCGCGCCGGGCCACCGGCCCCGTGATGAGGGATCTCCCACGACGAAGTAGGACAGGTAGTCCAGGATCTTGTATCCCAGCAGGGCCAGCAGGATGAGGGCCCCGCCGCGCAGCACCGACTCCCACCACTCCAGCGGTGTGGGCCAGGAGGCCGACCGGAATCCGGACAGGAGCCCGCCGGGGACGGCTCCGGCGGCGGCGCGCAGCTCGGCCGCGTAGTCCTGAGGCTGCTCGACGGTGATCTGGCCGGGATTCTCCCGGATGTGTTCGTGCAGGTCGGCGATGAGCTGCCGCCGACGACGCCACGGCACATCCAGGAGGAGGTCATCCACCGCCGTGACGTAGTTCCGGACGTCTTCCGCGGAGACGGAAGTGTTCTCCGCCGCGGATGGCTCAGCGTTGCTCACGGTCATTCCTCATCTCCAGGAGCCGGTCGACGACGCGGGCGAGCCGTGACCACTCTGCTTCGGCCCCGTCCAGGTCGGCTCGGCCCTCCGGGGTGATGCTGTAGTACTTGCGGGCGGGGCCGCTGGCCGACGGCTCCAGCCGGGCGGTGACAAGCCCGTCCTGCTCGAGGCGGCGCAGCACTCCGTAGACGGATGGGTCGCCCAACGGTGTGAGGCCCTCGGCCCGGAGCCGTTCGAGCAGCTCCAGGCCGTACAGCTCGCGACGTGACAGCGCGGCCAGGACGGCGATGTCCAGCACGCCCTTGAGCAGCTGACTCGATCTCACCTAGTCTGTATAGCAGAGAACCGTGCATCACATACAGGGTCCAGCCACTTCAGGATCGCCTCGGTCGTCTCGTCGGGCTTCTCCTGCTGGATCCAATGACCGCAGTCCAGGCTGACCACTTCCACGTTCGGCACGAAGTCCCTCAGCTTCTCCGATCTCGCGACCGTGTCGCGGTCGCCGTAGATCATCAGGGTGGGCTGTCGGATGATCGGGTCCACGTCCGCCAGCAGGCGCCAGTTGCGGTCCAGGTTCCGGTACCAGTTGATTCCGCCCGTGAACCCTGCTGTTTCGAAGGCGGAGACGAAGACGGCCAGTTCGCTGTCGCTCATGACGGGCTCACCGAGCGGCGTTTCCGCCCGGGCGAGGTTCATCAGCGCATTGCCCGGCTGAGGCTCGGCGAGGGGCACGTTCTTCCGGTACAGGTTCCGAAGGAAGGGGAACGTGTTCTCCTCGAACACGGCGTCCGCGACGCCCGGCTGCCGGTTGAAGTGGACGAAGTAGAAGTCGCCGCCGAGCACCGCTTCCATGGCCTCGATCCAGGGCATTTCCCCGCGCTCGAGGTACGGCAGGCTCAGGTTGATCACCTTGTTGACCCGGTTCGGGTGCAACAGGGTCAGGCCCCAGACGACGGCCGCACCCCAGTCATGGCCGACAAAGGTGGCATCGTCGTATCCGTAGTGATCGAGCAGTGCGACGAGGTCACCCGACAGGTGCGCGATGTCGTAGTCGGTGACCTCGGCCGGGCGGGACGAGTTCCCGTAACCCCGCTGGTTCGGAACGATGACGTGGTAGCCCGCTGCCGCAAGGGCGGGCACCTGATGGCGCCAGGAGAAGGCGTGCTCCGGCCAGCCGTGACAGAGCACGATGGGGTTCCCGGCGTTCTGCCGGCCGGCGTCGAAGACTTCGAGTTCCACACCGTTGACCGAAATGTGGGTGGGCTCGGGAAAATCGTTTGTCATGCCGGCATCCTGCCGACCGATACCGGTCACCTCCTGACCGGTTTTCGTGGAAGTTTGTCGAGGTGCGAGCCGACCGGTTGATGGCCATCCTCCTTCTGCTGCAACACCGCGAGCAGGTGACCGCGGCGGAGGTCGCCCGGGAGTTGGAGGTCTCCGAGCGCACCGCGCGCCGCGACCTCGACGCCCTCGGCATGGCCGGCGTGCCGGTGTACTCCGTGCAGGGCCGGGGTGGTGGCTGGCGCCTCGTGGGCGGCGCCCGCACCGATCTGTCCGGGTTGACCGCGAGTGAGGCCCGGGCCCTGTTCCTGGTCGCCGGTCCGGCCGCGTCCGTGACGCCGGCGGTGAGAACGGCGCTGCGCAAGCTCGTCCGTGCCCTGCCGGAGCCCTTCCGGGTGCAGGCCGAGGCCGCGGCGTCGTCGCTCGTGACGGACCCGCAGCGATGGGGGTCGAGCCGGATCGAGCCCCGGCCGCCTCGCTTCCTGGACGTGCTCCAGGACGCGGTGATCCGCGGCGTCCAGGTGCGGCTCGGCTATGTCGACCGCGAAGGCAGCCACACCGAGAGAACCGTCCACCCGCTGGGCATCGTCGCCAAAGGTCCGTCGTGGTACCTGGTCGCCGGCACCGAGGCCGGTCGGCGGACCTTCCGGATCGACCGCGTGTCGTCCGCCGACCCGACCGGCGACCCCGTGCACCGGCCCGGGGACTTCGACCTTGCCGAGAGCTGGCGCGCGATCGCGGACGAGGTCGACCGCATGCTGATGCCCCTGGAGGCCCGGGCACTGTGTGCGCCCGAGGGGATGGGCGTGCTCCGGATCGGGTTCGGCCGTCGGCTCGTAGTGGGAGGTTCCCGGACCGACGGCCGCATCGAGGTCGTGATCCGCGGCAACGACGAATTCGTCCTCGCCGGCGAGCTTGCCGGGCTGGTCGCCTGGATCGAGGTGATCGGCCCGCCGGGTGTGCGAGACCACCTGGCCTCGATCGGCAACGCGCTCGTCGAGCGATACGGCGGAGACCGCCGCCAACACTTACATCGCTCGAACAATCAGGCGGGCATGATGGGACCGTGACCGACGCGCCCGTCAAAGGCCTCGTCCTCGTGGTCGAGGACGAGCGCCCGATCGCCGACCTCGTGCGGCTCTACCTGAGCCGGGACGGGTTCGGCGTGCACGTCGAGCACGACGGCGTGGCCGGGCTCTCGGCGGCGCGGCGGCTGCGGCCGGTCGCCTGCATTCTCGACATCGCGCTGCCGGGCATGGAGGGCACCGAGATCGTGCGGCGGCTGCGGGCGGACGGTGACTGGACGCCCGTCATCTTCCTCACCGCCCGTGACGACGAGGTCGACCGCATTCTCGGGCTCGAGATGGGCGGCGACGACTACGTGACCAAGCCGTTCAGCCCGCGCGAGCTGGTCACCCGGGTCAAGACGCTGCTGCGGCGGGCGGCGGGGCCGGGCGAGCGCGAGATGGTCAGGCAGCTCGGGCCGCTGACGCTCGATCCGACCAGGCGCCTGGTGACGGTCGAAGGGAACCCGCTCAACCTCACGACGACCGAGTTCGACCTGCTGGGGCATCTGCTCGGCCGGCCGGGCCGGGTCTTCACGCGCGAGGAACTGCTGGCCAGCGTCTGGGGGTACGCGTCGGCGGCCGGCACCCGTACGGTCGATGTGCATGTGGCCCAGGTCCGCGCCAAGCTGGGCGCCGCCGCCTCGCTGATCCGCACCGTGCGTGGCGTCGGCTACACCGCCGATGCGTAAGTTCTTCCAGACCCTGACCGGCCGGGTCGTGCTGGTCACGGCGGCGACCGCGGTGGTCAGCGTGATCGTCACCGCCCTGGTCGCCATCCCGGTCTCGATCCGCTCGATCAACACGCAGGTCCGGGCCGAGCTGGTGGAGAAGAGCAAGATCGCGGTGGAGCTGCTGGCGACCGAGAAGCAGGCGGCGCGGGAGAACATCGTGACCGACCTGCGTGCGGAGAACATCGACGTCTATCTCGTACGCCGGGGAGTCGTCGACCGGCCGGGACTGCCGCCGCGGATCGTGCAGCAGGTCGCGGCCGGCCAGCAGGTCAACGCACAGGCCAAGGTCGGCGGGCGGCGCTCGTTCATCGTCGGCCGTCCGCTCAGCGGTCAGCGCAGCGGCGTCGTGCTCACCCGCCGGGTCGCGACCGGGACCGCCGGCCACCTGTTGAGCAGCACCTGGATCGCGCTGCTGGCCGGGCTCGCGGGCGGCGTCCTGGCCGGTGCGCTGCTGGCCCAGTTCATCGCGCGCCCGATCCGGCGGGCGGCGGGCGCGGCGGCGCGTCTCTCCGCCGGCGACCGCTCGGTGCGCATCTCCCGCCAGGGGCCGGCCGAGGCGGCGGATCTCGCCGACGCGATCAACCAGCTCGCTGCCGCATTGCAGGTCAGCGAGGGGCGTGAGCGGGACTTCCTGTTGTCGGTCTCGCACGAGCTCCGGACTCCCCTGGCCACCATCCGGGGGTACGCCGAGGCGCTGGCCGACGGGGTGGTCGGCGGCGACGACGGCGCCGAGAAGGCCGGCGCGACGATGCTGGCCGAGTCCGAGCGGCTGGACCGGCTGATCTCCGACCTGCTGGTGCTGTCCCGGCTCGAGGCGGCCGACCTGCCCCTGGACGTGGTTCCGGTGGATCTGGCCGAGCTGGTGCGGGCGGCCGGCGACGCCTGGGCCGCGCGCTGTTCGCCCGACGGGCCGCTCCTGCGCGTACAGCTGCCGGAGTTGCCGTTGATGGTGGAGACCGACCCCGGCCGGATCCGCCAGGTGATCGACGGGCTCTGCGAGAACGCGCTGCGGGTGGTGCCGGCCGGCGCGCCCCTGGTGCTGGCCGCGCACCCCGGAGAACATCAGGCGATCATCGAGGTACGCGACGGTGGTCCCGGCTTCTCCGACGATGATCTGCGGGTGGCCTTCGACCGGGGCGCGCTGAACCGCCGCTACCGGGGCATCCGCAAGGTCGGCAGCGGTCTCGGCCTGGCCCTGGCGGCGCGGCTGGTGGCCCGGCTCGGCGGCCGCATCTCGGCCGGGCACGCCCCCGAGGGCGGCGCCATGTTTGTCGTGGAACTGCCCTACCCCATTTACCCTTCCCGAACATTGCCCTGACCCGGGCTTCGCGTGCCGGGGACAGGATTTCCGCCATGAGACGAACCCTCCTGGCTCTCGGCATCACCGGCGCGCTGGCCCTGACCGGCGGCGGCTTGTCCGGTTGCGGGCTGAACGGCGGCACCACGCAGGCCGCGGCCGCCGACCTCGCGGACGAGGCGATCGCGCTCCAGCAGGTCGGCTTCGACACCGGCCTGGCCGACGCCGGCACCCCGTCGCCCGGCACGTCGAGCGGCACCGGCGACGCGCCGCACAAGTTGCGCAAATACCTGCGCCACAACACCCTGCACGGCGAGGTCACGATCCAGACCAAGAAGCAGGGCGACAAGACGATCGTCGTGCAGCGCGGGTCGGTCACCGCGGTCAGTGGCGACAAGATCACCGTCAAGTCGTCCGACGGCTTCACGCTGAGCTGGGTCTTCGGCGACAAGCTGCGTGTGGTGCAGGACAAGAAGAAGGTCGAGACCTCGGCGGTCAAGACCGGCGCCGAGGTCGGCGTGGCCGGCACCAAGGACGGCGACGCCAACGACGCCCGGCTGATCGCGATCAAGTAGCCGGGATCGCGTGGTGAGGTGCCGCGGCCCGTCTCCCCCGGGACGGGCCGCGGCCGAGTAATGCCTACTGGAGGAACTCGCCCAGCGGGGAGAGCAGCAGCTTGCCCAGGTCGGCCGAGATCCGGTCGAGGTGGGCGCGCTCCTTGTCGGTCGCGGCCATGTCGTGCCGCAGCCCCCAGAGCTTCTGCGCGTTGCGCCAGGCGACGTTCCGCGTGTACTCCACCGCCTCGCCCTGCCACCAGTCGTCGAGACAGCCGTTCATGGTGTCGATCAGCAGCTGCCACCGGTCGAGGTAGCCGCGCCGCAGCCCCGGGATCGCCTCCGCGAAGATCTCGTTGATCTGCAGGTAGTCGTGGTGCTGATCGCTGTCGTCGATCGGGTCGGAGCCCAGGTGGTCGAACGTGGTGACCAGGGCGAACGGCAGATCGAAGTTGATGTGCGCGTTCACGCCGGCGCAGGCGGCCGGCAGCGGGCGGCAGTCCGGGCCGGGGATGCGCACGAACAGCCCCGACCACACCCGCGGGCAGTGCGGGCTCGCTTCGGGGCCGGCCCAGGCGCGCAGCGCGTCGAAGTACCGCGCCGCGAACTCCACGTCGAGCCGGGCGAGGAATCCCGGGTCCTTGAACCGTCCCGCGTAGAGCCGCTCGAGCACGCTCTCGGTGATGGTCAGGTACAGCTTGTTGAAGTCGCAGAGCGGGTTCTCGTGCAGCAGCGGCGGCACGCGGCCCAGGATGTCCTGCAGCTTCGTCAGCTGGTCGACCACGGCGGGCACGTCGTCGGGATGCGATTGCAGCAGGTCGGACATCTCCCGCCGCACCGGACCCCAGACCGACTGATCCATCGGTTTCCTCCAGGTGCTCATCACACGGAGGGCCCCCAGCACCGGCCGGCGACGGTGGTCGCCGGCCGGTGCTCCCCCGTAGGGCAAGCCTTCCAAAGGCGGCCTACGGAGGGATCGGTAGAACGACGTATCTCGCGTACGTTTATAACGAAAAGGTCACGCCGCGGTCAGGAAGACCCGGCTGGCCTGCACTCTTGTGCGTACCTGCAACTTGTCGAAGATGTGTCCGACGTGTACGCCGACGGTGCGCTCGCTGATGAAGAGCCGTTCGCCGATCTCCCGGTTGGTCAGGCCCTCCGCCACCGCGGCCAGCACCTCGCGCTCGCGCTGGGTCAGCACGCCCAGGCCGTCGTCCTCGGCGCCGGGCATCTCCATCTCGACCGTGTCGGCGTCGTCGGCCAGCGTCACCCGGAACCGCTGGGCGGTCGAGACGATCTCGGCGGCCATCGGGCGGGCGCCCATCGCGGTCGCGGTCGCGTACGCCTCCCGCAGCGCCAGCACGGCCGCGGCCTTGCGGTTCTTGCGGGTCAGGGCGGCCTCGGCGCGCCGGAGCCGGGCGTACGCGGCCGGGTAGGGCTGGTTGCGCCGGTCCCAGGCGACGGCCGCCCGCACCCACGGCTCGGGGTCGTTGCGGTCCTCGACCCGGCTGATCTCGGCGTTGCACAGGTCGATGTAGCCGTCGATGACCGCCCGGACCGGGGTGGCGGCGTTGCCGACGCCCTCGGCCATGCGCTCGACCACGGTCTTGAGCCGGCGCAGCGCGCCCGGGTCGACCGGCTCGCCCGCCGACCGGGCCTCGGCCTCGGCCCGCAGGCCGTGCCAGGCCAGCACGCCGAGCAGCACCAGGTCGTCGGAGCGGGTCTCGGTCAGTCCACGCTGGACGGCGGCCCGGGCCTGGGAGTGCCGGCCCAGCCACATCGCCAGCCCGGCGCGCAGGGTCAGCATCGGCAGCACGTGCCGGGCGCCGCCGCCGGCCAGCAGCGTGGCGACCGCGTCGAGGTCGCGCTGGGCCGCCTCCATGTCGCCGAAGCCGACCCAGAGCCGGCAGCGGGCCAGCAGCAGCTCGACCGCGTCGGCGCCGGACGGCCGGTGCGCCATCGCGGCCTCGAGCACCTGGTCGGCCTCGGCCCACTGGCCGGTCCGGAACAGGCCGTTGCCGGCGATCGCGAGCAGGCGCGTCTGATAGGTGCGGCCGGCGCCCAGCGAGGCCAGCCGCTCGGCGCCGCGCCGGGCGACGAGGATGCCCTCCTCGGGGCTGTTCAGCGGGCCGGTCAGCAGCTCGGCCAGGTGCAGGTAGGCGACGCCGAGGTCGTCGGGGTGGCCGGAGCGCTCGGCGATGTCGACCGCCTGCCGGATGACGGCGAGCCCCGCGTCGGGGTCTTCCCGGAAGGCCGAGCTGAAGCCGAGGGCGGCGCTCGCGCGTACGAGATCGCGGGTCGAGCCGTTTCCCGCCGCCTGGCCGAGCGCCTCGGTGGCCCGGGTGTTCGCGTCGGCGTAGCGGCCCAGGTGGAGCAGCAGCTCGGCCAGGTTGGCCGCGGCCGACACCCGCTGCTGGGGCGTGCAGTCCGGCGCCTGGAGGGCCAGCTCGTACTCGACCTCGGCGGTGGCCGAGCGCCCGGCGGCGGCCAGGTAGCGGGCGCGGCGCAGGTGCAGCTCGCCCTGGCCCGGCGCGTCCGACCGGCCGGCCAGCTCGGTCAGGCCGGACAGGGCCCGCTGGTGCTCGCCGCACATGTGCGCCGACTCGGACGCGTGGGCCAGCAGCTCGGTGCGCTCGGGGGCGTCCTCGGTGGTCAGATCCAGGGCCAGCGACCAGTAGCGGTGCGCCTCGGTGAACCCGTACAACTTCTCGGCACTTCTCGCCGCCGCGACCACCGACGGCAGTGCCCGGGCCGGCTCGCCCGCCCGTTGCCAATGATGAGCGAGGCGGGCGTGATCGAGCGTGCCCGCCGACTCCATCGCCTCGGCGTAGCGGCGGTGCAGGGCGGTGGCCTCGGCCGGCAGCACCTCGGCCTCGAGGATCTCGGCGACCAGGCGGTGCCGCAGCCGGTAGCCCTCGGGGGCGCTGGCCACGAAGCGGTGCGCCACCGCGGCCCGGATCGCCTCGATCAGCTCGTCCTCGGCCAGCTTGGTGACCCGGGCCAGGATCGCGTGGTCGACCGGCTCGACGCCGGCCGCCACCGCGTGCACCACGGCGTGCGCCGCCGGGGGCAGCTCGTCCACCCGGGACAGGAAGATCTCGCGCAGCGTGTCGGACAGCTCGATCCGGCCGTCGCGCAGGTCGCGGGCCAGCTCCTCGACCACGAACGGGTTGCCGCCGGAGCGCTTGAAGACCCGGTCGGAGTCCTCGAGCTCGATGCCGCCGCCGGCGATCGCGTTGACCAGCTCGAGCGTCTGCTCGCGGTCGAGCGGGGCCAGGTCGACCACCTTGACCGAGCGCAGCCGCCGCAGCTCGGCCAGCACCCGGCGCAGCGGGTGGGCGCCGTGCAGCGCCTCGGCCCGCACCGCGGCCAGCACCGACAGCCGGATGCCACCGAGGCCGGCGAGCAGGTAGAGCAGCAGCTGCCGGGTGCTGCGGTCGGCCCACTGGAGATCGTCGAGAACCAGCAGCAGGTGCTTGTCGCCGGCGATCGTGCGCAGCTCCCGGGACACCCGCTCGAGCAGGGCGTCGGCGCCGGCCGCCTGGTCCCACGGCAGGTCGGGCTCGTGCTGCCGCAGCGCCTGGAGAACCGGGTGCAAAGGGGACGCATCGCCGATGTCCAGGCAGGTTCCGGACAGCACGGCGACACCCGCGGCGTTCATCGCCCGGGCGGTCTCGCGCAGCAGGCGGGTCTTGCCGACGCCACTCTCGCCGGTGACGAACACCGCCGCAGTGCCGCCGGCGCCCACGTTGCGCAGGTCGGACTGGACCTCGGCAAGCGTGTCGGTGCGCCCGACAAGCGGACCGTCGTCCCCCTCGTCGCTGGCCATGAAGGGCAGCCTAATGCGAAGAGACCTAGCAGGTTCTCGTCGGTTCGGTCTGTTCTGCGTCACAAAAATGACGGGAGCCCCGGCTGTCAGAGATACGTCGTTCTGACGATCCAGAACTGGACGGCGGCTGGCACCGTTCTCCACCGGGGCAAGCAGTGAATTTATTGGGGGGCGTGAGTCATGACCGCGATCGCTATGGCGGAGCAGGAGCGGCGTCAGACCGTCACGGTTCTTTTCATCGACATCGTGGGCTTCACCTCACTTGTTGATGATCTTGACTGTGCGGTGGTCCGCGCGTTGCAACGCGACTACTTCGCGACGGTGTCCGACGTGGTGCGGGACGGCGGCGGGGTGGTGGAGAAGTACGTGGGCGACGCGGTCATGGCGGTGTTCGGGACCGGACCGGGGGGGTTCGGTCCCGAGGCGGCCGCTTCGGCGGTACGGGTGGGCCTGTCGGTCCAGGAGGCGTTGAGGGGGCAACTCCTGGCCGGCAGGTTCGCTGTCCGCACCCGGGTCGGGCTGGCGACCGGCGACGTGATCGTCGACCTCGCGGCCGCCCGGGAGTACGGGCACGGGATGGTCAGCGGCAGCGTGGTCTCGACGGCGGCGCGGCTCCAGGCGTACGCGCCGCATGACACGGTCGTGGTGTGCGCGCAGACCCAGGCGGTCACCGGCCGGCTGATCGACTACCAGGAGATGCCGCCGGTGCGGGTGGCGGGCAAGCCGTACCCGCTCGACCTGTGGCGCGCGTTGCAGCCGCAGCGGGTGCTCTGCGCCGTGTCATAGCTCACCGGCCGGGGTATATGCGGCTATTATCCGCCGATCTTCCTGACGGTCCCTCGGCTCGGTGCCGAAGAACTGTCGGAGGGGCCCGGTAGGCTCGCGCCGTCTTGACCACCTAGGGCCGATGGGAAGTGCCACCTCGTGACCGCGGAAATTCTGTACGGGGCCGACGACCTCACGCACCTCGAGGGGCTGGACGCCGTCCGGAAACGCCCGGGCATGTATATCGGCTCGACCGACAGCCGCGGCGTCAACCATCTGGCCAACGAGATCATCGACAACGCCACCGACGAGGGCGTGGCCGGCCACGCCACCCAGGTGGCGGTGTTCCTGCACGCCGACGGCTCGGTGCAGGTCGACGACGACGGCCGTGGCATCCCGACCGACATCAACGCGAAGTCCGGCCTCAACGGCGTCGAGCTGGTGCTCACCCGGCTGCACGCCGGCGGCAAGTTCGGCGGCGCCGGCTACAAGACCTCCGGCGGCCTGCACGGCGTCGGCGCCTCGGCGGTCAACGCGCTGGCCGTGCGCTTCGACGTGACGGTCAAGCGGGACGGCAAGGTCCACGAGATCTCGTTCCACCGCGGCGCCCCCGGCAGCTTCGACGGCCCCGGGCCCAACGCGCGCTTCCACCCCGAGTCCGGCCTGCGCATCGTGCGGAAGATGAAGCGCGGCGAGCCCGGCGGCACCTCGATCCGGTACTGGTACGACGCGCGTTACTTCGAGACCGGCGCCCGGCTCGACGCCGAGTCGGTCCGGGCCAAGCTGCGCAACACGGCGTTCCTGGTCCCCGGCGTGCGGTACACGCTGCGCGACGAGACGGCCGAGGAGCCGGTCACCGAGACCTTCCACTTCCCGCACGGCCTCACCGACATGGTCGAGTTCCTCACCCACGCGGGCGACAAGCCGGTCTCCGGCATCCTCCTGGTCACCGGCGAGGGCACCTACAAGGAGAACGCCGCCGACGCCAACGGCGTGATGCAGTCCAACGTCGAGCGCCGGGCCGAGATCGAGGTCGCGTTCCGCTGGGGCACCGGCTACGACCGCACGATCGAGTGCTTCACGAACACGATCCGCAACATGCACGGCGGCACCCACCGCAAAGGCTTCGAGCGGGCACTCGTACGCGCGCTGACCGAGGCGATCCGGAACACCCGCGGCCTGCTGCGCCCCAAGGAAGACCCGCCCGTCCTCGACGACCTGCTCGAGGGCATGACCGCGGTGATCCACGTGCGGGTGCCCGAGCCGCAGTTCACCTCCCAGACCAAGGACGAGCTGTCCACGGCCGGCGTGACCCGGGTCGTGCAGAGCCTGATCGAGGCCCACATCAAGGAGTGGATCGACGGGCGCAAGACGAAGACCGAGGCGCGCACCGTTCTGCAAAAGGTGGTCGACGCGGCCCGCGTACGGCTGACGCAGAAGCAGCAGAAGGACGCCGCCCGCCGCAAGACCGCCCTCGAGGGCGCCTCGATGCCGCCCAAGCTGGTCGACTGTCGGGCGACCGGGATCGCGCGATCCGAGCTCTACATCGTCGAGGGTGACAGCGCGCTCGGCACCGCCCGGATGGCCCGCAGCTCGGAGTACCAGGCCCTGCTGCCGATCCGCGGCAAGATCCTGAACGTGCAGAAGGCCTCCCTCCAGCAGGTGCTGGACAACCAGGAGTGCTCGGCGATCGTGCAGGTGCTCGGGGCCGGCTCCGGGCGCACGTTCGAGCTCGCCGCGCTGCGCTACGGCCGCGTCATGATCATGGCCGACGCCGACGTCGACGGCTCGCACATCCGGACTCTGCTGATCACCCTGTTCGCGAAGTACATGCGACCGGTGATCGAGGAGGGCCGGCTGTTCGCCGCCATGCCGCCGCTGCACAAGGTGGTCACCAAGGGCCGCAACGGCGAGACCGTGTTCACCTACACCCAGCAGGAGATGGAGGCCACCGTCGCCCGCTTCGAGAAGGCCGGCCGCACGGTGCAGAAACCGGTGCCCCGATTCAAGGGCCTCGGCGAGATGGACGCCGACGAGCTGTGGGACACCACGATGAACCCGGCGACCCGCACGGTCCGGCGCATCACGCTCGACGACGCCGAGCGGGCCGAGGCCACGCTCGAGCTGCTGATGGGGGAGCGGGTCGAGCCCCGGAAGAACTGGCTGATCGAGGCGGCGGGCCGCATCGACGAAGAGACGATCGACGCCTGAGAGGTCTTGTTTCATGGCACGCCGCAAGAACGAGAACACCCGCGTCGACCCGTCCGCGTTCGACCAGGCCGGCGCCCGGGTCATCGACAATCCGCTGACCACCGAGGTCGAGGACTCCTACCTGGAGTACGCGTACTCGGTCATCCACTCGCGCGCCCTGCCCGATGCGCGCGACGGCCTCAAACCGGTGCACCGGCGCATCCTCTGGTCGATGTCGGAGCAGGGGCATCGGCCCGACCGGGCGTACGTGAAGTCGGCCCGCGTGGTCGGCGACGTGATGGGCAAATACCACCCTCACGGCGATGTCGCCATTTATGACGCTTTGGTGCGCCTGGCCCAGGACTTCTCGCTGAACGCGCCGCTGATCGACGGTCACGGCAACTTCGGCTCGCCCGACGACGGGCCGGCCGCCGCGCGGTACACCGAGGCGCGCATGTCGCGCGAGGCGATGCTGCTGGTCGGCGAGCTGGGCGAGGGCACCGTCGACTTCAAGTCGACCTACGACGGCAGCGACCTCGAGCCCAAGGTGCTGCCGGCCGCGTTCCCGAACCTGCTGGTCAACGGCACGTCCGGCATCGCCGTCGGGATGGCGACCAACATGATCCCGCACAACCTCGGCGAGGTCGTGGCGGCGGCGCGGCATCTGATCACGCACCCGGAGGCCGACCTCGACGAGATCATGCGCATGGTCCCCGGGCCTGACCTGCCCACCGGCGGTCAGCTGCTGGGGCTCGACGAGGTGCGGCGGGCGTACGAGACGGGGCGTGGCGTGGTGCGCATGCGGGCCCGGGCGCAGACCGGACCGCTCGAGGGTGGCCGCGGCCGGCAGGCGATCACGGTGACCGAGTTGCCGTACGGCGTCGGCACCGAAAAGATCATCGAGGCGATCACCGACGAGGTGAAGGGCAAGCTGATCACCGCCGGCCCGAAGCGCGGGCAGCGGCAGGCGGCCCGGCTGGCCGGCATCGCCGACGTCAAGGACCTCACCGACCGCGAGCACGGCATCCGCCTGGTGATCGAGTGCAAGGTCGGCGTCAACCCGCAGGCGCTGCTGGCCGACCTCTACCGGCTGACCCCGCTCGAGTCGTCGTTCGGCATCAACAACCTGGTGCTGGTCGACGGGCAGCCGCAGACGCTCGGGCTCAAGGCGCTGCTCGAGGTCTTCGTCCAGCACCGCTACGACGTGGTCACCCGGCGCACGACGTTCCGGCGCACCAAGCGGCTGGACCGGTTGCACCTGGTCGACGGCCTGCTCATCGCCCTGATCGACATCGACCGGGTGGTCGCGATCATCCGGGGCAGCGACGACGCGGCCGCGGCCAAGACCGCCCTCATGGCCGAGTTCGGGCTCTCCGACATCCAGGCGACGTACATCCTGGACACCCCGCTGCGGCGGCTCACCCGCTTCGACCGGATCGAGCTGGAGACCGAGCAGGAGCGGTTGCGGGCCGAGATCGCCGAGCTGAGCCGCATCTTGGACAATACGGACGTGCTGAAGCAGGTGGTGTCGGACGAGCTGGCCGAGGTGGCCTCCGAGTTCGGCGGGCCGCGGCGCACGACGCTGATCGACGGCGACCTCAAGGAGGTGCTGGCCGCTTCCGCGCCGGCGGGGCCGCTCGAGGTGGCCGACGACCCGTGCCAGGTGATCCTGTCGGCGACGGGGCTGATCGCGCGTACGGCCGCCGAAAGTGAGGAAGCCACCGAGGCCCGCCGCCGCTCCGGCCGGGTCAAGCACGACGCCGTTCGCGCGGTGATCCATTCGACCGCCCGCGGGCGCATCCTGCTGATCACCAGCCGCGGCCGGGCGTTCAAGACCGACGTGCTGCCGCTGCCGGTGCTGCCCGAGCAGTCGGGCACGGTCTCGGTGCGCGGGGGCATGTCGGCGTCCGAGCTGGTGCCGCTCGAGCGGGGCGAGCGGGTCGTGGGCATCGCGCCGCTGGCCGACGGGACGCCGGGCATCGCGATGGGCACCCGGCACGGCGTGGTCAAGGTGTGCGCGCCGGAGTGGCCGGTCCGCTCCGACGAGTTCGAGGTGATCACGCTGAAGGAGGGCGACGAGGTCCTGCAGGCCACGTGGCTCACCGACGGCAACGAGACGCTGGCGTTCGTGTCGTCGGACGCGTCGATGCTGCGCTTCCCGGCCAAGCTGGTGCGGCCGCAGGGCCTGAAGGGCGGCGGCATGGCGGGGATCAGCCTGGCCGCCGAGGCCGAGGTGATCACGTTCAACGTGGTGAACACGGCCGACGCCGTGCACGGCGAGCCGATGGTGGTCACGTCGACCGGCACGCAGGTGAAGGTGACGCCGTTCGCGCAGTACCCGGCGAAGGGCCGGGCGACGGGCGGCGTACGGGTGCAGCGGTTCCTCAAGGGAGAGACGCGGCTCACGGTGGCCTGGGTGGGCCCGCGCCCGGTCGGCGCCAGCAACACCGGCGACCCGGTCGAGCTCCCCGAGACCGACAACCGCCGCGACGGCTCCGGCGCGGCCGTGATGATGGGCCCGCAGATCATCGGCCACCTCATCGAGCGAGGCTGACCGTTCCCTGCTCAGCTTTGTGGCCGGCTCGCGTGATCGCGGGCCGGCCACATCAGCAAGGGGGCGACGGCGAAGGTGGTGGGTCCTGCGCCGCCGCCCGGTCAAACGGGGGGCCTTCGCATTGCCTGCTTACCTACTGGCCTACTTGCTCGGCTCGGGGATGTCGCACTTGATCTTCGGGTTGACGCCCAGCCAGTTCAACGGACCGGCCACGATGGTCACCATGACGGTGCCGGCCTCGGCGCAACTGGTGTCGCCGCTGTCCTTGAAGTAGCCGCGCTGGTTGGCGGCGACGGCGCCCAGGACAAGCCAGATGATCAAGATCACGGCGCCGATGGAACCTGTACGCATCGGGGGTCTCCTCGGTCGTGGGGATGACCGGGACATACCCCAGCAGCGTCGATCTTTAAACGGCTCCGGCGTTTCGGACGGCCTGCAGCGTGTACGTGTGCGCGAGCCGGTCGGGCCGATCGGTCAGCTGCCACTCGCCGCCGGGCAGCTCGTGCATCTGGCCGGGGAGCGCCTCCCACGGCACCGTCCGATGCTCGACCAGGCCGGTCAGCGTCATGCCGGCGTCGAGAACGGCGGTGACGATCTCGCCCATGCCGTGGTTCCACTCGTGGGTGGTGCTGTCGCCGAGGGGCTCGTCGGTCTCCACGTAGCTGCCGTCGGAGGTGAAGACCATCGGCTCGGCCCGCTCGAAATACGGGTAGCGCACCACCAGGCTGTCGGTGGCCTCGTCGTCGAGGGTCCAGAGCATCGGGTGCCCCTCGCGCACGAACAGCCGGCCGCCCGGACGCAGCAACTCGGCGACGACCCGGGCCCACCGGGCGATGTCGGGCAGCCAGCAGAGCGCGCCGACCCCGGTGTAGACGAAGTCGTACCCGGTGCCGGCCGCACGGGGGGCGTCATAGACGTCGCTCTGCACGAACCGTACGTCCGCGTGGGTTTGCTCGGCGATCTTGCGGGCCTCAGTGAGCGATTTATCGGAAAAATCAAGACCGGTCATGGTGGCGCCGAGGCGGGTGAGCGAGATCGTGTCGGTGCCGATGTGGCACTGGAGGTGCACGCCGCGCTGCCCGTCGAGGGAGCCCAGCAGCGCCTTGTCGAAGGCGACCACGTCGCTGAGCGCGGCAGGGTCGGCGGTCAGGCGGGCCACCGGATAGCCCGGGGAGGCGGCATGCGCGGCCGCTCGACCGTTCCAATGGGCCAGATTGACGTCCCGATAGTCGCTCACGGGGGCACGATAGACGCCCACGGCCGGTAGCGCCGTAGAGTTTCGGGGCAGGCGGCGGTCCGGCGGCCCGGGCGGACCGGCGGACCCGAGAAGAGGAGCGCAGGGTTGGAGAGCAGGCGTACGACGGTGCGAGACGTGCGCCGGGCGAACCGGTCCAGCCTGCTCACCGACCTCTTCCACGGCGCGCTGCAGAGCCGGCAGCAGCTGGCCTCGTCGACCGCGCTCAGCCAGGCCAGTGTCAGCAACCTGATCGGCGAGATGCTCGAGGAGGGCCTGGTCGAGGAGGCCGGCCTGGTCGGCTCGGACGGCGGACGCCCGCGCGTGCTGCTGCGGGTGCGGCCCGGCTTCCGCTACGTGGTCGGCGCCGACGTGGCCGAGACACGGATCATGGTCGAGCTCTACGACCTGTCGATGGCGCGGCTGGCCGCGGCCGAGTTCGAGCACGACGACGACCCCGAGCAGGTGGCCGCGCTGCTGCTGAGCGGCCTGACCGCGGTGATCGCCGAGGCCGGCGTGCGGCCGGCCGACGTGCTGGGCTTCGGCGTGGGCGTCCCCGGCGTGGTCGATTCCGACGGCGTGGTCGACTCGCAGTCGACCGGGTGGGACGCGGTGCCGCTGGGCGCGATGCTGCGGGCCGGCACCAAGGTGCCGATCTTCGTGGAGAACGGCGCGAAGACGTTCGGCCAGGCCGAGATGTGGTTCGGCGCCGCGCAGGGCGCCCGGCACGCGGTCATCATCATGATCGGTACGGGCGTGGGCGCCGCCGTGGTGATGGACGGCCGCGGCTACCGGGGCGCGAACAGCAACGCCGGCGAGTGGGGCCACACCACCCTGATCTACGACGGCGAGGAGTGCCGGTGCGGCGCCCGCGGTTGCCTGGAGGCCTACGTGGGCGCCGGCGGTATCACCCGCCGCCTGGCCGCCGCGACCGGCCGCCCCGAGACCCCGCACCTGCTGACCGAGATGCTGGCCGGCGCCAGCCCCGAGGCGGCCGCCGTCTTCTCCGAGACCGCCGGCTTCCTGGGCGCCGGCATAGCCGACCTGATCAACTTGTTCAGCCCCGAGCGCATCGTCCTGGGCGGCGTGGCCGGCGCCGACTTCGGCCGGCGCTTCCTGCCCGAGATCCGCGCGGCCGCCGCCCGTCATGCGCTGCGCCGCCCGTACGCCCAAACCAGCATCGACCTGTGCACGCTGGGCCCCGACGCGGTAGCGATGGGCGCCGCGACGCTCCCGATAGCCCAGCTGCTGGCCGACGGCGGCCTGCCGGAGCCGGACGAGCCCCCGATGATGGCCCTGCCGCCCCGCTCCCGCTCCCGGCGTTAGCTTCGTGATCGGCAATCTTGTTGATTCGCCGTCACCGCCTCGCCGAAGTTCATCAAACGTGGCCGCGGGCTCGACGTCCGGAGGGCGGCGGTGAGGATCGCCCGCGCATCGGCTCGGGGTCGCCCTCGGCACTGGTTCCGGCACCGACGCCCAGTCCCAGATCTTGATGAGATGCGGCATGCAGCGCGCGGCAAGTCATCAGGGCGCGGCGATCCGGCCGCCGCGGCGATCCTGGGTGTTGAGGTCGCATGTGCGCGACGTGACCGGTAGGCGGTCGGCCCTGTGGACGGCCGAGCCGGAATTGTCGTACCGGGGCGCTAGTTTCGCCCCACCCACTAACCGGGGTGGGGAAGAGTAGCGGCGGGCGACGCCAGTTTCGGAACCGTCAGGCCGCATTCGGCCGGCGCGGCGCGCGACGGGCGGGCTTGCGACACGCGATGTGGTGCCTGGTGGGGTGTGGTGCCCTCCAGGCGCTGCGCCCTGCAAGTGCAGCGCCTCGCTCTGTGGACAGCCGGCCGGAATTGTCGTACCCACGGGTTCTGACGGTCCGACGTGGCCCCACCCGGACGGCGTCAGCTGGCCCCACCACAGGGGGTGGACCTACTCGGGTTATCGCTCACACACAGTTGCGGCCGGCACGCCGACCCACCTTCGCCGCGACGCGCACTCATGCCGAGTTGAGTGGGGTGGCCATGCGTGAAGTGTCGAGTCCACCCTGAAGCCCGCCTGGATCTCGGTCAGTAGAATCGGCGTCGGAGGTGTACGGTCTTGACAGGATTATTGTATTACCCCTGGATCAATGCCCCGACGCCAATAATCAATCAGGCTGCCCTCTATTGGGATAGTCTGTCAACTATTGTTCCCCCGAACGAAGATTTGCCACTCAACTCAACGATGCGGCAGATCGCAGACGCCGGACTTTATCGACCGCTCCGAGTGGACAAAGTGTTGACGGTGGACAGATCGTCGCAAGCTATTCGCCAGGTCTCCGAGGCGCTGTACGGGTTTCCTGTGGATGACCTTTTGCCTCCGTCGTTAGAGAATCAGGCGGAACTTCCCCTTGAGTTATTCGTATTCAGCGGCAAGTTTGGAAACCATCGCGCCTTCCAGGCGATTCTTGACAAAGGGTTGGGCCGGACGGATGAGCGATACTCCGGTCGAATCATCGCTTCGCCTCTTTTGCAAGCCATCCTCATATCTTCAGTTGTGCGCGAGATCTGGGGCGTCGAAGTTGCCGAGAATCAGCACGATGAGTTCGACGCCTTCAACTGGAACAGTGGACTCATCTCGGTAACTGATAACCAGGCCGCATATTACGTTGCGCATAAGCCGGTCGTTGACGGCATACCAGCCATCAGGCACATGACGGACACGGAGGCGTGGCAGGCTGAGGTGGGTGACCTGTTGCCGAGTCCTAGAGAAGACGTCATGCTTAAGGATCTGCTCGACTTTCGCATTCGCTACGATGACGAACGCCGACGGCTCCTATCGGAGATCGAAAAATTGGCGAATGGGTTGCATGTGGCTGGACTTAGATACGACGACCCCGACCGCAATGAGCGGCGTTTCGATTTCTCGCCACTGGACGTAGTGGGCGAACTCCGCAGCGACCTCGAGAGATCTCTCCGCGATTTCAAGGCTGCCGGAAAGTCCTTGAGAATAGCTTGGGCAAAGCGGTCCCTGCTACTCACTGTCGCGCTCGGCTCCGGGTATGCCACTACCATCGACCCTAGCAGATCTTGGCTGTGGGTTGTCGCCGGTGGGGTTACCGTAAACCTTGCGACGCGCGAGAGGATACGGCGCCGCGATTCCGATTCGCCCTACAGCTACCTGGATCGCGTTCATCGCTTGACTCAAAGTTACACCGATTCCAGCGAGTGGAGGCAGGGTAAGCTCTGGTGACATCGGATCCCGGCTTTTCTTCGCCGCCGATCGATCATTTCAGCTCGCCTGAGCTGGCCATCAGTAGGGATAACTGAGGCCGCGGCCGACAAATCTCTCTGCTGATCCGCCGCTCCCGGATGACGCGGGCAGCACCACCAAATCAACCCGACCTAGAGCGCTCCGGTAGGCCGCGGAAGGCGTCATCATTTGCCGCAGACAATGCGCGCGCCGCGGACCTGCATGACTCAGCTTTGCGGCGTCGCGGACCCGCCGACCCCGTGGTGGGGCCAGTCGAGGCCGTCCGGGTGGGGCCACGTCGGACCGTCAGAATCATCCCCGCCGCTACGTTCCCCCACACCCAGAACAGGGGTGGGGGAGACGTCGGCACGCAGGCGTGGGGAGACGTTGGCGCAGGCGGGACACGTCGGCACAAAGCGACATCGACCTTTTCAGCCGGCGCACACATCCAGCGTGATGTGCACCGGCCGGGCGATGATGCCGCGCCCAGCCTTCACTCCGGCGACCACCCGGTCGATCGTTCCGCTCGCCACGCAGCGGAAGCCGGCGCCCACGGGCTCGAGCGAGTCGAGGGCCAGGACCACCTCGCTGTCCACGCCGCGGACCGACAAGACGCCGGTCATCGACCAACCCGCGGCGGTGCGGGCGCAGCCCGTGCTGCGGAAGCCGATCACCGGGTGGGTGGCGGTGTCGAGGAAGCGCTTTCCGCGGATGTCCTTGTCGCGCTTCGGGTCGTCGCTCGTGAAGGAGCCCGCGTCGAGGCGGGCGGAGGCGCTGGAAGCGGACGGCTCGGCGGCGATGGTCACGGTGCCGCCGAGGATTGCCGCCGTTGCGGTCACCGGTTTGAGGCCGAAGGCGTGCGCGGCCCGCAAGGTGCACGTGGAGCGGGCCAGGTCGAGGGTGTAGGTGCCGGGCCGGATGCTGGTGCTCAGGTTCGTTGTCATGCACCGAGCGTCGGGGAAACACGGCTCGGAAACCTCAGTGCTGGTACTGAGAGTCGCCACGTAGGTCGGTGCGGCTCGTCAGGCCGAGCTTGCGCAGGATGCTGCGGACGTGGGTCTCCACCGTACGCTCCGACAGGAACAGCTTGCCGGCGATGGCGCGGTTGGCGAGGCCCGACGCGACCAGGGTGGCGATCTCCCGCTCCCGGGCGGTGAGCACGTCGTCGCCGGCCAGGGCGGCGGCCTCGGCCGCTACCTTGGGCATGCCCAGGCGGCGGGCGGTGGCCAGCGCCTGAGCGGCGAGGGTGCGCGCGTGGCGGGCATCGGTCAGCGAGCGGGCGTAGGCGACCTGGGCCAGCGCCAGGAACGGGGGCGAGCCGAGGCGCTCCTCGGCCTCGACCGCGGCGGCGAAGTGCGACGAGGCCGCGGGCAGGCCCAGGGCCGTGGCGATCGTCCCCAGGGGACGGTCGTAGGCGCCGAACAGGGCCGACATCGAGTTGAGGTAACGGCCCGCGTAGGGGAGCGCCAGCCGGTAGCAGTCGGCGGCCAGGGACAGGTCGCCGACCCAGGCGGCCACCTCGCCGGCGGTGACCACGATGTACGGGCGGCGGCCGTCGACCGGCAGCCTCGGCATGATCGAGCGCATCTGCATCATCTGGGCGGCGGCCGTGTCGCGGTCGCCCAGGTCCATGGCGATGCGGCCGAGCTGGACCACGCCGATCGGCACCCCGGGATAGCGCTGGCTCAGCGCGGCCATGTCGGCCGGCCAGTTAGTCTCGCCGGTCAGCTGGCCGAGCCCGCTCAGGAACGCCTGCAGCAGCAGCCCGGCCGACGTGTCCTGGGCGCGCAGGGCCAGGTCGCGGGCCTCGATCGCGACGGTCTCGGCCTCGGCCAGGCGGCCCGCCAGCTGCTCGCGGGCGGCCCGGGCGCGCAGCAGGTGCCAGCGGGCGACCGGCCAGCCGAGCCGGTCGACCAGGTCGGTGAGGCGGTTGTACTCGGCGTCGTACTCGCCCAGGTCGCCGGTCGCGAGCCAGCTGTCGAGGTTCCAGACCCGGCCCCACAGCTCGGCGTCCGGCCGGCCGCTCGGCGCGGCGAGCTCCACGCAACGCCGGGCCAGCGAGCGCACCTCGCCGACCTCGCGCACCGGGTCGAGCACCTCGTGGCGGGCGTGGATCGCGGCGACCAGCGCGCCGGGGTGGCCGGACCGCTCGGCCAGGGCCATCGCCTCCCGGCTGATCGGGTCGGCCCGGGGCGCGTCGTGCATCTCGGCGATGAGGAACGCGTACTGGGCGAGGACCTGGGCGCGGTCGGCGTCGCCGAGGTCGAGGGCGAGCGCCCGCTCGCAGAGCCGGATCAGGCGCGGGCCGATCGGGCCGCCCAGGCCGCCCACGCCGGGCACGGCCAGCGCCGCGGCCGCGCCGACCTCGTCGACGATCGCCTCGCAGTCGTCGATCGCGAGGTCGAGCTGCCCGTCGCGGTAGGCGGCGCCGGCCCGTTCGAGGCGCAACTCCGCGGAGGGCGCGTTCTCCAGGGCCCGGGTCAGCCAGCGCACGGCCTCCCGGTGGTCGAGCGTGGCGGTGGCGTGCCGGGCCGCGGCGACACAAGCCTCGGCGGCGGCTCGGCGTGACGAAAAAGAAGCGGCCGCACGCACCCGGTGCCGGGCGATCTCGATCGGGCTGCCGCCGGCGGCGGAAAGAGCGTCCGCGAGACGGCCGTGGGCGCGGAGGCGCGCGTCGCGGCCGAGGTCGGCGTAGCAGGCCTGGCGGACGAGCTCGTGGGCGAATCGCAGCCGGGACGGCGCCCAGGGATCGTCGACGAGCACGCCGGCGTCGACGGCCTCGGAGAGCAGCGCGGCGGGGTCCGGGCCGAGCACCGGCATGGAGATCTCCGTGCCGCAGGCCGCGGCGATGCCCAGCAGGGATCGGCAGGCGGGGCTGAGGTGGGCGGTGCGGCGGGAGACGAGGCGGCGCAGGCTGTCCGGCAGGTCGATGTCGCCGGCCGGATGGGTGAGGCGGCCCTCGCGGGACAGCAGCCGGGCCAGCTCGCGGGTGTAGAGCGGATTGCCGCCGCCGAGGTCGTGCACGACCTCGGCCCACGTGCCGTGGGCGGCGCCGAAGCTACGCAGATAGGTGGCCACGGCGGCGGCGTCCCACGGGCCCAGCGGCAGGACGGTGGCGTCGGGCAGGTCGAGGCCGGTACGCGACGTGCCGAGCACCAGGATCGGATGGCTCCCGACCTCCCGCGCGACGGCGGCGAGCAGCGCCAGCGACGCCGGATCGGCCCAGTGCAGGTCCTCCAGGACGAGCAGCAGCGGCGCCCGCTCGGCCGTCGTCACCAGCGCCGTCACCACGTCGCGGCTCGCCCGGAACCGGGCCGCCGCCGCCGATTCGCCCGCGTCGGCCAGCGCGAGCAGGGACGGCGACAGGCCGTCCACATCGGAGTCGAGCAGCCGCAGCCAGGGCCAGAACGCCGGCGCGCCCTCGTCGGGGTCGGCCCGGCCGGTCAGCACCGTCAGGCCGGCCGCGGCCGCGCGGGCGACCGCCTCCTCGACCACCGCCGTCTTGCCGATGCCGGCCTCGCCGATCAGCAGCGCCACCGCGCCGGAGCCACGGACGGCGCCGGCGCGCAGCGCGTCCAGCGCCACCACCTCGGCGACCCGGCCCACCAGCCCCGCGTTCATGGGGACAACCTGACGCTACTTCGCCGGAATGTCCACCTCGATCTCGTCCCCCAGGGTGAATCCGGCGCACAGTTCCAGCTCGTCGCCGCTCCAGAACCGGCCCGGGTCGTACCAGTTGGGCTGGTGCTTGCGGGGGAGCAGACCCATGTCCTCGTACGTGACCGCGACGACCTCGGCGCAGTAGGCGGTCTCGAGCCCGGCGTCGCCGTCCGGCCCGTGCTGCCCGTGCTGCCACTTGCGGGGCCGGACCTGCGGCACCCGGCCCCGCACCCAGCGCCAGGCGAGCTGCGCCGACGACGGAAAGGGGGTGCCGTCGAGCCGGGCCACGGTCTTGAGGGCCTTGTCCTCCATCGGGCGCGGCACGCCGGGCTCCAGCTGGCGCAGCCACCCGCGCTGGCCGTAGCGGTGCGCCCAGACCGTGACCGCGTCGCGCAGGTCGTGCAGCTGCACCCCGCGCTGGAACGTGCCGGACCACAGATCGGGCAGCGATTTGCCGAGCTCGGCGTGCCACATGAGCGGCGGCATGTCCTCGATGACCAGCGACATGCCGACATGGTTGACCGGGCTGTTGGTCAGCGTCTGGATCGCCCGGTCGGGGCCGGAGCGGCCGCGGAAGATCCAGATGTCACCCGTGCGCGTCAGGTCGAGGGCCTGATCGAGGCTGATAGCGGCGTCCACGTGTCTATCCTCGGATGATGCGTTGGTGGAAAGTAGTGGGCTTGGCCGGATTGGCAGGAGTCGCGGCGACCGGAGTGGTGGTCGCCCGTTCGGAGCGCAAGCGCCGGGCGTACACGCCGAACGAAGTGCGTGACCGGCTGCACCAGCGGGTCGCTGAGGTAGGGAAGGCTTCAGACGACATCAGTATCGCGGAGTAGCGACCACAATCCGGCCCCATCCGGCGCCGCGAACCAGGTCTTGCCGCCCGAGCCGACCGCCTCGGGGGTGCCGGCCGGTCCCGGGACGGCGCCGGCCAGCACCGACTGGGTCGGCGACAGGCGGCGGATCGCCACCGCCGCCACGTTCTCCGGGTGGGCGTGCGCGAACTCGGAGTAGATCTCCTGGTCGTGCTGGCCGTCGTCGCCGATCAGCAGCCACCGGATGTCGGGGAACTCGGTCGCGAGCCGGCGCAGCGTGTTGCGCTTGTGCTCCTGGCCGCTGCGGAACCAGCGGTCGGGGGTCGGGCCCCAGTCGGTGAGCAGCAGGGGACCGGCGGGGTAGAGGTGCCGGGAGAGGAACCGGCTGAGCGTGGGCGCCACGTTCCACGCGCCGGTGGACAGGTAGAACACCGGCGCGCCCGCGTTGGCCGTGATGAGCCGCTCGTAGAGCACCGCCATGCCGGGGACGGCCATCCGGGCATGCTCGTCGAGAACGAAGGTGTTCCACGCCGCGAGCAGCGGGCGCGGCAGCGCGGTGACCATGACCGTGTCGTCGATGTCGGAGACCAGGCCGAACTTGCAGGCCGGGTCGACCACCCGGATCGGCGCGTCGACCGACGTCCCGCCCTCGATCGACAGGCGCGCGCTGCCCCAGCCGGGCACGAGGTCGCCCTTGACCCGGCAGTCCACGTAGCCGCTGCGGTCGGTGCGCGTCTCGGTGATGCTCTCGCCGATCTGGATGTGCACCGCCGCGTTGCTGACCGGGGAGCTCAGGAAGCTGCGCCAGCCGCGGACCTTTTCCAGCTTGCGGGGCGACCGGGTGGGGCGGGTGAGCACGACGCGGGCCATGACCCGGGCCCAGCCGGGCGCGCCGTAGCCGGTGTAGGCCGTGATCACCGGGCGCCAGCCGCGGCCGCGCAGCCGCCGCTCGATGACGTCGTGGAAGGCGTCCTCCACGACCGCTGCCCGGTGCATCCGGACAGCGGGCGGCGAGGCGCCCGCCGGAGTCTCCGTCACGCTGGTCCCCTAACCGTCTTCAGGTGCGGCGGTCGTCCCGTGCGGTTACGGTACCCGCCCGGTCCGACCCTCGCGGAGTAATGCGCGACCACTCCACTCAGGACTTTCAGGCCGCCGCCGGAAGCTCCGCCGTGGTCCACTGCTCCGCCCACCATTGTTCATCGGCGGCGGGTTGCCCGGCCCGGGCGCGGGTGATCGCGGCGGCCGCCTCGATCCGCAGGCTGCGCACCGCCTCGGCCGACGTCTCGGCCCGCTGCCAGGCGGTTCGTTCCTTGGCGAGCGCTTTCCGGTACTGCTCGAAACGGTGCTCGCGCATCGCCTGCCGCAGCATCGACTCCTGCACCACCGGGTGCAGCCGGGGATTCCAGCCGCGGTGCGCGAACACGTCGTTCAGCTGGGCGATGGAGATCTCCCGGTTGCGGCAGGCGGCGCTCGCCGCGTGATGGAGATAACGCTGGCGGTCGGCGTTCTCGCCCGGCTTGCGGCGCCGGCTCATCAGCGGGTAGGCGCAGGCCTTGGCGGCCTCCCGGGCGACCTGGTCGGCCGCGTCGAACGCCGTCCAGGCGGCGTCGAGCTCCTCCTGGGCGGCGCTCCAGGCGGTGCGGTGGCGCTGGGCGGTGGCGGCGGCACGGTCGGCGGCCACCGCCACCTCACCGGCGAAACGGAGGTCGTCGGCGTCGGCCTCGGTGACGGACTGCGACTTCGCGCGATTGCTGCGGGCGAGCGCCGCGGCGGCCAGGAACACGCCGAGCAGCATCACCAGCCAGAGCGCGGCGGCTTGCGGGACGGAGACGAGGAAGCTGTGCAAAGCGGTTTCCACGGGAACACCTCACTGCGATTCGCGGCCTTCGTGGGAGGTTTCGCTTCAGTGGCGCGCCTTTCGGCTCGCGGCGGAGAGAACGACGGCGGACGTACGCGTGATCCGGTCGAGTTTTCCGCAGGCGCGCGGCCTTCTGCCTCATCCTCGTGAGATGGCCGGCGCCGATCGTGCGGCGGAACCGATCAGATCGCCGGGGGCGCCCGCCCGGCGCGCAGCCGGAGCGCCACGCCGGTCAGCGGGACGGTCAGCGCCGCGACGACGATGATCGTCGTGCCTGCGGCCCGCGGGGCGGCGATGACGCGTACCGGAGAAGTCTCGGAAACCGACTCACTCACCGTGACCGAAGTCTCGGCCGCCGCCATCGTGATCACCGTCGGTGATGGCGCCGCGGGCGCCGGCGCGATGGCCGGCGAGGTGAACGCCAGGGCGAGCATCGCCAGCCCGGCGAGGAAGCGCAGCAGGCGGCGAGAATCCCAGTCACTGAGAATCCAGTGACTGCGAAGCGCACCCGCCACTCCTGTCACGGGATCAACTTACCGAATAGGGGTGCAACGCGCACGACTCGACCAGGTTGTGGGCGTGTGACGGTGTCCACCGGGCGAGGGACCATGGATGGCGTGGACCTTCAGGTGGTGGAGCAGGTGGCGACCCTCGGCGAGTGGATCGCCGAGGGCGATGTCGCGGTGCTGAGCGGGGCGGGACTGTCGACGGAGTCGGGGATTCCGGACTATCGCGGGCCGTCCGGCTCGGCGCGGCGCAGCACCCCGATGACCTACCAGACCTTCACTCGCGACCCGATCGCCCGCCGCCGCTACTGGGCGCGCAGCCACCTCGGATGGCGCACGATCGGGCACGCCCTCCCGAACGAGGGTCACCTGGCCGTGGCGCGGTGGCAGGAGCTGGGCCTGCTCGGCGGGATCATCACGCAGAACGTGGACGGGCTGCACCAGGCCGGCGGGGCCCGCGACGTGGTCGAGCTGCACGGAAACCTGGCCCGGATCGT
The DNA here is from genome assembly GCF_055586105.1 of Actinoplanes sp. NPDC051537. Lineage (NCBI taxonomy): Bacteria > Bacillati > Actinomycetota > Actinomycetes > Micromonosporales > Micromonosporaceae > Actinoplanes > Actinoplanes sp. NPDC051537. The sequence goes on from NZ_JBVJIU010000005.1 coordinate 171,693, forward strand.
CTGCCTCGGGTGCGGCGCGCTGACCCCCCGCACGGAGCTCGGCGCGCGGCTCGACGAGGCCAATCCGGCCTTCGCCGGGGTGGCCCTCGCATTCAACGCCGACGGGGACGCCGAACTGGCCGACGAATCGCTCGACGGATTCACCGTAGTGGATTGCCCGGACTGCGGGGGAATGCTCAAGCCGGACGTCGTCTACTTCGGCGAGACCGTGCCGGCCGAGCGGGTCGCGCGCAGCTTCGAACTGGTCGAGAGCGCCCGTACGCTGCTGGTTCTCGGTTCCTCGCTGACCGTGATGTCGGGCCGGCGGTTCGTGCTGCGGGCCGCCAAGCTCGGCATCCGGGTGGCGATCGTCAATCGCGGCGTGACGCGCGGCGAACCGTACGCGGGGATTGTCGTCGATGCCCCATTGGGCATTGTGCTGCCCTGCCTCGCCGCCCAGCCGACCGGATAAATCCGGACTTATTCGGCTGGTTTCGGCGAGGTTACCGTCTCGATACACAAATAAAGTTTGTTTCTCATTGACGTGACGTGGGGCACTGTCGTTAACTGCCGGAACCGGTCCCGAAACCGGTTCCGCCATCTCCCGGAAACACCGGGAAGAAGTCGGGGCAACACCGCCGACGCCGGGCGCCAACCCACCCGGCGCGGGGGAGAATCGCGGTATGCGTCAGACAGGAGGACCAGTGCCGATCACCATCGCCGATGTGGCGGCCCGGGCGAAGGTCAGCAAGACGACCGTGTCCCGGGTGCTGAACGGCAAGGGTGAGCTGGACGAGTCGACCGCCGCGCGGGTCCGGGCGGTGATCGACGAGCTCGGCTACGTGCCCAGCGCCCGCGCCGTCGGGCTGGCCCGGGGTCGTACCCGGGTGGTCGGCATGCTCGTGCCGTCGCTGACCTGGCCCTGGATCGGCGAGGTCCTGCAGGGCGCGGTCGACGTGCTGGAGACCGAGCGGTACGGGCTGCTGCTGTTCACCTGCAACCGCGGCGAGGAGTCCATGCGCCAGTTCGGCGCCCAGGTGTCCGCCAAGTCGTTCGACGGCCTGCTGGTCATCGAGCCCGAGGGCACCCTCGACTACATCTACACGCTGCACCGGCGCGGTCTGCCGGTGGTGCTGATCGACGACCGTGACCAGACCTCGGGCGACATCCCGAGCGTCAGCACGACCAACCACGACGGCGCCGGCTCGGCCGCCCGCCACCTGCTCGAGATCGGCCGGCGCAAGCCGCTGGTGATCACCGGTCCCGAGAAGTTCGGCTGCACCCATCAGCGCATGGAGGGCTTCGCCTCGGTCTTCGCCGGGGCCGGCCAGGCGATCCCGCCCGAGCGGGTCTCGCTCGGCGACTTCACGGTCGCGTGCGGCGCCGACGCCGTGCACACCGCGCTGGCCGCCGGCGTCGAGTTCGACTCGGTCTTCGCCCACAACGACCTCTCCGCCATCGGGGCGATGCAGGCGCTGCTCGACAGCGGCCGCCGCACCCCGCAGGACGTGGCGGTGGTCGGCTTCGACGACATCCCGACCGCGGCGCACACCCAGCCGTCGCTCTCCACAGTGCACCAACCACTGCGGGAGATGGGCGAGGCGGCGGCACGCACGCTGCTCGCCCACTTCGAGGGCACACCCCTGCCCACCCGCCCGACCGTCATTCCTACGTCGTTCGTCACCAGAGGCTCCACCGTCGTCTGACCGCCGGTCGCCGCGCCCCGGCGACCTGACTCGGATCCCATAGCTTCCGCTCGTGTCGTCGCGCCCCGACGACTGGCAATCGCACCACGGCGAAATCACGGCGCCGGCCGCACCTGGCCGGCACCGCGATGGCGCACGCCCTCCTCCGGGCACCCCTCTTCACCCGATTCCGTCATGAGGAGACATTGATGCAGAGAAGGAAACTGTTTGCGGTCGCGCTGGCGGGCGTAGTCGCCACGGGCGGTCTCGCCGCGTGCGGTGACTCGCCCAACGCCAACAAGGACGCGGCGAGCAAGTCGGTCGACTTCCTGAAGATCGGCATGCCGAACGGCACGCAGACCGAGAACCACAACCCGTTCGCCGGCACCTCGTCGGCCAACGCGCTCGGCTACAAGTGGATGATCTACGAGCCGCTGACCATGTGGAACCCGGTCAAGCCGGCCGAGCCGGCCAAGCCGTGGCTGGCCAGCGAGGTCAAGTGGGCGGCGGACTACAAGTCAGCGGACATCACCGTCCGCGACAACGCCACCTGGTCGGACGGGCAGAAGCTGACCGCGGACGACGTCGCGTACACCTTCACCCTGCTGAAGACCAACGAGGCGCTGAACGCCAACGCCATCCCGTTCGACCAGATCACGGTCAACGGCAACGCCGTGCACGTGACCTTCAAGTCGCCGCAGTTCGTCAACCAGAACAAGATCATGGCGACCACCCCGATCGTGCCGAAGCACGTCTGGGAGAAGATGTCGGACCCGGCGACCGACACCAACAAGAACCCGATCGGCTCCGGCCCGTACACGCTGAAGTCGTTCACCCAGGCCGGTGTCGTGCTCGACGTGCGCACCGACGGCTACTGGCAGGACCTGCCCAAGGTCAAGGAACTGCGCTACACCTCGTACGCGGACAACAGCGCGCAGGCGACGGCGCTGGCCAACGGCGAGTCGGAGTGGAGCTTCGTCTTCATCCCGAACTACCAGGCCACGTTCGTCTCCAAGGACCCGGCCAACCACAAGATCTGGGCGCCCGGCGTGCTCGGCATCCACGGCCTCTACATCAACACGACGATCAAGCCGTTCGACGACGCGAACCTGCGTAAGGCCATGAACATGGTCATCAACCGGGCGGACATCTTCAACCAGGCCGAGGCCGGCTACTTCCACCCGCAGATCGACAGCGTGACCGGTCTGCCCAACGGCGCCGGCGACGCGTTCATCGCGCCGGAGTACAAGGGCAAGACCCTGACGCCGGACGTCGCGGGCGCCAAGGCCCTGCTCCAGCAGTCGGGCTACAAGCTCAACGGCACCACGCTGACCGACCCGTCGGGCAAGCCGGTCAAGATCACCCTGACCGACCCGGCGCCGTGGTCCGACTACCAGACCACGCTGGAGATCATCAAGACCAACCTGGCCGACATCGGCATCGCGGCCACGGTGGACAAGGCCAACCAGGACAAGTGGGACCAGAACGTCCAGAAGGGCGACTTCCAGGCCACGATGCGGTGGACGAACGGCGGCGCCACGCCGTACGACATCTACCAGACCGTCATGGACGGCGACCTGATGAAGCCGATCGGCACCGCGGCGCAGCAGGGCAACTTCGGCCGGTTCAAGTCGCCCGAGGCGACCGCCGCGCTCAAGGCCTACGCCAACGCCACCAGCGACGCCGACCGCACCACCGCGATGAACGCCATCCAGAAGGTCTACGTCGAGCAGGCTCCGATGCTGCCGGTCGGCTCCGACAACGTCGGCGGCGCCTACAGCACCAAGAACTGGATCGGCTGGCCCGGCGACTCCGACCCGTACGCGGGCATGCAGCCCACCCAGCCGTACGCGCTCGACGTCGTCCTGCACCTCAAGCCCGCCAACTCCTGATCGCACCACGCCGCTCCCCTGAGCTCTCAGGGGAGCGGCGCCTCATCCTTCGAAGGAAGTGGCAATGACGTCGGTTCAAGACGCCAAGGCCCCGGCCGGTGAGGTGGTGCTTGAGGCGGTAGGCCTTACCAAGCACTTCCCCGTCCGCCGGCGACTGCGTGATCTCTTCCGCAGGCAGCATCAGGCGGTGCACGCCGTCGACGACGTGCACCTGACCCTCCGGCGCGGCCATGTCGTCGCGCTCGTCGGCGAGTCCGGCTCCGGCAAGTCCACGGTGGCCCGCCTGCTCGCCCAGCTCTATCCCCGCACCGGCGGCGCGATCGAGCTGCACGGCGAACCGACCCGGGTCAAGGGCGGGAGCCAGTTCCGCGCCTACGCCGCCCAGGTCCAGATGATCTTCCAGGACCCGTTCGCCTCGCTGAACCCGGTCCACACGATCCGCTACCACCTCACCCGGGCGTTGAAGGTCCACCACAACGCCGGGCGTACGGACGAGGAGCTCGAGGCCGCGCTGGCCGACCTGCTCACCCGGGTCAGCCTCACGCCGCCCGAGCGGTACCTGGACAAGTTCCCGCACGAGCTCTCCGGCGGCCAGCGGCAGCGGGTGGCGATCGCCCGCGCGCTCGGCGCCCAGCCCGAGGCCCTGCTCGCCGACGAGCCGGTGTCCATGCTGGACGTCTCGATCCGGCTCGGCGTGCTCAACCTGCTGCGCGACCTCAAGGAGCGCCTCAACCTGGCGATCCTCTACATCACCCACGACATCGCCTCGGCCCGGTACTTCGCCGACGAGACCCTGGTGATGTACGCGGGCCGGATGGTCGAGGGCGGCGACAGCGAGACCGTGACGCAGACGCCGGCCCACCCGTACACCCGGTTGCTGATCGACTCGGCCCCGGACCCGGACCGGCTCACCGGCGACGTCGACCCGCTGGAGGAGGACAAGGGCAACGGCGAGCCGCCGAGCCTGATCAGCCCGCCCTCCGGCTGCCGCTTCCACCCGCGCTGCCCGGCCGCGATGCCGCGCTGCTCGACCGACCTGCCGGTGCGGCTCGAGATCGGCGACAAGCCCGGCCACTGGGCGGCGTGCTGGTTGTACGACTCTTCCTCGCCCGGGTTCTCCGCGCCGTCCGAAGGACCAGGCGCCGGAAGCGGCACAGTCGCAGAGGGGGCCGCCAAGTGAAGTACTTCCTGCAACGCATCGCGTTCTACCTCTTCACGGCCTGGGCCGCGATCACCATCAACTTCTTCATCCCGCGCCTGGTCCCGGGCGACCCGGTGCAGTCGCTGATCTCGAAGTACCAGGGCCAGCTGAGCACCAAGTCGATCCAGTCGCTCTACATCCTGTTCGGACTGGACAAGCACCAGAGCCTCTGGAGCCAGTACATCGACTACTGGAAGCAGCTGTTCCACGGCGACCTCGGCCTGTCGTTCACGTTCTTCCCGGCCCCGGTCTCCCAGGTGATCGGCCAGGCGCTGCCCTGGACGCTGCTGCTGGTCGGCATCACCACGGTCATCAGCTTCCTGCTCGGCACCGGCCTCGGCGTGGTCGCCGGCTGGCGGCGTGGCTCGTGGGCCGACGGCCTGCTGCCGGTCACCACGTTCTTCTCGTCGGTGCCGTACTTCTGGCTCGGCATCATCGCGATCTACCTGCTCGCCGGGCCGGGCAGCTTCTTCCCGTCCTCGGGCGGTTTCGACTCGGGCCTGGTGCCCGCCTGGGACCAGTACTTCATCCCGAGCGCGATCCAGCACAGCCTGCTGCCGGCGCTGACCATCCTGATCTCGTCGGTGAGCGGCTGGATCCTGAGCATGCGCAACATGATGGTGACCGTCTCGTCCGAGGACTACATCACCGTCGCGCACGCCAAGGGCCTGCCCGAGCGGCGAGTGGCGCTCGCCTACGCGGCCCGCAACGCGCTGCTGCCGAACATCTCCGGCTTCGCGCTGGCGCTCGGCTTCATCGTCGGCGGCACGCTGCTGGTGGAGATCGTCTTCTCGTACCCGGGGCTCGGCTTCACGCTGCTGCAGGCGGTGGGGGCCAAGGACTATCCGCTCATGCAGGGGATCTTCCTGATCATCACGATCACGGTGCTGCTCGCGAACCTGCTCGCCGACGTGGCGTACATCCTGCTCGACCCGCGCACCCGCAAGGAGGGCTGAGCGATGACGATTCCCACCTCCAGCATCGAGCAGGTCATCCCGGGTCAGGGCTCGATGGCCCAGCCGGAGGCCGCGAAGCCGGCCCGGGCCAAGCGGCAGCGGTTCCGCTTCGTGCGCAACCGCAAGGCGGCGGCCGGCCTGATCATCCTGAGCATCTACGTGCTCTTCGCGATCATCGGGCCGTGGGTCGCGCCGTACGACCCGAGCGCGCGCAGCAACGAGCTGGTGAAGGGGCCGTCGGCGGCCCACTGGTTCGGCACGACCCACCTCGGCCAGGACATCTTCAGCCAGATTTTGGTCGGCACCCGCAGCGTCATCTACGTCGGTCTCATGGCCGGCATCATCGCGACCACGCTGAGTGTGCTGGTCGGCGTCACGGCCGGCTACATCGGCGGCAAGGCCGACGACACGCTGTCGGTCTTCACCAACGTCATCCTGGTCATCCCGGCGGTGCCGCTGATGATCATCATCACCTCGACCCTGGACAACGTCAGCGACACCCTGATCGCCGTGATCATCGGCCTCACGAGCTGGTCGTGGAACGCCCGGGTGCTGCGCGCGCAGACGCTGTCGCTGCGCCGGCGCGACTTCGTCGAGGCGTCCCGGGCGTCCGGCGAGCGCACCTGGCGGATCATCGGCTTCGAGCTGCTGCCGAACCTCACCGCGGTCATCGCCTCCGGCTTCGTCGGCACCGTCATCTTCGCGGTGCTCTCCGAGATCACGCTGGCCTTCATCGGCGTCGTCAACAACGGCTGGAACTGGGGCACGATCCTGTTCTGGGCGCAGGGCCAGCAGGCGCTCGGCCAGGACGCCTGGTGGTGGTTCGTGCCGGCCGGTCTCGCCATCGCCCTGCTCGGCATGTCGCTCTCGCTGATCAACTTCGGCATCGACGAGTTCGTCAGCCCGCGGCTGCGCAGCGCCGGCAAGACCAAGCTCAAGACGGCTTCGGGCCGCAGCGTACGGATGCGGATCGGGTTCACTCCGGTGCTGTCCGGCGCGCCGGTCATCGAGGAGCCGGCGCGGTTCGCCACCCCCGTGGCACGAGAGGCCAAGTGATGGAACCCGTACTCGAGATCCGCAATCTCAACGTCGACTACGGTCTCGGCGACCGCGCGGTCCACGCCGTACGCGATGTGAGTCTGACCTTGCACAAGGGTGAGGTGCTCGGCCTGGCCGGGGAGAGCGGCTCCGGGAAGTCGACGCTCGCCTACGGGATGACGCGGCTGCTGGCGCCGCCCGGTGTGATCACCGGCGGCGAGGTCGTCTACCACCCGGCCGAGGGCTCGCCCTACGACGTGCTGTCGCTGAGCGACCGGGAGCTGCGGCAGTTCCGCTGGGGCGAGACGGCGATCGTGTTCCAGGGCGCCATGAACTCGCTCAACCCGGTGCACAAGATCTCCACGCAGCTCACCGACGTGCTCCGGGCGCACGAGCCGAAGATGAGCGACCACAGCCGCAACGCCCGGGCCCGCGAGATGCTCAAGCTCGTCGGCATCTCGCCCGACCGGATGGACGCCTACCCGCACCAGCTGTCGGGCGGCATGCGCCAGCGCGTGATGATCGGCATGGCGCTGATCCTGCAGCCCCAGGTGGTCATCATGGACGAGCCCACCACGGCGCTCGACGTCGTGATGCAGCGGCAGATCCTGGGCCAGCTGATCGAGCTGCGCGAGCGGCTCGGCTTCTCGGTCATCTTCATCACGCACGACCTGTCGCTGCTGGTCGAGTTCTCCAACCGGATCGCCATCATGTACGGCGGGCGGATCGTCGAGGAGGCACCGGCCGGCTCCATCTATCGGGACGCTCTCCACCCGTACAGCAAAGGGCTGTTGAGCTCCTTCCCGGCCCTGCGCGGTCCCCGCCGCGAGCTCGCCGGCATTCCCGGCTCCCCACCGGATCTCGCGGGCATGCCCGCGGGTTGCTCGTTCCACCCCCGTTGCCCCCAGGCATTCGAGCCCTGCTCCACCGTCATCCCGGTGCTCGGCCGTCCGGAAACACCGGATGGAGCCGGCCGTTCCGTCGCGTGCTGGCTGCATCCGGCCGGGCAGCCCGTCGGATGACGCACAGGGGGCCGGTCCTTTCACCGCGGGGGACCGGCCCCTTCCTTATCCCCTACTGGAGAGACATGAACCCCACTACCACCACCGCCGCACCTCTGCCTGCCGAGGCGATCGCCGGCCTGCCGCCCACGTTCCAGTGGGGCGTCGCCACGTCCGCCTACCAGATCGAGGGCGCCGCCTTCGAGGACGGCCGGACGGCGTCCATCTGGGACACCTTCGCCCGCAAACCCGGCGCCGTGGTTGACGGCGACAACGGCGACGTCGCGTGCGACCACTACCACCGGATGCCGCAGGACGTGGCGCTGATCAAGTCGCTCGGCGTCGACGCGTACCGGTTCTCGGTGTCCTGGCCGCGGGTGCAGCCCGGCGGTCGCGGCCCGGCCAACGCGGCCGGCCTCGACTTCTACGACCGCCTGGTCGACGAGCTGCTGGCCAACGGGATCGACCCGTGGGTCACGCTCTACCACTGGGACCTGCCGCAGGAGCTCGAGGACGCCGGCGGCTGGCCGGTCCGGGACACCGCGTACCGCTTCGCCGACTACGCCGCGATGGTCTTCTCTCGCCTCGAAGATCGCGTGCAGACGTTCACGACGCTGAACGAACCGTGGTGCTCGGCGTGGCTGGGCTACCAGGTCGGCGTGCACGCGCCCGGCCGTCAGAACTTCGACGACGCCCTCTTCGCGGTGCATCACCTGCTGCTCGGGCACGGGCTCGCGACGCAGCGGATGCGGTCGCTGGAGACCCGGCCGCACACGTACGGCATCACGCTGAACATGGGCACGGCCGACCCGCTGTCGGACTCCTCGGAAGACCGCGAGGCCGCGCGGCGGGCCGACGGCATGGGCCTGCGGATCTACCTGGACCCGCTGCGGCACGGCCGGTATCCCGCCGACATGGTGGACGACCTCGCGGCGCGGGGGTCGGCGTTCCCGGTCCGCGACGGGGACCTCGAGATCATCTCCTCGCCGTTCGACGTGCTGGGGGTGAACTTCTACTTCGGGCAGAACTTCGCCGGGACCGATGAAGAAGGAAACACGCACGATGCCGCCGGGGAGCCGGTGGTGCGGGCCGTCTTTCCGGATACTCCCCGTACGGCCATGGACTGGCCGATCACGCCGGCTCGCTTCACGCAGTTGCTGGTCCGGTTGCACCAGGATTACCCCGGTCTCCCGTTGGTCGTCACCGAGAACGGCGCCGCCTTCCTCGACGCCCCCGACGCTTCCGGATTTGTCGCCGATGAGGCGAGAACCGCCTATTTGTCAGCCCATATCGCCGCAGTAGCCGCAGCCCGAACCCAGGGCGCGGACGTCCGCGGCTATTTCGCGTGGTCCTTGCTCGACAACTTCGAGTGGGCCGAGGGCTACGCCAAGCGCTTCGGCATCGTCCACGTGGACTACGAGACCCAGACGCGAACCCCGAAGCAGAGCGCGCTGTGGTACCGGGACACGATCGCCCGGACGCGCTAGTACACCCCGATTTTCCGCCGGCGGCTTTGTGGGTCACCCCGGGGCCGTCGGCGGACTCCAACCCTTTGTTTCTGATGCCCGGTCGGCTTTGCGGGGCGTCGGGTTCGTTTTGGTCGTCGCTCGTGTCGTCCCCGCCGGATCGCGTTGCCTGTGTCGCCGGTCTGCTTGTGCTCGTGTCGCCGGCGTGCTCGTGTCGCCGGCGTGCTCGTGTCGCCGGCGTGCTCGTGTCGCCGGCGTGCTCGCGTCGCCGGCCTGCTCGCGTCGCCGGCCTGCTCGCGTCGCCGGCCCGCTCGCGCCGCCCGCTCGCTCGCGCCGTCGCTTTGCCCCGCTCGACGTCGCTCGCCAGCTCGTCAACTGGCGTCTGCCGATTGCCGCCTACTGTTCCCCACCCCTGTTAGTGGGTGGGGCGAAAGTAGCGCCGGCGTATGACATTTTCGGGTCGGCTGTGCACAGGCTTGGGTCGCTGCCTGGCCGAGGATGCCGTGCAGCCGGCCGCAGTCGGGGCATTGCAGGTTCTCGTCAAACCGGCGGCTGTCGCGGGGCTGTCTGTCGCCGGGCTGCCTGTGGCCCGGCTGCCTGTCGCCGGGCTGCCTGTTGCCCCGCTGCCTGTTGCCCCGCAGGCTGTTGCCCCGCAGGCTGTCGCCCCGGGAAATGTCATACCCGGGCGCTACTTTCGCCCCCACCCAGTGACGGGGTGGGGAACAGTAGGCGGCAATTAGCGGCGGCGTCAGCCTGCGGGGCGACAGCCTGCGGGGTCGGCCGTCCACAGGGACCGGTCGTGGCGACTCACTCAGGCCGCCGTGCTGGGCTTGATGAGCGGCATATCCCGCGAGATCTCCCGGAACCCGACCCCGTAATACAGCCCCCGCGCCCGGGGGTGGCCGGCCGCGCCCAGGCAGACCACGGTCGCGTGCACAGCGCCGGCCGCTCGGGCCAAGTGCAGCGCGTGCAGCATCATCGCCCGGCCCAGGCCCTGGCGCCGATATGCCGGGTGCGTTCCGACCGGCTCGAACTCCACCGACTTGTTCGCCTCGTCCAGCCACATGATGGCGGAGCAGGCCATCGTGCCGTCCGGGGCCTCGACCAGGACGTGCAGGTCGCCTCTGTAGGCCGCCGTCCGGCGTACGCCCTCGTAGCTCTCGGCCGAATACGTCGAGGGCGCCCAGGCGTCCACGTGGGCCTGGACCGCGGCCTCCGGTCCGGCGTCGGCGGCGGTGCGGAAGCGGAATCCGGGCGGCAGCGCGGGCTGCTCCAGATCGGTCAGGTCCCGCTCGTTGAGCTGGGTCCAGTCACCGTTGTCGCCGAGCGCCGCCTCGTCGGCCTCGTAACCGTGTGCCGCCCAGCGCTTCAACGCGAAATCCTCGGCGGACGTCGGCGTCACCGTGCGCTCGAGGCCGGCCGCCACGGTGTCGTACCAGTCGATCACCTCGTCGACCAGGCCGGTGGCGTGGTCGGGGTGGACCTGGTAGCTCAGCGAGGCGCCGGTTACGTCCGTGATCGACCCGTCGTTGCGCCGGACGGGGTGCGGCCGGAAGGCCCAGCCCCACGCCACCAGGTCGTCGCCCGAGAACCACAGCCGGCGCGGCCAGGCGGAGCCGTATGAGGCGTGGCCCTTACCCCAGATCCAGGCCAGCTCACCGTACGAGGCGCCGGCGCTGATCTGGTCGGGGCGGGCGGCGGTGACGCGCTGGGCCAGACCCTGCATGAGCGGGATGTCGGCGGCGGTCAGCAACTCGAAGTCGGTCATGGTCGCACTGTTCCAGGATGCGGCGCGGCCGACGAACCGTTTTTACGGGTCGCCGGCCGCGGGCAGTCGATGAAGCGTCAGCGGCCGCCACCGCGGCGGCCGCCGACCCGGCTCGACGCCGAGAACGCCGCCGCGCCGCTGGGCGCGCCGGACTGGGCGGCGCCGCCTCGACGGGGCCGGCCCGTGCCGCCGCCGCTGCCGTTGCCGGCCGGGCGGGCGTTGACCACGGGGCCGTCGGTCGTGTGCGCCGTGTGTCCGGCGGCCCGGCCGCGACCACGCGACCGGCCCGACGATGCCCGCGTCGGCTGCGACCCGCCGGCGTCCCCGCCGTTGCGCGACTGCTGAGGCGACCTGCCGCCCTGCGCGGCCGGCTTACCGGACTGACCCGCGGACCGGCCCGATCGGGCGGCCCGGGAAGGCTGAGCCGGCGCCGAGGCCGAGGGAGCCACGAACCGGCGCTCCCCGGGAGCCAGCTCCGACAGCAGCGGGTCCCCGGGCCGGGTGCGCGAGGTGGTCGGCCGGACCCCGGCCTTGCGGGTGAGGTCGCGTACCTCCGCCTGCTGATCGTCGGTCATCAGGGTGACCACGGTGCCCTGCGCGCCGGCCCGGGCGGTGCGGCCCGAGCGGTGCAGGTAGGCCTTGTGCTCGACCGGCGGGTCGGCGTGGATCACCAGGGTGACGTCGTCGACGTGGATGCCGCGGGCCGCGATGTCGGTCGCCACCAGGGTCTCGGCGCTGCCGTCGGAGAACGCGGCCAGGTTGCGGTTGCGCGCGTTCTGGGCCAGGTTGCCGTGCAGCTCGACGGCCGGCACGCCGGCCGCGATCAACTGGCGGGTGAGGACCTTGGCGCGGCGCTTGGTGCGGGTGAAGACGACCGTACGGCCGGGGGCCGCCACCAGGTCCACCAGCACACCGAAGCGATCGTCACCGCGTACGTGCAGAACGTGGTGTTGCATTTCGACCGGCGCCTCGGCCGCCGCGTCCACCGCGTGCGTGACCGGCCGCCGCATGAAGCGCTTGACCAGCACGTCCACGCCGTTGTCGAGGGTCGCCGAGAACAGCAGCCGCTGACCGTCGCGCGGGGTCTGCTCCATGAGCCGGCGCACCACGGGCAGGAAGCCCAGGTCGGCCATGTGGTCGGCCTCGTCGAGCACGGTGATCTCGACGGCGTCGAGCGAGGCGTGGCCGTTGCGGAGGTGGTCGTCGAGCCGGCCGGGGCAAGCCACCAGCACGTCGACGCCGGCCGCGAGGCCCTTGATCTGCGGGTTCGCGCCGACGCCGCCGAAGACGACCAGCGTCTTGAGGCCGAGCGAGGCCGCGAGCGGCGCCATGGCGGCGTCGATCTGGCTGGCCAGCTCCCGGGTCGGCGCCAGGATCAGCGCGCGCGGGGAACGGGGACGGCGCGGCTTGCGCGACGCGGCCAGCCGGGCCAGGACGGGCAGCGCGAACGCGTACGTCTTGCCGGAACCGGTGCGCCCGCGGCCCAGCACGTCCTTGCCGGCGAGCGTGTCGGGCAGGGTGGCGGCCTGGATCGGGAACGGGGTGGTGATGCCGAGGCCGGCGAGCGCCTGCGTCAGTTCGCGCGGCACGCCGAGCTCGGTGAACGTTGTCATGTAGCGGGAGCTCCAAAAGGTTCGGGGATGTCCCAAGCGATCAACCATACCGGGTTTGCGGTGCAACCGTTCCGCACCCGGACGAGACCTGTATCGCACTCAATGCCGATCACCGTTCTCCTCAGTGCCCGGGAATCCCCCGTCCGGGCGTTACCGCGAGGAGATCCCCCACCATGAGCGGTGCATATGCCGACCGCCGTCGCGAGGACATCGTCCAGGAGCACATGCCGCTGGTCGGCCACCTGGTTCGCGAGATGCTGGCCCGGGTGCCGTCGCACGTGAACCGCGACGACCTGATGTCGGCCGGGTACGCGGCCCTGGTGCACGCGGCCCGAGGCTTCGACACGACGCGCGGCGTCCCGTTCGCCCGTTTTGCGGCGACCCGGATCCGCGGCGCCCTGCTCGACGAGCTGCGCGGCCTGGACTGGGCCAGCCGCTCGGTGCGGCAGCGGGCCCGGCGTACCGACACCGCCCGCCAGGAGCTGACCGCCGAGCTCGGCCGCACGCCGACCGTCCAGGAGGTCGCCGAGCGGCTGGGCTGCACGGTCGAGGACATCGAGACCGCCGACGACGACGTGCATCGCGCCGTCGTCTTCAGCCTCCAGGGCTTCGCCACCGCCGCGGCCGACGACATGGTCACCGAGCCGAGCGCCGGCCCCGAGGAGATGCTGATCCGCCGGGAGCGGCTCGGCTACCTGCAGAACGCCGTCGACGCGCTGCCCGAACGGCTGCGCGTGGTGGTGCAGGGCTACTTCTTCGACGAGCGGCCGATGGCCCGGATCGCCGAGGACCTCGGCGTCACCGAGTCGCGGGTGTCGCAGCTGCGCGCCGAGGCGCTCGCGCTGCTCCGCGACGGGCTGAACACGCACCTCGACCCCTCGCTCGCGGCGCAGACCCCGCCCAAGGACGGCTGCGTGGCCCGGCGGCGCGCCGCCTACTACGACCAGATCGCGACGCGCGGGACACTGCAGAGCCGGCTGGCCCTCACCGGTCCGGACGGTCTGCCGCACGCCGCTTAGGAGAAACGGGCGCCCGCCGCGGTTCGCGGCGGGCGCCTTTCCGGTCACTGGCCGGCGCAGGTCCCGGCCTTCTTCTGGGCCGCGATCGCCTTGGCCGCGCCGAGCTTGTAGAGGGCGAGGCCCTCCTTGGCCGGCTCCAGCTTCCAGGCGTTGTTCTCGTACACCATCGTGTAGGACTGGGCCGCCACGAGCTGCTTGGCGATCACGATCGCCTTGTCCGTGCCGTCCATCCGGGCGCTGGTGAGCTGGATCGCGAGACCCTTGCGCGAGCACGCCTGGTTGAGCTTGACGTAGTCGTCCTTGCTGATCGCGGCCTTGCCGGCGGCCGTGTACATGTCCCAGGCGCCGGCGAAGTCGCCGCCCGCGAAGCGGTCGAAGACGGTCTGGGCCGCGGCCCGGGCGCCCTCGATGGTCTTGGCCTCGGGGCCGCCGGCCGCGGCCTGGGCGGCGTTGCCGGCCGGCGCGTCGTCGTCTCCGCCGGTGCACGCCGTGGCGAAGGTGAGGGCGGCGGCCGCGGTGAGGGCGAGCGCGCCGAGACGTCGGATCGGGTGGTTGTGGTTCATGCCGGGACTAATGTCGATGGGCCGCCGCGCGTAACGGCTCGCCGGAAAACTTGACGGATTGGCGACAGTCGCGTGACCTGTTGGGCCGAGCCCATCGATGGGCTATTCTGGCCGTTTGTCGAGCACAAAAAAAGCGACCACCCTGCGTTTAATTAAGCACAGGTGTCGCTGATGGCGAATGTTACCACAAAGGGGAGTGGCATTGTCAAGCTCCGCCGCGGACGACCTCCGTTCCGAGCAGGCGTACCTCACCACCCTCTACCGACGCCTCGATCACCTGCGTGAGCAGGCCGATCAGCGATTGAAGGGCATCCTGCTGGAGGCCGGCGGCACGCCGCAGGGCCGCACCCAGCGGGAGGCCACCCGATCCCACTACGCCGAGCAACTCGCCCAGATGAATGCGGTCGAGAACGGTCTTTGTTTCGGCCGTCTTGATTTCAGCAAGGGCGACTCTCGTTACATCGGCCGGCTCGGGCTCGCCGCCGAGGAACACGATCGTGACCCGCTCCTGGTCGACTGGCGTGCCCCGGCGTCCCGCCCGTTCTACCTGGCGACCGCCGTCTCGCCGGACGGCGTCACCCGGCGGCGTCACCTGCGCACCCGGGGCCGCACGCTCACCGGCATCGACGACGAGGTGCTCGACCTCGAGTCGGGCGCGGCCGGTGGCCGCGAGGACGTGACCGGCGAGGCGGCGCTGCTGTCCGCGCTGACCGCGACCCGCACCGGCCGGATGCGGGACATCGTCGAGACCATCCAGTCCGAGCAGGACGAGGTGATCCGGGCCGGTCTCAACGGGGTGATGGTCGTGCAGGGCGGCCCCGGCACCGGCAAGACCGCGGTGGCGCTGCACCGGGCGGCGTACCTGCTCTACACGTACCGCGCCCAGCTCACCAAGCAGGGCGTGCTGATCCTCGGGCCGAACACGACGTTCCTGCGCTACATCTCGCAGGTGCTGCCGTCGCTGGCCGAGACCGGCGTCCTGCTGGCCACCCTCGGCGACATGTACCCCGGGGTGCGCGCCCGGGGCTCCGAGCCGTCGGCGGCCGCGGCGGTCAAGGGCCGGCTCGCCATGCTCGGCGTCCTCGAACGAGCGGTCGCCGACCGGCAGACCGTGCCCCGGGACTACATCGAGGTGGATCACGACGGCTACCCGCTGCGCATCGAGCGGACCGTGCTCGAGGACGCCCGGGCCGTGGCCCGCCGCTCCGGCCGGCCGCACAACGTGGCCCGGCAGATCTTCGTGACCGAGGCGATCCACGCGCTGTCGTTGCAGATCGCCGAGCGGATCGGCGCCGACCCGCTGGGCGGGGAGAACCTGCTCTCCGAGGCCGACCTCGCCGAGACCCGGCGCGAGCTGCGCGAGGACATCGACGTCCAGCAGGCGCTGTTCGACTTCTGGCCGGTGCTGACCGCGCGCACGGTGCTGCGCGACCTGCTCGGCGACGAGGACCGGCTGGCGTCGGCGGCCGCCGATCTGACGGCCGGGGAGCGGGCGCTGCTGCTGCGCGATCACGACGCCCGGTGGACGCCGGCCGACGTGCCGCTGCTCGACGAGCTGGCCGAGCTGCTCGGCGCCGACGAGACGCTGAAGAAGCGGCAGGCGGCGATGGAGCGGCGCGAGGCGATCGAGTACGCGGAGGGCGTGCTCGAGATCGTCGAGGGCTCGCGCTCGCTGGACTTCGAGGACGACGCCGAGGAGGAGATCCTGTCGGCGATCGACGTGGTGGACGCGAGCGCCTTCGTCGAGCGGCACGAGGTGCTCGACACGCGGACCGCCGCCGAGCGGGCCGCCGCCGACCGTACCTGGGTTTTCGGGCACGTGATCGTCGACGAGGCGCAGGAGCTGTCCCCGATGGCGTGGCGGCTGCTCATGCGGCGCTGCCCGAGCCGGTCGATGACCGTGGTCGGCGACGTGGCGCAGACCTCCGAGCTGGCCGGCACGACGGGCTGGGAGCAGGTTTTCGAGCCCTATGTGGCGCAGCGCTGGAACCTGGTCGAGCTGACCGTGAACTACCGCACGCCGGCCGAGGTGATGGCGGTGGCGGCGGACGTGCTGGCGGCGGTCGACCCGGCGCTCCAGCCGCCGCGGTCGGTGCGTTCCGCGGGCGTCGAGCCCTGGTCACTCCGGGTGCCGCGGGCCGCGCTTGCGGCGGAGGTGATTGCGGCCGTACGGGTGGAAGCGTCCGAAGTCGGCGACGGACGCGTGGGCGTGATCGTCCCCGAGGGGCTCGAGGAGGAACTCGGCCGGCACCTGGTCGAGGCCGTGCCGGGGGCGGCGGTGGGTGAGCAGCCCGACCTGCTGAACCAGGTGGTGCTGATGACCGTACGGCAAGCGAAAGGTCTTGAATTCGACTCCGTCGTCGTGGTCGAGCCGGAAGAGATCATCGCGGAGAGCCCGCGCGGTTTGTCGGATTTGTACGTCGCCGTGACGCGAGCCACGCGCCGGCTCGGGGTGCTGCACACGACCGATTTGCCGAAGGTTTTGAACGCGCTCGCGTAGTTCTTCTGCCCAGCGATTCCGCAAGTCCGCCGCCCCCAGGCCGCCCCCACCCCCAGGCCGCCCCCACCCCCAGGCCGCCCCCACCCCCAGGCCGCCCCCACCCCCAGGCCGCCCCCACCCCCCAGGCCGCCCCCCCAGGCCGCCCCCACCCCGTTCACTGGGTGGGGTGACTTTAGGGCCGGCCTACGACATTTTTCGGCGGCTATGCACAGAAGAAGGGCCCGGCACGATGAGTGCCGGGCCCTTCGTCATGTGATCGTCAGGCCGCCGAGGCGGGCACGCGGCCGTGGCCGAACGTGGTGTGGCCGTGCGCGTTGGTCATGGCGAGCCGGCTGCGGACCGACGTGCTGCTCGCGATGTTGGCGTAGTAGTTGGCACGGCGACGGGCCGTGATGCTCTCCGGGTTGTCCGGAACCGGCGCGAGGTCCGGGTTGAGGTGCGTGTTGAGGCCGTCCTTGAGCAGCGACAGCGCCTCGGCCCGCAGCTGGCTGATCCGGCTCTCGGTGACACCCAGGTCGGCGGCGATGTCGGCCATCGGGCGCTCGTGCAGGAAGTACTCGGTGATGACGGTCTGCAGGCGCTCGGGCAGCGACCCGATCGCGTGGTGCAGGTAGCCGATCTGCTCGCGGCGCAGCAGCATGTCCTCCGGGCCCGGGGTCTTCTCGGTGACCAGGTCGTCGGCGCTGCTGGTGGTGAAGCCCTGCAGCGAGAGCACGGTGGCCCGCTGCACGTCGGTGTCGGTCTGCTGCAGGTCGTTCGTCGTGGTGCCGAGCGCCTGGGCCAGCTCGTCCGCGGTCGGCGTGCGGCCGAGCGTCGTGGTCAGCTGCTGGCGGGTGGTGTCCGTGGCACGGGCCTTGGTGCGCACCGAGCGGGTCGCCCAGTCCAGCGCGCGCAGCTCGTCGAGGATGGCGCCGCGGATGCGGGTGCTGGCGAACCGGTGGAACGGGATGCCGCGGTCCGGGTCCCAGCCACGGGCCGCGGTCACGAGCGCGTGCAGGCCGGCGCTGGTGAGGTCGTCGCGGTGAATGTGGTTCGGGATGCGGGTGAGCATGTCGCGCACCAGGTGGCCGACCAGCGGCATGTGGGTGCGGATCAGCTCCTCCTGCTCGGCGGCGGAGAGCACAGTCGCGGCGGGCGCGGACTCGGCGGCGTTCGTCACGGTCGTGGTCATGTCATTCCCCCGGTTTGTTGAGTCGGCGGCCCGTTGCTGGGGGGCTCACCGGCTGACAGGAGAAGACTTTGGGTGACCGGGGGTACGACTTTCGGTCACGCTGAGGTGCCACCAAGTTGCGGTGTTTAGAGCCGCCGTACGATCGGGCACGCTGGCCTCATGGACCTCAGTGACACCGGTGGAAGCGTCACGGTGATAGCCGGCATCGCGGTCGCGCTAGGCGTGGTCGGCGTCGTCATCCCCGTGCTGCCCGGCCTGCTGCTGGCCTGGGCCGGCGTGGCGCTGTGGGCATTCCTGGGCGACGCCTCGGGCGCGCTGAAGTGGGTGGTCCTGGTCGTCGCCACGCTGGTGGCGGTGCTCGGCGCCCTGGTGAAGTACCTGGTGCCGGGGAAGCGGCTCAAGGACGCCGGCATTCCGAACATGGCCCTCTTCGCCGGGGGAGTGCTGGGCCTGATCGGTTTCTTCGTGGTTCCGGTGATCGGCCTGATCCTGGGGTTCGTGCTCGGCGTCTACCTGGTCGAACACGTGCGCGTGGGTGCTGCTCAGGCCTGGCCGTCGACGAAGAAAGCCCTGGGGGCCGCTGGGATGTCCATGCTGATCGAGTTCACGGCCGCGCTCGGGGTTGCTGTGGTTTGGGTCGCTGGGCTGTTGTTGACCTGAGTCGCTTGCTCTATTCCGCCCCGCCGCACGCCGCCCCGCCCCCGCCCCCGCCCCCGCCCCGCCCACGTCACTGGGTGGGGGCGACATTAGGGCCCGGGTATGACACTTTCCGCCGGTTTTCCCCAACCCTCCCCGGCGAGCCGGTGGTCAGGCGCGGAATGGCCGGGCGGTGGCTGGGTGCGCCCGGTGGTCAAGGGTGCAGTGGCCCGGCTCGGTGGCTGGACGCCCGGTGGTCGGGCGCGACTGGTGGCTGGCCACCTCCGGGAGCAGAGCGCCGGTAGGGCGGCGCGTGGAGGTAAGCAGAGCTTCGGGTAGGGCGGCGCGTGGAGGTGAGCAGAGCTTCCGGTAGGGCGGCGCGTGGAGGTGAGCAGAGCTTCGGGTAGGGCGGCGCGTGGAGGTAAGCAGAGCTTCGGGTAGGGCGGCGCGTGGAGGTAAGCAGAGCGACCGGCAAGCCGGCGCGTGGAGGTAAGCAGAGCGACCGGCAAGCCGGCGCGTGGAGGTAAGCAGAGCCCCCGGTAAGGCGGCGCGTGGAGGTGAGCAGAAGGGCTCACCGATACGCCCCACCGGGGCGCTGAGGCGGCCGACGGCGCCGGCGCTGCGTCAGCAACAGCAGCAGGGGAGTGCCGGCCAGCAGCAGGGCCACCGCGGCCGCGGCGGCCACCGTTGTCGTGCCGGGGCCGGACGAGCGGGCCGGCGGAGCGGCCTTGGCGGCGGTGGTCGACTCGGCGCGGGCGTCGGCCGTGGGCTGCCGGGCGGCCACGTCCTCGGGGGTCACCAGCTTGCCGACCGAAGCATCCTTCGGCAGGGCGAAACCCCAGTCCAGCAGGGCGGCGCCCTGCTGCCAGCCGCGCAGGGGGTGGGCCTCGGCGCCGAGCAGGGTGACCACCAGGCGGCGGCCGTTGCGCTGGGCGCCGCCCACGTAGCTGTGCCGGGCGATCGTGGTGAAGCCGGTCTTGCCGCCCATCGCGCCGGGGTAGTTGTAGATCAGCTTGTTCTCGTTCTGGAACTGGAAGCCCTTCTGCTTCAGCTGCGGCTGCGCCGGCATCTGGGCGGACTTGGTCAGCACGTACTTGCGGAAGTCGGCGTTGGCGAAATCCTTGCGGGCGATCAACGCCAGGTCGTACGCGCTGGTGAACTGGCCCTTGCCGTCCAGGCCACTGGGGGTGACGGCGTGCGTCTGGAATGCGCCCAGCCGCTGTGCCTCGGCGTTCATCGCGGCCACCGTCGTCGCCACGCCGTCCGCACCGCCGCCGGCGGCCATCCGGGCCAGCGCGTTCGCGGCGTCGTTACCCGAGTTGAGCAGCAGCCCCAGCCAGAGCGTCGACACCGGGTACTTGCCGCCGACGACCAGACCCACGGCCGAACTGTTCACCTCGATGTCGAGGTCGCTGCGTACCACCGTCACGGTTTTCGCGGGGTCGAGCTTGTCCATCACCGTGGCCGCCAGCAACGTCTTCTGCACGCTCGCCGGGGTCTGGTAGACGTGCGGGCCGCAGGCGCCGAGCACCTCGCCCGTGTCCAGGTCGGCGACGATCCAGGTGGTCGCCGTGACCGCCGGCGGCTGCTTCGCCCCGGCCGGAATGACCAGACCGTGGGTGGCCAGGTCGTCGCCGCCCACCGCGCTGTTCACCGGGTTGTCCGGCGGCGGCACCGGGCGGGGCGGGATGCCCTTGGGCTTGGGCACGTTCGGCTTGGGACACGGGATCTCCGCGGCCTTGCCGGCAGCGAGAGCAGCGGCGGAGGCCGGGGCCGGGACGCCCGCCGTGGGGATGACGGCAAGGCCCGCGATCAAAAGAGAGGTGATCACGCGTCGAGGGGTGAGAAGGGTCAAGGCCAGGAGACTCCCGCGTCGAGCCGCTGGTCGAGGAGTTGAGCCAGCGGAATGGTCTCGCCGTCGCCGCCGCCCGCACCGACGATCAGCCGGGGCACGCTGGGGGAAAGATCGGCGCCGGTGAACCGGGCGCGCAACGATGACGGAACGGTCAGGACGTAATACTCGCCGTGTTCGCCGACGGCGACCGAGCGATTCGACTTCAGATACCAACCACGAACCTTGGTCCGGTACGCGGCGCGGCCGTCGAAGCTGCGAGCGGTCAGCGGGTGGGGCGGCAGGCCACGCTCGGCGGCCCGGCGGACGAACGAGATCAGCAGGTCGGCGGCCTGCCGGGCCTCCGCCTCGCGGCCCGCGGCCAGTGCGGCGGCGTGGCCGTCGATGGCTCGGCGGCGCTGTTCCTCCCACGCAGCCCGGTCGTCCATGCCTGCGACCCTAGGTGATCCACGCGGCCCCCGGCCACCCGGTCTTTCCGCACGGATTCCTGTGAATGTCGTCCCGTCATTTGAATAACGGACCGCCCGGAGCGGGAAAGAATTGCTAATTCTGGCGGGATGAGTTGCGCGGGAAGCCCCTTACGAGCAACACTGGGCCCGGCTGTTCGGATTGACTCGGGATCTGATT
This sequence comes from Actinoplanes sp. NPDC051537, assembly GCF_055586105.1. NCBI lineage: Bacteria > Bacillati > Actinomycetota > Actinomycetes > Micromonosporales > Micromonosporaceae > Actinoplanes > Actinoplanes sp. NPDC051537. Next base: position 192,660 of record NZ_JBVJIU010000005.1, read on the forward strand.
TATTCGGGAGCAGTTATGGCGCGGCAGGTCATCACCACGCTGATCGACGATCTGGATGGAAAGAAGGCTGACCGCACCGTCGAGTTCAGCCTCGACGGCATTAACTACACGATCGACCTTTCCGAGGCCAATGCCGGGAAGCTGCGTAAGGCGCTCGACCCGTTCATCAACGCGGGCACCCGTCTCGGCCGTGGCACCGGCCGGATCCCGGCTCGTCGCGCCGCCGGTGGCCGCACCGCGACCTCGCGTGACGAGAACCGGTCGATCCGTGAGTGGGCCCAGGCCAACGGGCACCAGATTTCCGAGCGCGGTCGCATTCCGCAGGGCGTGACCGACGCGTACCGCGCCGCGAACGGCCGGTAGTTTCCGGTAAGCATGCTTCGGCCGCAGGCGGCGCCGCCTAGCGCGGTAACCGGGCGGCGACCGATTCCAGGACGCTTTCGTCGCCGGCGTACCAACTCGAGGCCCGCGGCCAATGGGTGATCGCATCGGTGAAGCCCAGGGCCGCGGCTCGTCCGGTGGCGTCGGTGAAGGCGTCGACGCTGGTCATCGAATAGACCGGTGACGAGTCCAGGTTCAGATAGCGGGGGATCGCGTCCAGCGGGCGACCGGCGGCCGTCATCGCCTCCTCGAACCGCGCCACGATCTCGCCGACCGCGCGCCACCACGACTCGGCGTCGTCGGCCTGCGGCCCGGTGGTCACCCAGCCGTCCCCGTGCCGCGCGGCGAGCGCCAGCATGCGCGGGGCGTTGGCGGCCAGGATGAACGGCGGGCGCGGCTGCTGGACCGGTCCCGGGGTGCTGCGCGCGTCGACGGCCTGATACCACTCGCCGTGCCAGGTCGTCGCCGGGTTGGCCAGGATCGTGCCGAGCAGGTCGACGAACTCGGCGAAGCGGTCGACCCGCCGCCGCGGGGCCAGCTCCGGCTCACCGAGCACGGCCGAGTCGAAGCCGGTGCCGCCCGCGCCGATCCCGAGCAGCAGCCGGCCGCCGGAGATGTCGTCGAGCGCGGTCACCTCGCGGGCGAAGTGCACCGGGTGACGGAAGTTCGGCGATGCCACGTACGTGCCCAGGCGGATCCGGCTGGTGACCATGGCCGCCGCGGTGAGCGTCGGCACCGCGTCGAACCAGGGGCCGCCGACGAGGTCACGCCAGCCCAGGTGGTCGTACGTCCAGGCGTGGTCGAAGCCGTAGTCCTCGGCCCGGCGCCATCGTTCGGCGGCGACCGACCAGCGTTGGTCGGGCAGGATCACGATGCCGATGCGCATGCCCGGGACGCTACCTCACGCCGTACGCAAGCCCTCGTTCTTGTCCTTGTCCTGCGAATCGGCGGCGTCGGCGAACGACTCGAGCGCCCGCAGCAGGTCCTGCCGGGCGGCCGGCGCCATCCGGTCCAGCACCTCGCCGATGGCCGCGCGGCGCCGATCGCGCAGCTGATCGAGCAGCCGCCGGGCCGACGGAGTGATCATCAGCCGCACCTCGCGGCGATCGCGCGGATCGGGCACCCGGCGCAGCAGGCCGGTCGCCTCGAGGCGGTCGCAGAGGCGGCTCGCCGAGGACGGCACCACGTCGAGCGCCTCGGCCAGCCGGCTCATGTTGGTGTGCCGGTTGCCCGAGACGATCATCAGAACCCGCAGCTGGGCCGGGGGCACGGTGGGGGCGTGGGCGAGGTGCGCGCCGTCCAGAACGGACACGAGCGACTCCACCGCCGCCTCGACGGCCGCGGCGACGTCGGTTACCCGGTCGTCCATGTCGGATATATCCCCGTTCTGCGGCGTGGCAGACCGATTGTCGTTCTGCGGACTACCCCCCGGACGGGCGGTTCAAGCCCCTCTAGCGCATCCAATCCAAGCAGACGATGACGGCGTCGTCCTCGGCGTCGAGCCCACTGTGGTACTCCCGCAGCGAGCGGATGACCGTGCCGACCGCTTCGGACGGCGGCTGGAGGCGGGTGCGGCGCAGGGCCGCGAGCATCCCCGACGACCCGAACTCGGGGCGTCCGCCGGGCGCCGCGGCGTGCACGCCGTCGCTGGCCACCAGCAGGCGGTCGGCCGGTTCGAGCTGGAACTTCTGCGTCTCGTACCGGTTGTCGCCGAACATGCCGAGCGGAAGCTGCTGCTCGAGGGTGACCGGCCGGATCTCGCCGTTGTGCGCGATCAGCGCCTTCGGCGAGCCCGCGTCCACCGCCTCGACCACACCGTCGGCAAGACCGATTTCGAGCAGGAGCGTGGCCACGTACGCGTTGCCGCCGTGCCGCGAGTAGACCGCGTCCGAGGCGAGCTCCGCCTGTTCCACGATCCCCGCCCCGGAGCGGCGGGCGTTGCGCATGGCGTTCACCGTGATCGCCGTCAGCAGGGTGGCCTCGATGCCGTCACCGTGCCCGTTGAGCACCGTGACGGTGAGCCGCTCGGCGCCCACCGACCAGTCGTAGTGGTCGCCGTAGACGGCGTACGCCGGCTCGAGCGCGCCGGCCAGCCGGAACCGCTCGCCGCTCAGCGAACGGCCGGGCAGCAGGTCCCACTGGAGCTCGGCGGCCATCGTGAGCCGTTCCCGCCGCCGCACGCGGTGATAGCGGTCGGTGTCGCGGTCGGCCGTACGCAGCGCCATGGCCAGATCTCCGGCCAGCGCCGTGAGCTCGGCCGTCATCTCCCGCGTGGCCGCCGCCGCGGTCTCGAAACGCAGCACGCCGATCCGGTCGCCCCAGACCGTGAGCGGCAGCACGACCCGCGCCGGGCCGCCGTCCGCGCGGGGCTCGACCACCGGGAGCTGGCTGCCGAAACAGCGCTGCTCGAGCGGGCCGCCGGACGGGCCCTCGGGGTCGAGGACGGGGCGGAGAGTGGAGAGGCTCAGGTCGCCGAGAAACACCTCGATCCGCTCCGCGTCATAGCGGCCGCGCAGATGTTCGGCGGTGACCTCGGGAAGGCGATCGGGCGGCGCCGCACGCAGCAGCGCGCCGACCGTCACCGGGCCGTCGGACACTCGATCTCCCTTCGCTGTCGGCAATAATTGCCAGACGGCAAGCATGATAGGCGCTTGCGTCCGATGCGGGTGACGAGCCCTAGGCGAAAGACTTCTCGAAGTGGATGAGGCTGCCGTGGCGTGGTGCGGAGTGCATCCGGACGTTCTCGGCGAGCGCCTTGATCAGAAAGAGGCCGCGTCCCCGCTCGCTGCCGACCTCCGGCGTGCCGACGGTGGAGGGGTCGAACCCGGCCCCCTCATCGCGGACGTCGATCGCGCAGTGATCCTCGGCGACCTCGAGGAGGACCTCGAAGCTCTCCGTGCCCGACGCGTGGTTGACCACGTTCGCGCAGGCCTCGGTGATTGCCAGCTCCAGATCGTCGCCGGACTGGCGGTCCACGTGCAGGACGGCGAGGGTGCTGCGCAACAGTCGGCGCACGGCCGGAACGCTGCCGGCTTCACGCGGCAGGTCTAGCCGGACTGTCATACGCATGACATCTTCTGTGCCCGGAGCACGGCGTCCCTAATCGTGGCCCGGCTCATCGTGGCCCGGCTCATCGCGGCCCGGCTCATCCGGGCGCTCGCGAAAAACGTGTTATCCATGGACGGCTCGCACGTCCCCTACTCGTCGGCCATCGCAATCGCGGCCGGGGACGCACGACGAAAGGCATGGAACATGGCGGACCAACCCGACATCGCGACGGTCATCGCGGCCCGTGCCGGTGACCCGGCCGCCGTCGACCGGCTCGTCGCGGGGTACCTGCCGCTGGTCTACACGATCGTCGGCCGCGCCCTCGAGGGTCACGCGGACGTCGACGACGTGGTCCAGGACGTGATGCTGCGGGTCCTGCGCAACCTCGGCGATCTGCGCGAGCCCGAGTCGTTCCGGTCCTGGCTCGTGGCGATCACCGTGCGCCAGGTGCGGGAGCGGTTCCGCGCCCGTCGCGGCGCGCCCGATGCGCTTGTTCACGAGGACGTACGCGATCCCGGCGCCGATTTCACGGACCTGGCCATCACCCGGCTCGAGCTGGCCGGGCAGCGCCGGGAGACGGCCGAGGCGACCCGCTGGCTCGACGAGGACAACCGCGAGCTGCTGTCGCTGTGGTGGCTCGAGGCGTCCGGCGAGCTGACCCGTGACGAGATCGTCGAGGCCACCGAGGTCAGCCGGCAGCACGCCGCGGTCCGGATCCAGCGGATGAAGGGTCAGCTCGAGACGGCCCGCGCTGTCGTCCGGGCACTGGCCGCCGCGCCGTCGTGCCCCGATCTCCGCCTGATCACCGTGCACTGGGACGGCACTCCGAGCGCGTTGTGGCGCAAGCGCATCGCCCGGCACACCCGGGACTGCCGGTACTGCATCCCCGCGTGGGACAACCTCGTCGCGGCCGAGCGCCTGCTCGCCGGGATGGCCCTCGTCCCGATTCCCGCCGGACTCGGCGCGTTCGGGAAGGTGGCGGCGGCCAAGACCGCGGCCACCGGCGGCGCGCACCTCTTCGCGAAGATCGGCCTCGGCGTCTCGCAGAAGGTGCTCACCGCCGCGCTCGCCACGACGGCCGTGGCCGGGACCGCCGCGGCCGTCGTGGTCTACCACAACGGTGACTCCTCACCGCGTACGCCCACTGCTGCAGTTGTTCTTAATGCCAGCCCGTCCGTTTCGCCGTCACCGTCGGTTTCGCCGTCCTTGTCCCCTTCACCGTCTTTGTCGCCGTCCCGCTCGGTCCCTCCGTCGCGTTCCCCGGCGAAGAAACCGGCGGTCGTGGTCACCGCGAAGGCGAGCAAGAAGAAGGGCGTCGGGGTCTGGCAGTTCACCGGCCTCAAGCCGGCCCTCGCCGACGTCGGCGCCGGCTGGTACTACAACTGGAGCTCGAACAACAACGACATGCCGGGCCCGTCCGGCGTCTCGTTCGTCCCGATGATCAGGGCCGGGGGCGACGTCACCGACGCCAAGCTCGCCGAGGTCAAGCGGGAGGGCGACACGCTGCTCGGCTTCAACGAGCCGGACATGAGCGGGCAGGCGAACATGAGCGTCGAGGACGCCCTGGCGAAGTGGCCCAAGCTCCAGGCGACCGGGCTGCGGCTGGGTTCGCCGTCGGTGGCGTACGGCGGAGACACGCCCGGCGGATGGCTGGACCGCTTCATGACCGGCGCCAAGGACAAGGGCTACCGGGTCGACTTCATCACCTTGCACTGGTACGGGTCGGACTTCTCCGCCGCGGCGACCAATCAGTTCCTCGGCTACGTCGACGCCGTGCACAAGCGGTACGACAAGCCGGTCTGGGTCACCGAGTTCGGGCTCATGAACTTCTCCGGCTCGCCCAAGTACCCGAGCTCGTCCCAGCTGGTCACCTTCATCAAGGGCGCCACGTCGGGCCTGCAGAGCCGGTCGTACGTCGAGCGGTACGCCTGGTTCGGGCTGCCGGCCGTGGGCGACAGCGTCGACTTCGGGCTCTACAAAGACGGGGATTCTCCGACGGCTGCGGGTGAGGCGTACAAGGCCGCGGGTTAGTGTCGGGGTCATGATTCGGTTCGGGTACAAGGCGTCGGCCGAGCAGTTCGCGCCGGCGGAGCTTCTCGGTTACGGCGAGCTGGCGGAAAAGCTGGGTTTCGACTCGGTCTTCATCTCCGACCACCTCCAGCCGTGGCGGCACGACGGCGGCCACGCTCCCGCCGCCCTGCCGTGGCTGGGTGCGCTCGCCGCCCGTACCGAGCGAGTGTTGATCGGCACCAGCGTGCTCACCCCGACCTTCCGCTACCACCCCGCCGTGGTCGCCCAGGCGTTCGCCACCCTCGGCTGCCTCGCGCCCGGCCGGGTCGTGCTCGGGGTCGGCTCCGGCGAATCGCTGAACGAGGTGCCGCTGGGCACCGAGTGGCCGGACGGCAAGGAGCGCTTCGCCCGGCTGAAGGAGGCGGTCCAGCTGATCCAGAAGCTGTGGACCGAGGACCGGGTGACCTTCGAGGGCCAGTTCTACCAGACCCTCAACGCCACGATCTACGACAAGCCGGACACGCAGGTCCCCATCTACATCGGCGCCTCGGGTCCCGCCGCCACCCGCCTGGCCGGCCGCATCGCCGACGGCTTCATCACCACCAGCGGCAAGGGCCACGACCTCTACACGGAGACTCTGCTCCCCGCCGTGACCGAGGGCGCCACCAAGGCCGGCCGCAAGATCGACGACCTGGACCTGATGATCGAGGTCAAGGTCTCCTTCGACGACGACATGGAGCGCGCCCGCAACGACACCCACTACTGGGGCGCGCTGGCCCTCTCGCCCGAGGAGAAGACCGGCGTAGAGGACCCGATCGAGATGCAGCGCCGCGCGGACGCCCTCCCGGTCCACCGCACCGTGACCCGCTGGATCTGCTCGGACGACCCCGAGGAGCACGGCAACCGCGTCGCCGAGTATTTGGACATGGGTTTCAGGCACTTGGTCTTCCACGCGCCGGGGCCGGACCAGGAGCGCTTCCTACGTTTGTACGCCGACCAGATCCTGCCGCGGTTGCGGGAGCGCGCTTGAGGGTCGCGGGTTGTTGTTGCGGCCCTTGGGGATAACGCGCGGAAAATGTCGTAGGGGGTCGGTAGTTTCGTCTCCCACCCGGTTGCGGGTGGGGTGGGGCTCGGCGCTCCGGGGACGGTTGTGCTCGGCCTGGGGATGACGCGTCGAAAGTGTCGTAGGCGGTCCGTAGTCTCGGCCCACCCATCGAGGGTGGGCCGGGCGATGGCGCTGACGCGGTTGCCTTCGTCCTTACGCGGGGTGGAGTTGTAGCTCTGCTTACCTGGGTGCGCGGGGTGGAGTTGTAGCTCTGCTTACCTGGGTGCGCGGGGTGGAGTTGTAGCTCTGCTTACCTGGGTGCGCGGGGTGGAGCTGTAGCTCTGCTTACCTGGGTGCGCGGGGTGGACCTGTAGCTCTGCTTACCTGGGCGCGCGGGGTGGAGCTGTAGCTCTGCTTACCTGGGCGCGCGGGGCGGACCCTCAGCTCTGCTTACCCGGGCGTGCGGGGCGGACCTCCAGCTTTGCTTACCTATGCGCGCGGAGTCGACCTGAGCTGCGATGCGCGTATAGGTGAGCAGAGCAAAGCGCGGCGGTAGGCGGTGCGCTCGGAGCGCGGGCGAGGTCGGGGCGCGCGGGCGAGGCGAGCGGCGGCCGGGCGCGGACGGGTCGAGCGAGCGGCGCGCGGGCGCGGGCCAGGCGAGCGCGGCGCGCGGGCCAGGCGAGCGGGCACGGACGATGTCGAGGCGAGTGGCGCGCGGGTGCGGGCCAGGCGGGCGGCCCGCGGGTGCGGGACCGCTAGCTCTCGCGCGGGACGGGGCGCAAGCGGCCGCTTCGGGTGCGGCCGCCTCCGGTGCCCTCGCCGTTGATGACTCGTAGGTCTGGGCGCTGGCGTAAGCCCTCTATGCGGCGGCGCTTGGTGCCCACCTCGCGTTGGGTGGGGGGCTGCGGGGGCGCCGTTGAGGGGTCGGGGCGGGTGTCGTCGGTTGAGCGGGGATTCAAGTCGGGGGTGGGAGTGCGGGCGGCGTGGGGGCTCTGTGGGGTGTGGGGAGTGCTGTTGGCGATCGGGCGTGGGGACTCGTGCGGGATCGGGTTGTCGGCGGCGCGCCACAGGTCGCGTGCGGGGGATGGGCGGCGGCGGGGTGGGCCCCACGGTGTGCCGGAGCGCTGGCGATCCGAGCTTGGCCACGCCGGAGTGGGGGCGGGAGCGGCGGGAGCGGCTTCCGGGTGTGCGGGGCGGTCGCCCCAGCGCCGGGCGCGTTTCGAGGGCAGACGATCGGCGGGGGTATCAGAGGCGGGGGTATCAGAGGCGGGGGTATCAGCGGCGCGGGCGGGCGGCGTGGCGAAGCCGGGGCTGTCTGATCGGGCGGAGCGGGGGCCAGCGGCGGAAACGTCCGGTCGGGCGGAGCGGAGGCCGGCGGCGGAAACGTTCGGTCGGGCGGAGCCGGGGCGGCGCGGTAGCGCGGTGGGGGTGGGCTCGGCCAGGGGAGCGGTGGAAGCGGGGCGGCGGGGCGGGGGAGTGTGGCGGCCGCGATGGTGGCGGTGCTCGGTGGCTATCGCACGCAACCAATGCCAGGCGCTCGGTAGGTCGGCTCGGGCGGGGCGGCTCATGCGGGGGTAGGCGACGCTGCCGATCTCGGTTACCCGCAGGCCGCGGGCGGCGGGGCGCAGCGACAGCAGTGGGCGCAGCTCGGGGCCGTCTCCCCACGTGGCGCCCAGGCGGGCCGAAGGGTCGGGGAGGTCCAGGGCGGGCAGGGCGTCGCGCCAGAAGGCGGCGTAGCCGAAGCCGGGGTCGGTGCGGGTGGTGTGGAAGACCGTGTTGACGATCCAGGCCAGGAGCAGGTTGGCCCAGCGGCGGAAACGGCCGCCGGTCAGGTCGCGGCCGCCGGGGCGGTAGCGCGAGCCGAAGACGGCGTCGGCGCCGGCGGTCAGGGCCGCTATGTAGGCGGGGATCTCGCCGGGGTCGGTGGAGCCGTCGCCGTTGAGGGTCACGATCACGTCGCCGGTGGCCGCGGCCAAGCCGGTGGCCAGGGCGTTTCCGGTGCCGGGGCGGCCGGGGCGGAGCACGCGGGCGTCGGGGCGGGCGGAGCGCACCAGCTCGGCCGCATCCGGAGAGGGGGACGAGGGGGACGACGCGACCACGATGACCTCGTCGACGACGGGCAGGCCGCGGAGCATCAGCGGCAGGCCGCCGGGGTCGCTCACCGGGATGACGACACTTACGGAGGGTGACGATCGGCGGTGGTGGGTCGTCGCTGGTCCAAGCGGCGAAGGAGGCATGGCGGTGGCTCCTCACGGGTGCACTGCTGATCTTCGAAACTACCGGTCGGCAACCGAACAGCAACTCATCGGAAAGGCTGATCAGGGCCGTACCGGCGGCTCGAAAGGGACGCGCCCGCGGGTAAAAGGGGTGACTACTGTGCGTACAAGATGAAAGGGGTGGGAGTAGGGTTTTGGGTGTGAAAATTGGTCTGCACATCTCGAACTTCACGTGGCCCGAGGGCGCTCCGCGGCTCGGCGCCGTGCTTGCCGAGGTGGCCTCCGCCGCCGACGAGGCCGGCTTCGACCGGATCAGCGTGATGGACCACGTCTGGCAGATCCGCGGGGTCGGTCCCGCGGAGAACGACATGCTCGAGGCCTACACCGCGCTGGGCTATCTGGCCGCGCACACCAAGACCGCCAAGCTGTTCACCATGGTCACCGGCGTGACCTACCGCGACCCGGGCCTGCTGGCCAAGGCCGTCACCACGCTCGACGTGCTCTCCGGCGGCCGCGCGCTGCTCGGCATCGGCGCCGCCTGGAACGAGGACGAGTCGCGTGGCCTCGGCCTGTTCTTCCCCTCGACCAAGGAGCGCTTCGAGCGCCTCGAGGAGACCCTGCAGATCTGCAAGCAGATGTTCGCCGGCGACGAGACGCCGTTCAACGGCACGCACTACCAGCTCGGCCGGCTGCTCAACTCGCCGCTGCCGCTGAGCAAGCCGAGCCCGCGCATCCTGATCGGCGGTGGCGGCGAGAAGAAGACGCTGCTGCTGGTCGCGAAGTACGCGGACGCCTGCAACCTCTTCCCGAGCCCCGAGGTCGGCCACAAGCTCGACGTGCTCAAGCAGCACTGCGAGAACGTCGGGCGCGACTACGACGAGATCGAGAAGACCTGCATGTTCCACTACGACCTCACCACCAAGAACCCGGGCGAGATCATCGACGGTCTGCGGCACCTGGCGTCGCTCGGGTTCCAGCAGGCCCACGGCAGCCTGGTCAACGCGTACGACACCAAGCAGTTGGAGATCTTCCAGAAGGAGATCATCCCGGCGGCAGCGGAACTGTGACGGTCCAAGCGGTCGTCTTCGACCTCGACGGCGTGATCATCGACTCCGAGGAGGTCTGGGAGGAGGTACGCCGCGGCTACGTCGCCGAGTTCGGCAAGCGGTTCCTCCCGGACACCCAGGACCGGATGATGGGCATGAGCACCGGAGAGTGGTCGCGGCACCTGGCCGAGGAGGTCGGCGTGCCGCGGACGCCCGAGCAGGTCGCCGCCGACGTGCTGGGCCGGATGGCCGAGCGCTACCGCGATGATCTGCCGCTGATCCCGGGCTCGGTCGACGCCGTGCGCCGGATCGGGGAGCGCTTCACCCTCGCGCTGGCCAGCTCGAGCGCCCGGATATTGATCGACCAGGTGCTGGCCACGGCCGGGCTCACCGACGCCTTCCAGGTCACGCTCTCGACCGAGGAGGTGCCGCGCGGCAAGCCCTACCCGGACGTCTACCTGGCCGCGGCCGAGAAGCTCGGCTTCGCCCCGGCGGTCTGCGCCGCGATCGAGGACTCGAGCAACGGCCTCCGCTCGGCCGGGCGCGCCGGGCTGGCCGTGATCGCCGTGCCGCACGGCGTCTACCCGCCCGCACCGGACGCGCTCGAGATGGCGAGCCTCGTCGTGTCCAGTATCGGTGCCCTGAGCGTGGAAGAGATCGATAGGCTCCGCTGATGGGGGACTTCCGATCGGCCGCGGGCACGCGACTGCACTATGAGGAGCGCGGCGACGGGCCGCTCCTGGTCTGCCAGCCCGGCGGCCCGGGACGGCCCGGCGGCTACCTCGACGATCTCGGCGGGGTGAGCCGCACCCTGCTGGTGCTCGACCCCCGGGGCACCGGCCGCTCCGAACCGGCCGACTCGCACGCCTTCACCGACCTGGCCGAGGACATCGAGCGGCTGAGGCTGGAAACAAACCAAGAGCGGATCGATCTGCTCGGCCACTCGGCCGGCGCCTGGGCGGTGCTCGCCTACGCCGCCCGGCACCCGGCGCACGTCTCGCGGCTGGTGCTGCTCACCCCGTCGCGCAAGCCGATCCCGCAGGGTGTCGACGAGCCGTCGCAGGACGTGCTGCTCAAGCGGTGGTTCGCCGCCGAGCCCTGGTACGCCGCCGCGAAGGCCGCCTGGGATGCCGACACCGACGAGGACGAGGCCGCCCCGGGGCTCATGCCGCTGGTCTACGGCGCCGACACCCCGGCCGTCCGGGCCCACGCGAGCCGGCCCGAGGTGACCGGCGACTACGCGGACTACTGGTCGGGCACGCTCGACCCGGGCGACCTGGCCGCGGTCGGTGTGCCGGTGACGATCATCGCGGGGGAGCGGGACGCCATCACCGGGCTGGCCGCCCCGCACGTGCTGACCGACTGGCTGCCCAACGCCGCGATCATCTGGCTGCCCGACGCCGGCCACTTCCCGTGGGTCACCCAACCCGACGCCACCCGCGAGGCGATCGACGCGGCCCTGTCACAGCCGGCCTGACGCGGCGGCGACGTAGTCGGGCAGCTCGATGTTCGTGCTGCGGTCACTGGCAATCTTGAAGGTCAGGTCGATGACCCACTTCTGGTTGTTCAGGTAGTTCCGCACCTTGATGCCGGTCGCCGTCTTCGGCGCCAGGAACTTCCCGGTCGTGTCGCCGCCCTTCTGCGTGCCGCGGGCGAACTTGCCGATCCGCCTCTCATAGGCGGGAAAAGCGACGCGATGGTCACCCTGGGCGGCGGCGAGCTCTCCCGCCAGCACGTACGCCGAGACAATCGCCGTGCCGTTGCCCTGCCCACCGATCGTGGCCCCGCAGGCGGCGTCGCCCACCAGCGCGACCCGCCCCTTGGTCCACGAGGGATTGTCGACCCGGCAGATCTGGTCGAAGTAGACGTCGGTGGCGGTGTCGAGCCCCTCCAGCAGCCGCGGCGCCAGCCAGCCCATGCCCGCATAGCGCGCGCGGATCAGTCGCTTCTGCTCGTCGAGGTCGCGCCGATCGTAGGAGATCTTGGGCGACGCGAAGCAGATGAACGCGCTTGCCGCCGAGGGGTCCCGGTGGTCGCCGCCGACGCTCATCAGCTTGCCGGGCTCGTTGTGCAGCAGCGAGTCACGGCCCAGACCCCACTCGTTCGGCACATCCCAGCCGCCCACGTAGTACCCGAGGTGTTTCACGAACTGCTCCTCGGGCCCGAACGCGAGCCGCCGCACGCCCGAGTGCACCCCGTCGGCCCCGACCACGAGGTCGAAGACCCGCTGCTCGCCGCTCGCGAAGCTGACCTCGACCCCGCCCGGCGTCTCGTTCATCGCCGCGATGCGGTCGCCGAAAAGGTACTCGGCGGAGCCGGCCTCGCACAGCACGCGGGCCAGATCGCCGCGCTGCACCTCGAGGTCGCCCCCGGCCAGCCCGGCCGGCCACTCCATCAGCCGCTCGCCGTCGGCGTCGACGAACCGCATGGCCGTGCCGTGCGTCTGCACCTCGCGCAGCGCCGGCAGCACGCCCATCTTGTCGAGCACGCCCATGTGCAGCGGCCCGCGGAAGTCGACGGCGCTGCCGCCGGTGCGCAGCACGGGCGCGACCTCGACGATCGTCGGCTCGAAGCCGAACCGCCCCAGCCAGTAGGCCAGCGCCGGCCCCGCGATGCTCGCTCCCGAGATCAGAACCTTCATGACATCCCCCTGTGAAAAGAAGCGCGGCGGAAAAACTGTGTCCGCCGGACTCGGTTATTTCTGTGTACGGTAGACGCAGTTAGGGAGGATGGCAAGATGACCGCTGATTTCTTCTGGAACGTGAAGCGCCCGCCCACCCGCGGTCCCAAGCCGGCGCTCACGCTCGCCCAGATCGCCGACGCCGCGATCGCGATCGCCGACGCCGAGGGCATGGCGGCGGTCTCGATGCAGCGGGTGGCGGCCGACCTCGGCTACACGAAGATGTCCCTCTACCGCTACCTGCCGGGCAAGACCGAGCTGGTCGCGGCCATGCTCGAGCAGGGGCTCGGCGAGCCGCCGGCGATGCCGGAGGGCGACTGGCGAGACCGGCTCACCGGCTGGGCGGCCGCCCTGCTGGCGGCCTACGGCGGCCACGCCTGGGCGCTGGCGGCGACCAGTGGGCGCCGCCCGGTCGGCCCCAACGAGCTGGCCTGGACGGAGACGGCGCTGCAAGCCATGCCGGCCGAGCTGACCGGCCCCGAGCGGTTCGACACGGTGGCCACCATCGCCGGCCACGTCCGGATGATCGCCGGTCAGGCCGGCGGCGAGGCCGAGCTGACCGCGGCCGTCACGGCGGCGCTCCGCGACCACGCCGACGAGTTCCCCGCGGTGCTGGCCGCCGTGACCGAGATCGGCGAGATCGGCGGCGAGGAAAACGCGTTCGACTTCGGCCTCGAGCGCATCCTCGACGGTTTGGAATCGCTGGTGAGGCAACGGCAACGGGTGTGAAACATGTTCATGGTGGGTAGTCGGTGGCGACTTCGCCTTGGAGGTGGCCCGTGGAGGTGCTTGCGGCGAGCGGACTCAAGCTCGACCTCGACATTTTCGACTACCTGATCCTCGCGCTCTACTTCGTCACCGTGCTGGGCATCGGCTTCGCCGCCCGTGCCGCGATCAAGACGAGCGCCGATTTCTTCCTCTCCGGGAGATCGATGCCCGCCTGGGTGACCGGCCTCGCGTTCGTCTCGGCGAACCTCGGCGCCCTCGAGATCATCGGCATGGCGGCCAACGGCGCCCAGTACGGCCTGCTGACGCTGCACTACTACTGGGTCGGCGCCGTACCGGCCATGGTGTTCCTCGGCATCGTGATGATGCCGTTCTACTACGGCTCGAAGGTGCGCAGCGTCCCCGAGTTCCTCCGCCGCCGGTTCAACAACAGCACGCATCTGTTCAACGGGATCAGCTTCGCGGTCGCCCAGATGCTGATCGCGGGCGTCAACCTGTACGCGCTGGCCCTCGTCCTCGAGGCGCTGCTCGGCTGGCCGCTCTGGCTGTCGATCATCCTCGGCGCCGCGATCGTGCTGGTCTACATCACCCTGGGCGGCCTCTCCTCGGCGATCTACAACGAGGTGCTCCAGTTCTTCGTGATCCTGGCCGGCCTCATCCCGATCACGATCGTCGGCCTGACCAAGGTCGGCGGCATCGACGGTCTGTTCGAGAAGGTCCGGCAGAGCCCGCTCGGCGACGCGGCGCTGCACACGTGGTCGAACACGGGTAGCGCCGCCGACAACCCGCTCGGCGCGAACTGGATCGGCATCATCTTCGGTCTCGGCTTCGTGCTGTCCTTCGGCTACTGGACGACCAACTTCGCCGAGGTGCAGCGGGCGCTGAGCGCCAAGGACATGAGCGCGGCACGGCGTACGCCCATCATCGGCGCCTTCCCGAAGCTGGTGATCCCGATCATCACCGTGATCCCCGGCCTGATCGCGATCGTCACCGTGAAGGGCCTCGGCGCCGACAAGGGCGACCTGGTCTACAACAACGCGATTCCGCTGCTCATGCGCGACCTGCTGCCGAACGGCGTGCTCGGCGTGGCGGTGACCGGCCTGCTGGCGTCCTTCATGGCGGGCATGGCGGCCAACGTCTCCGGCTTCAACACCGTGTTCACGTACGACATCTGGCAGTCCTACGTCCAGAAGGACCGCGACGACGCGTACTACCTGCGCGTCGGCCGGCTGGCGACGGTGGCCGGCATCGTGGTCGGCATCGGCACCGCCTTCATCGCGGCCGGCTTCAGCAACATCATGAACTACATCCAGGCGTTGTTCTCGCTGTTCAACGCGCCGCTGTTCGCCACCTTCATCGTCGGCATGTTCTGGAAGCGGATGTCGGCATGGGCCGGCTTCTGGTCGCTGGTGCTCGGCTTCCTGGCCTCCCTGATGCTCTACATCTTCCACCTGACCGACGTGATCCACTTCAACTCCGACCTCAGCGAGAGCTTCTGGGGCGCGGGCCTCGCGTTCGTGACGGCGGTCGTCGTGGCGCTGATCGTCACCATGTTCACCCCGCCGAAGCCGGAGAGCGAGCTGCGCGGGCTGGTGTACGGCCTGGGCGGCACGAGCACCTCGAGCGACGTGATCATCTCGGGCGAGAAGGTGTGGTGGCGCAACCCGGTCCTGCTCGGCGCGATCGCGCTGATCCTCGCCGTCCTCCTGTACATCCCGGTCTGGTGAGGGGAGAACCGACATGACCGACGAACCCGAAGCCAAGGTCACTCGCCGCGCCACCCGGCTGTTCGACGTGCGACTGGTGATCGGCGGCCTGTTCGTGATCTACGGCGTGATCGTCACGCTGCTGGGCATCTTCGACTCGCCCGAGGAGATCGAAAAGGCCCAGGGCGTGCACATCAACCTGTGGATGGGCCTGGCGATGCTCGTCTTCGGCCTGCTCATGCTGCTCTGGCTGAAGCTGAGCCCCCCGGATTCACCCTCCGATCCCGCCCCGGAAAGCGAAGACGACGTCCGATGATGGTGAGGGGGTTGTCGGCCTGGTGCGACTTGGTTGCACAGCCTCCTCATATCTTCCAGTCGAGGGTCTGACCTTCCGATAGACAGGGCATGGAACCCCTCGCAGCAGTCAGCTTCGCCACCTCGGGCGGTAGCCGTCCCGCCGGCTGGCAGGCTCAGGTGAGAATCGATTACGTCATCAACAAGGTCGCGCAAACCCACCGCGGACAGTCCGAGGACCAGGTTGCGCAGGCGATCCACGACCAGCTCCGAGCCGTCGGAGTGGTACCGAACGGCCGTCAGATCGAGAAGTACGCGACGGCGATCTCCGCCCTCCCGGAACTACCGCCCAACAACAAGAAGTGAGCGCGAAGTGGCCCGGTCCAGGCGACCGGGCCACGACCGTTTCTACGAGGCGGCGAACCGGATGATGCGGTCGTCGTCGCCGACCGGGTCCCCCCGCCCGTCCCGGTTCGACGTCATCACCCACAATGCGCCGTCGGGCGCGATCGCCGCGGTGCGCAGCCGCCCGTACTTCCCCTCGAGGTAGGCCTTGGGCTCGCCGCCGCCGAGCGGCACCGTCCACAACCGCTCGCCCTTGAGCGCCGCCACGTAGAGCGTGCCGCCCGCGATCGCCGCCCCCGACGGCGAGGCGTCATCGGTGTGCCACTGCACGATCGGGTCGACGTACTTGGCGTTGCCGGCCTTGCCCTCGACGACCGGCCAGCCGTAGTTCTTGCCCGGCTGGATGACGTTCACCTCGTCCCAGGTGTCCTGGCCGAACTCGATGCCGTACATCTTCCCGCTCGCGTCCCAGGCCAGCCCCTGCACGTTGCGGTGGCCCATGGTCCAGACCGGCGAGCCCGGGGTCGGGTTGCCCGGCGCCGGCTTGCCGTCCGGGGTGAGCCGCAGGATCTTGCCGTTCACGTCCTTCGGGTCCTGCGACTGGTCGCCCTCGCTGGCGTCGCCGGTGCCGACGTAGAGCATCCGGTCCGGCCCGAACGCGAGCCGCCCGCCGTTGTGCCGCCCGCCCCGGGTGATCCCCTCGAAGATCACCTTCGGTGTCGGGTCGTCGAGGGTGAACTTGGCGATCCGGTTGTCGTTCTCGGCGGTGTAGAACGCGTACACCATCTTGTTGGTCTTGTACTCCGGGTCGACGGCCAGGCCGAGCAGGCCGCCCTCGCCCCCGCTGCGCGCGCCGTCGACGTGATAGACCTTCTGCGGATCGCCGCCGCCGACCGGGATGCGCAGGATGTCGCCCTTGTCGCGCTCGCTGACCAGCGCGCTCCCGTCCGGCAGGAACGCCAGGCCCCACGGCACCTCGAGGCTCGACACGATGACCTGCGGCTTGCCGAGATCGGGCGCGCCGGGACGGGACGGTGCCGAGGAGCCGGCGGGGGCGGAGGTGGCGGCCACCGACGGCACGGTCGCCTCGGCGCGCGGCGGCGACGAGGGTTCGTTCGACGAGCAGGCGGTCAGCAGCGCCGCTCCGGTCGCGGCGACGAGCAGGCGCGTGCGTGCGGCGGTGGTCATCGGTCAACCGTGCCACGGCCCGGCGAACTTCACCGGTTCCGGGGACAGGTGATCATGGATCATTCGAAGATGGCGCGGTGCGAGCTTTGGCGGTCACGGTCCTGCTTCTCCTGACGTACGCTGTGCCGCCCGCCCGCGCGAGAGACGCCACCCCACCGGCGATCCTCTGGGCGACGTGTCCCGAGGACGCGACGGTGCAGTGCGGCACGATGCGGGTCCCGGCCGACTGGGCCAACCCGTACGGCCCGACGGTCATCCTCACCATCGCCCGGCGCCCGGCCACCGACCCCAAGCAGCGGCTCGGCGCGTTGCTGGTCAACCCGGGCGGGCCGGGCGGGTCCGCCGTGGACTTCACGTTCGACTCGAACACCTTCTTCAGCGCCGAGCTGCGCAAGCACTTCGACATCGTCGGGATGGACCCGCGGGGCGTGGGTCGCAGCAGCCCGGTGCTGTGCTCGCAGGACCTGGTCGACGCCAAGCCGAACCCGCTGGTCGAGAGCGAGCGCGCGTACAACGGCGTGATCGACTACAACCGCCGGCTGGCCGCCGACTGCGCGTCCCGGTCGGGCCCGGTCTTCGGCCACGTCGACACGCTCAGCGTGGTCCGCGACGTCGACGCGGTGCGGGTCGCGCTCGGCGAACAGAAGATCAGCTTCTACGGCGCGTCGTACGGTTCCCTGATCGGCGAGCAGTACGCCGAGACGTACCCGCAACGGCTGCGCGCGCTGGTGCTGGACGGCGTGATGGACCACAGCGCCGGCCTCGCCACGTTCCTGATCCAGGAGACCGACGCCGCCCAGGACTCGTTCGACGAGTTCGTCAAGTGGTGCGCCCGCGACGAGAAATGCGTGCTGCGCGGCCGGAACCTCCCCGCGCTGTGGGCCGCGCTGGTCGCCCGCGCGAACGCCGGGACGCTGCGGAACCCGTACGACAAGGCCGAGAAGCTGAACGTCGCCGACCTGGCCGAGGCCGCCTTCGCCGCCTTCTACGAGCCGCAGTGGTACTCGTTCGCGTACTACCTCAAGGACGCGGCCGGCCTCCCGGCCCCGAAGACCGCCCCGCCGCCCTCGGTCGACATCACCGACCACAGCTTCCCGGCCGTGATCTGCTCGGACTGGTACCTGCCGATCACCGGCTTCCGCGACCTGCGCCGCCGCCTCGACATCCTGGCCGAGCGCGCGCCGCAGATGAAGGCCTCGCCGCTGGCGCTCGCCGCCACCGTCGGCTGCCTGGGCTGGCCCGTGGCGCCGGCCAACCCGCAGCGTCCGCTGGTGGTGCCGCCCGGGTCGCCGCCGATGCTGCTGATCGGCTCCAAGCACGACCCGGCCACCGCCTACGTCTGGGCGCAGCGGGTGGCCCACCAGCTCAGCCCGGTCGCCGACCTGGTCACCTACGAGGGCTGGGGACACGTCGTCTACAACCGCAGCCCCTGCGTGGCCGCGACCGCCGACGCGTACCTCATCGCCCTGAAACGCACCCCGGCCGGCACGAGTTGCCCGGCCATCGAGCCGAGCCCGTTCGGAGTGGGCTGATCGGGGTAGTAACCCCCCATGCTCGTTCTGAGTCGTTACGCCGCCGCGGCCGTCTGCGCCCGGCTCGCCGACGAGGGCGCGCGGGTCGCGATCCTGCTGCTGGCGATCGAGCGCACCGGCCGGGCCGGCGCCGGCGGCCTCCTCGTCGCGGCGCTCATGGTCCCGCACGTGCTGGCCGCGCCGGCGATCGGCGGCCTCGCCGACGTGGCCCGCCGGCGCCGGGCGCTCTACCTCGGCGTCTTCCTCGGGTATGCGGCGCTACTCGTGGCCGCCGGCCTGCTCGTCGGGCGCTTCACCGTCCTGGCCGGCGTGGCGCTGCTGGCCGCCGGCTGCTGCGCGCCGCTGCTGATCGGCGGCCTGACCAGCCTGCTCGGCGAGCTCGCCGGGGATCGCCTCGAGCGCGCGTTCGGCCTCGACGTGACCACCTACAGCATCGCCGGGATCGCGGGGCCGGCCCTGGCCGCCGTGATCGCGGCCGCGGCGGGCGCGACCTGGGCGGTGGTCGCGCTGAGCGGTCTCGCGGTGCTGGGCGGCCTGCTGGTCGCCTCGCTGCCGCTGCGAAGCCGCCCGCCCGCGACCGAACAGCCGCGCCCGACGGCCGCGCTGCGGATCATGCGGAGCGACCGGGAGCTGGGCGCGGTCACCGCCGGGTCGGTGCTGAACCAGGTCGGCGTGGGCGCGCTGCCGGTGGTGGCCGCCCTGCTGGCGGCGCGGGCGGGCGACACCCGGTACACCGGCCTCCTCCTGTCGGTCGCCGCCGCGGGCGGGCTTGCCGGATCGTTGCTGACCACGGCGTTTCCCGGCCGGCGCCGGTCGCCGGTCGCGGTCGTGCTGCTCTGCGTGGCCGGCACCGCGGCGGTGTTCCTGCTGCTGGCCGCCGCGCCCGGCGGGTGGCCGGCGCTCGTCCTGGTCGCGATCGCCGGGGCGCTGGGCGCACCGCTGGCCGTAGCGGTCTTCTCGGTGCGCGGCCGGGCCGCGCCACCGAACCTGCGCACCCAGGTCTTCACGCTCGGCGCCGGGCTCAAGGTGACCGGCGCGGCTCTGGGCGCGGCAGTGGCCGGCCTCGCCGCGCCGGGCGGGCCCGTCGTCCTGCTGCTCGGGGTCGCGGGCTGCCAGGTGCTCGCACTCGGCGCCACGGCGCTGGTGGCCCGCGTCACTCCCGCGCGCCGGGAGGCGGAGGCTATCGTTAGCTAAGCTAAATACCTCCGGCCCCCATCCCCCTCGCACCAACAGGGAGGCGCCCTTGAGCCGCCGCGCGCCCAAGGCGTCCATCGATCCCGATGTTCGCAAGAGCTGGCTGCGTCGCGCGCTGCCGCTCGTCAAGGCCCACCGCGGGCTGCTGATCACCTCGCTCGTGCTGTCGTTCGTCGGCCTCGTCGTGCAGGTGCAGATCCCCAACCTCGTCCGGATCGGCATCGACGACGCGATCGTCGACCGGGCCGGCGGCCTCACCAAGTACGTCTGGGCGATCATCGCGCTCGCCCTGGTCCAGGGCTTCATCAACTATCTGGCCCGGCTCTACCTGCTGCGCACGGCGTACGAGATGGAGTACGACCTGCGCAACATCGTCTACGCCCACCTGGTGCGGATGCCGTTCGGCTTCTACGACCGGGTGCAGTCGGGCGAGCTGATGTCCCGCTCCGGCTCCGACATCCGGGCCGTGCAGATGTACCTCTCGTTCGGCCCGTCGATCCTCGTGCAGTGCCTGATCGCGGTGGTCGCGTTCATCCTGATGCTGTCGATCAACGTGCCGCTCGCGATCGTGGCCATGGTGACCATGCCGATCATCGGGGTGCTCGGCGTCAGCATGCGCAAGGCGATCTTCCCGGTCTCCTGGATGATCCAGGCCCGGCTGGCCCAGCTCGCCACCGTCGTCGACGAGAACATCCAGGGCGTGCGGATCGTCAAGGCGTTCGCGGCCGAGGGGCGCCAGCTGCGGTCGCTGGCCGAGAGCGCCGACCGCATCCGCTGGGCGTACCGGCAGGACGCGCGCATCCGCAGCCGGTGGAACCCGCTGCTGGACAACCTGCCGCGGCTCGGGCTGGCGCTGGTGCTGCTGGTCGGCGGCCTGATGGTGATCAATGGGCACACCACCGTCGGCACGATCGTGGCCTTCAACTCGTACGTGCTGATGCTCCAGCCGCCGTTCCGCATGCTCGGCATGATGATCATGATGGGGCAGCGGGCGTCGGCGTCGGCGCGGCGCATCTACGAGATCCTCGACACGCCGAGCGAGGTGGTCGACGACGCGGACCCGATCGAACGGCCCCTGCGCGGGAACCTCGTGTTCGACGACGTCTCCTTCGCGTACCCCAATGGAACCGTCGCCCTCGACCACCTGGACCTGACGCTGCGGGCGGGGGAGACGGTGGCCGTGGTCGGTGGCACCGGATCGGGCAAGTCGACGCTCGGCCGGCTCGCCGCGCGCTTCTACGACGTCACCGGCGGCCGCGTCACCATCGACGGCCTCGACGTGCGGCGGATCAAGCTGTCGGCGCTGCGGGAGCAGGTCGGCATCGTGCCCGACGAGCCCTTCCTGTTCTCGCTCTCGATCCACGACAACATCGCGTACGGGCGACCCGACGCCACCCGCCGGGAGGTGATCGACGCCGCGGTCGCCGCCGGGGCCGACGAGTTCATCCTCGAGCTCCCGGACGGCTACGAGACGGTCGTCGGCGAGCGCGGCTACACGCTCTCCGGCGGGCAGCGGCAGCGGATCGCGATCGCCCGCGCGCTGCTGGTCGACCCGCCCGTGCTGGTGCTCGACGACGCGACCAGCGCCATCGACGTCGGCGTCGAGCAGCGGATCCACGGCTCGTTGCGGGAGCGGATGCAGGGCCGGACGACGCTGATCGTGGCCCACCGCCTCTCCACGATCAGCCTGGCCGACCGGGTCGTGCTGATGGCCGGCGGCCGGGTGATCGCCGACGGCACGCACGCCTCGCTGCTGGCCGGCGAACCCCGCTACGCCGAGATCCTGGCGTCCCAGGAGGTGACCGCATGAGCATGTTCGGGGGCGGCTTCGGCGGCTTCGCCGTGGGTGGCCGCCCGACCATGGGCGCGGCCGGGCGCAAGGGCAACGGGCTGCCGTTCGCCGGCATCCCGGAAGATCTCGCGGCCGGCGTCGCGAAGCTCGAGGCGAAGGAGCCGGACCACGGCGATCCGCACGCGCCCTTCGACCCGGTGGCCGACTCGGGCGGGCGGATCTCGCTCGGCCGGCTGCTGATCCGGCGGCCGGGGCTGCTGGTCGCGGCCTCGCTGGCGATCCTGGTCGAGACGCTGTTGCTGCAGGCCGGGCCGTACCTGGTGCAGGTCGGCATCGACCACGGCATCACCGAACGCGACCTGCGGGTGCTGGTGATCGCGACGATCTGCTTCGTGGCGGCCGTGCTGCTCACCGGCGTGGCCACCGCGATCCGCATGCGCAAGAGCGGCACGCTCGCCGCCTCGGCCACGCGGGACCTGCGCATCCGGATCTTCGCGCACCTCCAGCGGATGTCCCTCGACTACTACACGCGGGAGAAGGCCGGCGTCACGATGACCCGGATGACCTCCGACGTGGAGTCGCTGCAGAACCTGCTCCAGGACGGTTTCGCCCAGTTCCTGATCCAGGCGCTGACCATGGTCGTCGTCACCGGGGTCCTGTTCCACTACGACGTCGAGCTGGCGATCATCACGCTGGTGCTGGTGGTGCCGCCGCTCACGGCCGCGTCGCTCTGGTTCCGGTACGCCGCGGACCGTGGCTACAACCGGCAGCGCGACACCATCGCCGCCATGTTCGCCGACCTCGCCGAGAGCCTGAACGGCGTGCGGGTCGTGACCGCGCACAACCGGCAGGAGCGCAACGTGGTGGCGCACCGCTCGGTGGTCGGGGACTATCGCGACGCCAACGACTGGACCGGGCGGATCAACGCGATCTACGGGCCGGGCACGTCGGTGATCGGGCTGATCGCGATGGCGATCCTGCTGCTGGTCGGCGGGCGGATGGTGTTGCGGGGCGAGCTGACGATCGGCGAGCTGACCGCCTTCGTCCTCTACATCAACGCCTTCTTCCAGCCGGTGCAGCAGCTGGTGCAGCTCTACACCCAGTACCAGCAGGCCAAGGCGGCGATCGGCAAGATCCGCTCCTTGTTGGAGACGGCTCCGTCGGTGCGGCAGCCACCCACGGCCGTCGTCATGCCGCCGGTCGCGGGGGAGATCGTCTTCGACGACGTGACGTTCGGATATCTGCCTTCACGTCCCGTTTTATCGCATCTATCGCTGCGGATCGCACCGGGTGAGACCGTGGCTTGCGTGGGGCCGACCGGCGCCGGCAAGTCGACGCTGGCCAAACTCGTGACGCGCTTCTACGATCCCGATTCCGGGCGAATCACGATTGACGGGTACGACCTCCGCGACGTGACCCTGGCTTCGCTGCGGACCCAGATCGGGGTCGTCCCGCAGGAGCCGTTCCTGTTCGCCGGCACGCTCCGGGACAACATCGCCTTCGCCCGGCCCGCCGCGACCGACGAGGAGGTCTGGGCGGCCGTCGACTCGGTCGGGCTGCGGGACCTGGTCGAGCGCGCGCCCGAAGGCCTCGACACGCCGCTGCACGAGCGCGGCCAGTCGGTCTCCTCGGGGGAGCGGCAGCTGCTCGCCCTGGCCCGGGCGTTTCTGGCCGAGCCGCGGGTCGTTGTGCTCGACGAGGCGACGTCCAGCCTCGACCTGCGCTCGGAGCTGCGCGTGGAGGCGGCGCTCGACGCGCTGCTGGAGGGCCGCACCGCGATCCTGGTCGCGCACCGGCTCTCCACCGCGATGCGGGCGGACCGGATCATCGTGGTGGACGACCACGGCATCGTCGAGTCGGGTTCGCACGCCGAGCTCATCGCGGCCGGTGGACGATATGCCGCCATGTTCGAGACGTGGGCCGCACATTCTGGTAGGCAGGGATAGACGGGCACCTTTGCCCAGTTCTTCGTCTGCCTACTTCGGAGGATCGATGCGGATCTTGCCGGTACTAGCAGTAGCGTCCCTGTCCACCGTCTTCATCGCGGCGCCCGCCTCCGCCCACGGGGTGTCGCCGGGCCCGACCGCCACCGGCTACGGCGGCGCCGTCGCGACCGTCGACGCCACCGCCACCGCGGCCGGGCTCGACGTGTTGCGCCACGGGGGCAACGCGATCGACGCCGCCGTCGCGACCGCGGCCACCCTCGGCGTCACCGAGCCGTTCGTGGCCGGCCCCGCCAGCGGCGGGTTCCTCGTCTACTACGACGCCAAGCACCACCGGGTCTCGACCATCGACGGCCGCGAGACCGGGCCGGCGTCGATGACGCCGACGTACTTCATCGACCCGGCCGACGGCCTGCCGTACGACTTCCAGGAGGCCCGGGTCAGCGGCCTGTCCACCGGCGTGCCCGGCTCGCTCGCCACCTGGGACACCGCGCTGCGACAGTGGGGGACGCGCTCGCTGTCCTCGCTGTTGCGCCCGGCGGCCAAGGTCGCCGACCGCGGCTTCGTCGTCGACGCGCAGTTCCGTCAGCAGATCAACGACAACCTGGCCGCGTTCGGGCAGTTCGACTCGACCAAGGCGCTCTACCTGCCCGGCGGCGCCCCGCCCGCGCTCGGCTCGATCCAGCGCAACCCCGACCTGGCGGCGACCTATCGCCAGATCGCGGCCCAGGGCATCGGCTCGTTCTACCGCGGTCCGATCGGCGCCGACCTGGTCAAGACGGTCCAGCACCCGCCGGTCTCGGCCGATCCGGTCGGCAGCTGGGCCTACCCGATCCGGCCCGGCGTCCTGACCATGGACGACCTCTCGTCGTACCGGGTGCGGCGCCCCGACCCGACCGTCTCCGACTTCCGGGGCCTGAAGGTCTACGGCATGTCCACCCCGTCGAGCGGCGGCACGGCCGTGGGCGAGGCGCTGAACATCCTCGAGAACGTCGATCCGTCCGCCTCCGACACCACCCAGGTGCTGCACACGTACCTGGAAGCCTCGGCGCTCGCCTTCGCCGACCGGGGGCGCTACGTCGGCGCGTACACGCCGAATGATGTCCTCAAGAAGTTGATCTCGGACCGCTGGGCCGGTCAGCGCGCCTGCCAGATCTCCCCGACGGCGGCGCTCGCGAAGCCCGTCGCCCCCGGCGACATCAACGCCTCGGGTTGCACGCCGGCCCCGGCGACGCTCACCCCCGACAACGGCCTGAGCACGACGAACATCACGGTCTCCGATCGCTGGGGCAACGTCGTCGAGTGGACCTTCACGCTCGAGCAGTTCGGCGGCAACGGCATCGTCGTCCCCGGTCGCGGCTTCATGCTCAACAACGAGCTGACCGACTTCAACTTCGCCCCGACCCAGGGCACCGCCCCCGACCCCAACCTGCCCGGGCCCGGCAAGCGCCCGCGCAGCTCCATGGCCCCGACGATCGTGCTCAAACACGGCCGGCCGTTCCTTGCTCTGGGCTCGCCCGGCGGCGCCTCGATCATCACGACGGTCCTGCAGATCCTGGTCAACCGCCTCGTTCTCGGCATGCCCCTGCCGGCGGCGATGGCGGCGCCGCGCGCGTCCCAGCGGAACTCGGCCGGCATCCAGGCCGAACCCGCGTTCCATGCGACCTATGGTCCGGCGCTGACCGCCCTCGGGCATTCGTTCGGGCCGGACATGGCCGAGCTGGGGGCGGCGACCGCCATGGAGTTCACGTCGCACGGCGGCATCATCGCCACCTCCGAGCCGGTTCGCCGCGGCGGCGGCACGGCCGGCGTGGTCCATCCCACCCGTTAGTGGCGCCTAGGTCAGCTCCCAGTCCTGGGACTGGGAGCTGACCCCGGGCCAGTCGCCGAGCCGGAAGCGGGTCAGCCGGGCCGACGTCTTCACCTCGAACACCATCGGCCGGGAGACCTCCGATCGCGGGTCGAGCGGGTAGACGGGAAAGGCCTGCATCGCGGCGCTCATCGTCGCGTCGCGCTCGTACGAGTGGCCGGCGTCGTCGATGACCCAGGCCCGGCTCTTCTCGACGTTGTCGGGGAACGGCGTCGTGCCGGTGTTGCTGACGCGCACCCAGATCGAGATCAGGCGGTTGCCCTCGGCCGGGTCGAGCTCGGGGAAGCTCGACAGCTCCGGGTCCTCCACCCGCCCGAGGGACACCTGCATCCGGTCGCCGTTGTCGCGCGGAAGGATGACGGTGCCGTCGAGCGGGAGGATGCCGCCGGGGCCGGCCGCCGCCGGGCTCGAGGTCGCCGTCGGCCATGCCGCCACCGTCGGCCACGCCGTCGGCGCCCACGTTGCCGGTCGCGTCGTGGCGAGGGCCAGGACGGGTTCCGCGACGGTTCGTGCGGGGCGGTGTGCGGACTGGTAGGTGAGGGTGGCGACGACGCCGCCCGCCGCCGCCACGGCGGCCACCGAGACCAGGGCGATCCAGGATATTGCCGTTTCCCTGGGCTGTTCTTCCTTTGCCGGGTCTTCCTTTGCCGGGTCCTCCTTTGCCGGGACGGCCGCCGGTGGGGCGACGACGGCTCGCGCCGGACGGCGGCCTTTCCGGGTGATGGCGTAGGTGCCGGCGGCCGCGGCGGCGAACACGGCGGCGGCCACCCAGCGGGAATGCTCGCGCGGTGCGGTCACGGTCGGCGCATCGGCAGCGCGAGGCCGAAGCTGAGGACTTCCGGCCCGAATTGCTAGAGATATCTTTCTAAAGTAACCTCTAGCATATGCGGGACATCAAGCTGACCGACGCCCGGGCGCTCCGGGCCTACGCTCATCCGTTGCGCATGCGGCTGATCGGCCTCCTGCGCAGCGAGGGGCCGATGACCGCCACCCAGGCGGCGGCGCGGCTCGACGACAACGTTCCCAACTGCTCGTTCCACCTGCGGCAGCTCGCGAAGTACGGCCTCGTCGAGCGGGCGCCCGCGGCCGACGGGCGGGAGCGGCCCTGGCAGGCCACCGCGCAGCAGACGTCGTGGAGCGACGACTCCGACGACCCCGCCGTGCGGGCCGCCACCGACCAGCTCAACCACGTCGTGCTCGGCATCTACGTGCAGCGGGCGCAGGAATACCTCGCCGTCCGCGGCGACCAGCCGGTCGAGTGGCGGCGGGCCGCCGGGTTCAGCGACTACCTCGTGCACGTCACCGCCGACGAGCTGACCGCGCTCAACGAGCAGATCGAGGCCCTCGTGGCGCGCTACGCCGATCCGGCCGCGCGGTCCGAGGGGGCGCGTCCGGTGCAGCTCATCACCATGGCGGTGCCCCGTGACTGAGTCGCTCCTGGCCCGGCCGGCGTTCCGCCGCTACTGGTCGGCGCAGACCGTGTCGCTCTTCGGCGACCAGGTCACGGTGCTCGCCATGCCGCTGCTCGCGGTGCTGGCGATCGGCGCCGGGCCGGCGCAGATGGGCTACCTGACGGCGGCCGCGCTGCTGCCGAACCTGTTCTTCTCGCTGCCGGCCGGCGCCTGGGTCGACCGCCGTCCGCACAAGCGGCGCATGATGATCGTCGCCGACCTCGGGCGGGCCGCGCTGCTGGTCACCGTGCCGGTGCTGTGGTGGGCCGACGCACTGACCTTGACCGCGCTGTACCTGGTGGCGTTCGGCGTCGGGACGCTGTCGGTGCTGTTCGAGGTGGCGCACAGCAGCCTGTTCGCGTCGCTGGTCGAGCGGCCCGACTACGTGCGGGCCAACAGCCTGGTCAACGGCAGCCGGGCGATGTCGTTCGTGGCCGGCCCGAGCGTCGGCGGCCTGCTCGTGCAGATCTTCACGGCGCCGTTCGCCCTGCTCGTCGACGTGGTCACGTTCCTGGGGTCGGCGGCCTTCCTGCGGCGCATGCGGATTGCCGAACGACCGGTCGTGCACGACGAGGCGGCGGGCATGGCGGCCGGGATGCGGTTCGTGCTGCGCTCGCCGGTGCTGCGCGCGATCCTGCTCGGCGCGACGACGCTCAACCTGTTCAACTACGTGTTCGCCGCGCTCTTCGTGCTCTACGTGACGACGTCCCTGCACGTCTCGCCGGGCACGCTCGGCGTCATCATCGGCGCCGGCGCGGTCGGCGGCCTGCTCGGCGCCGTCGTGGCCGGCCCGGTGAGCCGCCGCCTCGGCATCGGCCCGGCGCTGATCCTCGGCCTGATCGTCTTCCCCGCCCCGCTGATCCTGGTGCCGCTCGCCGCCGGGCCCACCCGCGTGGTGCTGGCCATGCTGTTCGCCGCCGAGTTCGTCGCGGCGCTCGGCGTCATGCTGCTCGACATCGCGGCCGGCTCGATCCAGACGGCGGCCACCCCGGTGAGCAAGCTGTCCGTGGTCTCCGGCTTCCAGCGCACGGTCAACTACGGCATCCGCCCGGTCGGCGCCGTCCTCGGCGGCTGGCTGGGCGCGGCGATCGGGGTCCGCCCGGCCCTGTGGGTCGCCACGGTCGGCGCCCTGCTCGGCGTCCTGTGGGCGGTCTTCTCACCGCTGCGAACAATGCGCGACCTCCCGGCGGCCGACGAGCCCGAGCCCGCCTTGTGCGCGGGGAGCGAACTGGGATAAAAGTGCGGCTTGCTTGCCGCGGGGGTGGCGGCGTTCGTCGTGTGGCTGATGCTCGCCCGGCCCGACCTTTCCCGTACGCCGCCGCGCCCCACCCCCTCGCCACCCGCACCGTCGCCGAGCGCCTCGACGCCATGAAGATCGTGCCGACCGTGGTCGGCGGCGTCGGCGCGATCGTGGTGCCGACCGCCGGCTACCGCAAGCAGCGCAACGAGGACGTGGCCGCCTACTGGGAGGAGACCAAGGCGTTCGCCGACCGCTTCGCCAAGGCCGCGGAGCTGATCGGCAACGCGGAATGCGCGGTCCGACTAGGAGCGGTCGCCGCTCTGGCCCAGCTCGCCGACGAGTGGCCCGGCGGCCGCCAGCAGTGCATCGACACGCTGTGCGGATATCTGCGCCTGCCCTACACGGCATCCGCACCCCCGAGCGGCAACGCCGAGGTCCGCCGGGCGATCATCCGGGAGATCCGCAACCACCTCCGCGACGAGTGGTCGGGGGTGTCCTGGCGGGGATATCGCTTCCGGTTCGCCGGCGCCTTCTTCGACTCCGGCGAGCTGACCGGAGCCGTGTTCGAGGGCGGCAATGTGAGCTTTCACGGCGCGACATTCGCCGGCGAGCCGTTCCTGTTCCACCGAGTCGTATTCCGCCGGACCAACCTCTCGTTCACCGCGGTCACGTTCACGACCGAAGTGCCGTTCACGAAGGCCGTGTTCGACAACAGCACGGTCTCGTTCGAGGACGCGAAGTTCGACGGCGAGGTCGCGTTCACCGATGCGAAGATCCGTGGCGGCCGCCTGACGTTCGACGGCGCGACCCGCGCCCCGGCATCCGTCGTCGACTGGGGGCCGCTGGCGCCGTACGTTCCGGCCGCGCTGCAATGACGGTCAGGCGGTCAGCGCGATCGTCAGCGCCCCCGCGCCGACCATCACCCCGGCCCAGACTTTGTCCATGTTGAACCAGGCCTTGCGCAGGATGTTGACGCCGACGAACTCGTAGACCAGCAGCGCGCACGTGGCCATCACCGTGAACATCGCCAGGGTGTGCACGCCCGCCGCGACCAGGCCGCCGAGCACGGCGGTGCTCGGCTGGGCCGCGCCGCCGGTCATGTGGTGGTGGCCGAGACTCCCGGCGACCGCCGTGGTGGTCAGCACCGGCACCAGCATCAGGCCGGCGCCGTGAGCCGAGGACATCAGGAAGCTCCAGGACGCCAGCTGCGGGGTCGACAGGCGCATGCCGGCCCAGCGGAAGTGCCGCTCGGACAGCAGCCGCCACAGGCCGAAGGCGACCAGGATCAGGCCGCCCACGATGCCGACCACGTTGGCGGCCACCACCGACGCGGTCGCCGAGATCACCGCCGCCACGATCGCCACCGAGGCCAGGTGGCCGGCGGCGATCGGGGGCAGCGAGCGGAACAGCAGGCGGCGGGAACCCTCCTGCATGCCGCGGGCCACGGCGAACAGCCAGCCCATCGCCGGGTTGAGGCCGTGGAAGGCGCCCAGCGCGATCAGCGCCAGCCAGGTCACGGGAAGCAGTACGAGTCGGAGCTGGCGTCGCCGCCCTGCAACCGGGTCTGGTGCACGCGCAGGCCCCGGAACTCGTCGCCGTGCGGGAAGAAGCGCGGGTCCAGGGTGAACGCGTCGGCGTCGATCTTCGCGAGCCACGCGCCGACGCCGTCCGGGTAGAACTGGTCGTCCCACGAGCCGTACAGCGAGTTGGTGACGTAGACGCGCTTGCCGTCGCGGGAGACCTCGACCATCTGCGGGCCGCCGGCCAGCCGCTCGTCCGGGAACGACGGATGCGGCGTACGGCGTACGACGCCCCCGAGGTGGATCGAGCCCGTCTCGACCGGGTGGAAGGGGTCGGTGACGTCGTACTTCTTCAGCTCGCCGGTGCCCCAGCAGGACACGTAGAGCGTCTTGTCGTCGACGGACAGGTCGATGTCGGTGACCAGCGGCGGCACCGCCCCGAACGGCTGCAACGCGGGCGGCAGGGCGGCCACGTCGGCGGGCTCGGCCGGAATGTCGATCACCTTCGTGACCGCGAAGTCGCCGCCGGAAGCACGGTGCCAAATCCACACCGATGCCGATAAATCCTCGACACTCACGACGACGCCGACAAATCCCCACTCGGCGGTGGGATTGTGCGCCGGCCGCAATTCCAAGGTCATCTGATACTGGTCGCCGAGGTCGACGGACTGGACGAGGGTCCTCTTGGCGAGATCCCAGAAGTGGATCCGGTGCCCGTACTTGCGGCCCAGCAGCAGATCGGGGTTAACGCCATCCTCGATCATGGACGGCGTGCCCCACTCCGAGGTCACCAGCACATCGCGGGTGAGGTGCCACCAGAAGTCGTACGCCAGGAACTGGTCCCCGCGATCGGACTCCCACTGACCTCGTACGGTGAAATCGGTGTGATCGAGGACCGCGATGCCGCCCGGCCCGCCGTCGCCGGAACCGGAGCCCAGCGCCGACACGTAGATCCCGTCGGGTCCGCAGTGGATGGTGTGCGGCCGCGAGTAGTCCGCCTTGGCCGCCAGCTCGGCCGCCGGGATCTCCTTGACCAGCTTCGGCGCGCGCGGATCGTCCTTCGTGTCGAGCACATAGATGTTCGACGACCGCAGGCCCGGCACGATCAGGTAGCGCCGTTCGACGTGCGGGTGCGGCGCGGTCGGGCACAGCGCGCTGCTGCACGCGTTCCACCCGAAGTGGTGCAGCTCATCGCCGGTGTGCGGGAGCGAGGTCCAACCCACCACGCGGCCGTACGCGTCGGAGGCCGGATCGGTGTCGACGACGGCGATCGCGTCCGGCTGCTGGGCCGACCGGTCGAAGGCCGCGATGTAGGCCAGCTGCTCCGCGGGCGCGCTCGCGGCGGCCGTGGGAGAGGGATAGAACGTCGGATCGGGAGTCCACCGAGTCATGGACTCCATACTTGTCCGCTAGGTGATGATGGTCAACGAGCATCCATCGGCAGCCGGACGAGCACGGTCGTGCCGGCGCCCTCGTGATCGACCAGCTCGATGCTGCCGTGATGCCGGGTGACCACCGCCCGGCTCAGCGTGAGGCCGAGCCCGGTGCCGGGGATCGCCTTGTCCCGGGCCCGGCTCGTCCGGTAGAGCCCGGTGAACATCTTCTCCCGCTCGTCGGTCGAGACACCCAGGCCGGTGTCGGAGACGGCGAGCTCGGCGGCCCGGCCCGCGGCCTTCAGCGTCACTCCGATGTGGCCGCCGTCCGGGCTGTACTTGACCGCGTTGCCGAGCAGGTTGTCGACGACCTGGCGCAGCCGCTTGCGGTCACCGGGCAGCACCAGGTGCTCGGGCAGCTCGTCGGAGATGACGAGCGCGTCGCCGTACACCGCCGCCCGCGCCTTGGCGAGCGAGTCGCGTACCACCTCGGCCAGGTCCATCGGCGCGAGCTGGATGTCGGCGTGGCCCGCGTCCAGCGCCGAGAGCTCCATCAGCTCGTTGATGATGTACCGCAGCTGGTTGGTGTTGCGGTCGATCACCTCGAGCAGGCGCGGCCCCTCGGCGACCAGCGTCTGCTCGTCGGCCTCGCGGAGCAGCTCGGTGTACGCGCTGATCGACGTCAGCGGCGTGCGCAGCTCGTGCCCGATCAGGGCGAGATACTCGTTCTTCGACCGGTCCAGCTGCCGTTGGAGATCGTCGACCATGCGCCGCTCGACGAACTGGCCGATGTGCGCCGCGATCCCGCTCATCAGGGCCAGCAGCTCGTCCTCGGGATCCTCGACCGTGTCGGCGAAGACGGTCAGAACACCCAAGGTCTCGAATCCTTCCCGTACGGGCACGGCCAGCGCCGCGTGCAGGCGGGAACTCTGGGCGGTCTCCTCGGAGATCAGGCTCTGCGGCCGGCCCACGTCCCTGATCCACAGCGGCTTGCCCACCTGCCAGGCCCGGCCCGCGAGACCCTGCCCGAACGGCAGGTCGACCGGCACGTCGATGTCGGCCTGCCGGCCGGGCGCGCTCCACCGGGCCGCCGAGCGCACCACCCCGGCGGCGTCGTCCACCAGCCAGAGCTCGGCGTGCACCCAGTCGAGGGTGCCGACCACGGCCTCGAGCACGCGCGGCCCGGCGGCCTCGATGCTCGGCGCCTCGGCCAGCGCCGTGGTGACCGCGAGCTCGCAGGTGCGGAACCGCTCGACCCGGCGGCGGCGGGTCACGTCCTGCACGGCCTGGACGGCGCCGACCGTGTGCCCGTCGGGCCCGGTGATCGGGTGGGCGTCGACCAGGTAGTGCCGGGTGCGCCGGTCGGGCCCGTGCAGGATCACCTCCTCGTCGCGGAGGTGGTCGCCGCGCAGCGCCCGGAACAGCCCGAGGTCGTCGCGGGCCAGCGGCCGGCCGCCGGCGTCGGTGAGCCCGTCGTCGGGCAGCGCGTCGCCGGGCAGGCCGGCCTCGCCCCACATGGCCCGCATCCGCTCGTTCACGAAGACGACCTTGCCGTCCGCGTCGCAGGCGGTGACCCCGTCGTGCAGGCTGTCGAGCACCGCGTCGAGGAAGCGGCGCTGCTGGTCGATCTCGTGCCGGGCCTGCTGCTCGGTGATCAGCAGGGTGCAGACCTGCGCGGCCTCGGCGACGGCGGCCACCTCGTCGCCCGACCACTCGCGCGGCCGGCGGTCGCGGGCGCAACAGATGCCGAGGACGGCGCCGTGCTGATCGCGTACGGGATGACCGAGATAGGCCCCCGCCTGCCCGGCCGGCACCCGGTCGTCGGCGGAGAGATCGGTGACCAGGATCGGCGCGTCCGTGCGCAGCACGATGCCGGCGAGCGACTCCTCGACCGGGGCGTCGGCGATCTCGTCCCAGGAGCCGGCCATGCCCCAGCCGCCGTAGAGCCGCAGCCGCCCGTGCTGCACGAAGTGGATGAGCCCGGCCGGCGCGTGCGCGGCCCGGGCGACGAGGGCGGCGAGCTGATCGGCGGCCCCGCTGGTGAGCACGCCGCGATGCAGCTCGGCCGCGCCGGCGAGCAGGCCCTGCTCGAGCACGCCCGGCCGCCCGTCGGCCCCGCCCTCGACCGTAGCGAGGGAGCCCCACGCCCGGGCCGCATCCGGGCCGGGGTCATTTCGCCGCATGGCCTACCTCCGGCCTTCAGCGTACGGGAGATACCCGGTCAGAAGCGGCGTAGATACCGCAAATCCGCGATGGGCCGCCCGGCCGCGACGCCGCGTCGCTCGAACTTCGTCTCGGGCCGCCCGGCCCGGTCCGCCCAGC
The DNA here is from genome assembly GCF_055586105.1 of Actinoplanes sp. NPDC051537. Taxonomy (NCBI): domain Bacteria; kingdom Bacillati; phylum Actinomycetota; class Actinomycetes; order Micromonosporales; family Micromonosporaceae; genus Actinoplanes; species Actinoplanes sp. NPDC051537. The sequence continues at coordinate 225,582 of NZ_JBVJIU010000005.1, forward strand.
CCTCGCCGCCGGCCGTCTCCGCGCCCGGCGCTGCCTCCGCGCCCGGCGCTGCCTCCGCGCCCGGCGCTGCCTCCGCGCCCGGCGCTGCCTCCGCGCCCGGCGCTGCCTCCGCGGCCGGCCGGTTCGCGCCGGCGCGGATCAGGCCCGGGTCGGCGTCCAGCGTCTCCGCCATCGCCTCGGCGTAGTGCGGCCAGTCCGTGGCGCAGTGCAGCACGCCGCCCGGGCGGAGGCGCTCGCGCAACAGGGCCACGTTCTCCGGGCGGATCAGGCGGCGCTTGTGGTGGCGGGCCTTCGGCCACGGGTCCGGGAAGAAGACGTGCACGGCGTCGAGCGAGCCGGGGGCGATCTTGTGGAGCAGCTCCATCGCGTCGGCTCGGGCGACGCGTACGTTGGCCAGGCCTTGATCTTGAAGGTGCGCCAGCAGGTTGGCGATGCCCGGCGTGTGCACCTCGACGCCCAGATAGTTTCGCCCCGGATCGGCCGCCGCCATCGCGGCCGTGGTGTCGCCCATGCCGAAGCCGATCTCCAGCACCACCGGCGCCTCGCGGCCGAAGAGAGCCGGCAGATCGAGGGGCGTGCGGTCGCCGTCGGGCACGGTGAGGCCGAACCGTGGCCAGAGGGCGGCATGCGCGTCGGCGGTGCGGGCGCCCATCCGGCCCCGGCGCGGGTGGAAGCTGCGGATCGGCCGGTGCTCAGCGGTCTCGGTCATAACCGCTCAAGAGTATTAGGCGCTCACGTCGATCCGCCGGGGGCCGCTGCGGGACAGGTAGTCCAGGGCCTTGTCGAGGTGTTGCGCCAGCGGGTTCGGGCCGCCCGCTCGCTCGTACCGGCGATGGAGATCCTTGAGATAGACCGCGGTGACCGGCTGACCGGTCGTCAGGTGTCCCGCCGCCCGCTCGGCCGCGAGGGCCGCCGCGAACGAGTTCGTCGCATCGCGCCCGACCCGCTGCCCGGTCGCCTGGAAGATCAGCTCCCGGTCGGCGGCGGTGAGGTGGTCGAGGTCGTTGCGCTCGTTCCGGTCCGCGCGCGGCGTGCGGTGCGGCGTGGCGACGGGCAGGCGCGGGGTGTGCGCGGAGCCCAGGCCGGAGACAGTCATCGGCGTTTTCCCCCATCGCTGGTCTAGTTTCCTGTTCGGCACGGGGGAGAAGCGACTTAGCGGGTGGGGCGGACGCTCGGCTGTGAGCCGGAGTGGAACGGCTGGCGCTTCCCGTCGGTCAGGCCGACCACCGTGACCCAGGAGCCGCCGCGGTACTGGCTGGTGACGACCCCGTGGGTGGCGTCCAGGTAGGTCATCTCACGGTCCTGGGCGGCCCCGACCGTACGCTTGACGCCCGTCGCCGGGTCGAGCTCGACCACGTGGACGGGCTGGTTGTCGGCGGTGGTCTCGCCCTGCTGGTAGGCGGTCCAGGCCAGGCGGGCGCCGTCCCCGCGCCAGCTCGGCACGACGGCGAAGCCCTGCGTTTCGAGACTTCCTCCGCCGTACGCGGCGACGGTCTGCTCGCCTCCCGAGGTGACCGTGCCGACCGTCAGGCAGGAGTCGTAGACCGACTCGCAGTCCCCGCCCCGGAACGCGATCTTCGCGCCGTCCGGCGACCAGGCGACGGCGTCGTCGGCGCGCAGCCGGTCGGTCAGCGACCCGGTCCGGGCGGCGGTGGCGACCGGCTCGGGCGGAAGGTCCTCGCCGCGGCAGTCCCGGGGGAAGAGCACCTCGGGTGTTGTCGCTTTCGTCGCCGCGACCCGGTAGACGCCCGGACCGCCCGTGCAGGACAGCGAGGCGAAGGCGATCCACTTGCCGTCCGGTGACCAGGACGGGCCGCCGGCCGCGCGGGTGGTGAGCCGCTTCGGGCTCGTCCCGTCGGCGTTCATGGTCCACAGTTGGGCGCCGGCGAGGTAGGCGATCCGCTTGCCGTCCGGCGACCAGCGCGGCCGGGAGTGGCCGCCGCCCGTGGTCAGCCTGGTTTCCTTGGCGCCGCTGCTCACGTAGATCTCGCCCGACCGAACATAAGCGATTTGTCGGGCGGTGGTCGCGCTTGGGGCCGGCGTGCTCGCCGATGCGGGCTTGGCGGCGCCGGCCGTGGCGACCGCCGCCGATGCGGGCTGCGCGGCCCCGGTCATGACGGTTGCCGCCGAAGCCGCCGCGGCCGCGATTGCGGTGATCATCTTCATGCCCTGCATAACGGAACGCCCCCCGACGCGCCTCGCCCCTTGCGAGCTACACCTCAGTGATCGTCCGCAACCGTTCTGCTCCTAAGGGATTTCCGGATTCTCACCCAGGCCGAGCTGACGGGCGCTCTCGTGCTGGTGCGCGAGCATGCGCAACGCGTTGAACAGGGCCTCGCCCAGCACGGTCCCGAGCACGACCAGCTCCATCCGGCTCGCCGGGTCGGGCCGGTCGAGCACGGCCCGCACCTCGACGGCGGCCAGCCGGTCGGCGGACTCCGCGTACTCCCCGAGCTGCTCGAACAACTCGCCCACACCGAGCGCCCCACCGGCGGACAGGGCGTCGGCGACCAGGTCGATCTGCGGGCTGTCCATCGGCACGAGCCACCCACGCTCGGCGATCAACTCGAGCACCCGCTCCCGGGCGGCTCCCCACTCCGGCGTTTCCCGATCGGGCCGGTGCTTCGGGGTCACGGCCGTCTGAGCCGAGCCGAGCAATTCAAGAGGATCATCGGCGTACGCCCGAAGCGCCGCGACCACCTCCCGAGCCCCCGCCACCGAGACCCCGCCGACGTCGACGAGCGCCCGGATCAACGTGAGGCGCCGCAGATGCTCCTCGTCGTAGTCGGCCTGGTTGGCCGCGGTGGCCACGCCCGGCGGAAGCAGCCCTTCGCGCAGATAGAACTTGATCGTCGGGATCGGCACCCCACTGCGCCGGCTCAGTTCTCCCACTCGCACCTCGCGATCACCGCCCTTCCTCGCGTCTCGCCATCTTCGCCTGTCCCGCGCCTCGCGGTTGTCCGCCCCGCGCCCCGCCTGCTGCGGCCCGCAGTCGCCCGCGCCCCGCCTGCTGCGGCCCGCAGTCGCCCGCGCCCCGCCTGCTGCGGCCCGCAATCGCCCGCGCCTTCCGCCCCGCGCCTTCCGCCCCGCGCCTTCCGCCCCGCGCCTTCCGCCCCGCGCCTTCCGCCCCGCGCCTTCCGCCCCGCGCCTTCCGCCCCGCGCCTTCC
>NZ_JBVJIU010000005.1:228846-293519 GCF_055586105.1 Actinoplanes sp. NPDC051537
CCGCCCCGTGCCTCCCGCCCCGTGCCTCCCGCCCCGCGCGCCGCACCCGCGCCACTCCGCCCTACGCCCTGGCGCCCCACGCCCTGGCGCCCCACGCCCGAGCTTGCGTCCGCGATCCTCGCCCTTCCCCCCGCCCGCGATCCTCGCCCATCCCCGCGCCCCGCGATTCTCACCCGCCGCACCTTGCGATCATCGCCCGCCGAGTGGATAGTGTAACTATCTGAAGCGGATAGTGCTGCTATCCACATTTCTCCGGGGGGCAAGAGATGTCGAAGGTCGTTCCGGGCTACATCACCGCCGAGATCGAGGGCGACTTCGTGGTCTTCCTGATCGGCATGCGCGTCAACAAGTGGTGGAAGCTGCACAAATGGGTCCCCGTCGCCCGCGCGATGGGGCCGATGCTGCGGGAGCTGATGCGGCGCAAGGAGCTGGGCCTGCTGCACTTCACCACGTGGGTGGGACCGCGCGGCCCGATTCTGGTGCAGTACTGGCGGTCGGTCGAGCAGCTGGAGGACTTCGCCAAGGACGCCCGCCTGCCGCACCGCCCGGCGTGGAAACGCTGGAACAAGGCGGTCGGCGACAGCGGCGACGTCGGCGTCTGGCACGAGACCTACGTCGTCCGCGAGGGCACGTTCGAGGCCCTCTACGGCAACATGCCCACGTTCGGCCTGGCGGCGGCGGGCAAGCCGGCCACGTTGAGCCGCTCCACCCGTACCGCCGCCGGCCGCCGCGCCACGAACGCCGCGTGAGGTTCTCTCGGAGCTGGCCTACCCGGTCGTCGGAATTTCGCCGGCCGCCGGCTCCGAAGGGGCCCGCCGGAGCGTCACCACCCACGCCGCCGCGCCCAGCACCAGGCCCAGGACGGTGAGCTGAAGCAACATCCAGGGCGTCGCGTACGTCCAATAGGGCGTCGCGTTGAGCGCACTGTGCACGGTGTTGACGATGTCGCCGCTCGCCCCCAGCACCCGCATCACGTTCACCCAGAACGCCAGCGCCGGCACCGCCAGCGCCACGATCGACGCGGTCGCGAGCCCGGCCGCGACCCGCCGCCGCCCGCCCGGCAGCGCCCGCACCCGATAGGCCCCCGCCGCCGCGATCAGCCACCCCCCGACGAGCCCGATCACCGCCCCCACGATCACCGCCGGCCGCAACACCCCCGTGTCGTCCGGCCACAGCATGATCGACACAGTCCCGTGCTCGGCCGAGACATATCCGGTGACCCGCATGAGAAGCCCGTCCCGGGTGGCGTCGAACGCACTGCCCCGCAACGGAATCCGCACCATGCCGCCGGAGTCGTCCGACCCGTAGGCGGCACCGCTCCGGTCCTGAATGTCCGCGACCCGCCACCCATCGGCCGCAAGCCGGCCGCGAGCCGCTTCCGGCGACCACCCCGGCGAGTCCATCACGCCCAGCACGGTCTCGGTCGACCAGGGCGAGCCCGACCGATCGAACGAGTAGTCCTTCCCCTCGCCGCCCGCCACCTGCCGCGTGAGCGCCGCCACCCGGTCGTTGCCCGGCAGATCGGTGAAGCTCTGCTCCGCCGCCCACGACCCCGCCGCCGCCCCGAACGCCCCACCGATCACCGTGACCAGCACCGCCGCGACGAGGGCCAGCGGCCGCCGCCCCGGAAGCCGGAACCGCTGCTTGATCCCGCTGACGACCAGATGCCAGGTATCGCTGACCCCCGGCCGGGTCTGCCCGTCGCCGGCCATCTCCATGAGGGTCGTCACAATCTCGACCCCGTGCCCGCGCCGATAACGCCCCGGATAAGCGAGAAGAAGCCGCCGATAGCGCCGCTCAAGCGTCAGATCGCGCCCCGCCCAAGCGACGCCGCTCACGCCGCACCACCCGGCATTGCCACGCCGAAGGAGAGCCCCGGCACGATGCCGCCGTCGCCGCGCCGGCGCAGTTGGCGTTCGGCGGCCGAGGCGTTCCGGCGAAGGCGATCGACCTCGGCCGACAGCGCCCCCGCGCCGCTGTCGGTCAGCCGGTAGTACCGCCGCAACCGCCCATCGACGGCCTCCTCCCGATCGACCTCGATGAGCCCCTGCTCGGAGAGCCGATCGAGCGCGCCATAGAGCGTCCCGGCGCGCAACTTCACCTCGCCGCCGGAGAGCTCGGCGACCGACTGGATCACGCCGTATCCATGCAGCGGCTGATCGGCCAGCGCCGCCAGGATCAGAAATGTAGGTTCCTGCATGCCCGGCACTGTACTGCCTCCGATATATATCGGCAACCGAGCTATGGGCGTAGGTGCGGATGCGGGTCGCGGCGGGAGGGGGCGGGCCCGGGTTGGGTGCGCGGAGAGCGACGCCCGGGGGTGAGGGGCGGTGCGAGACGCCGGCTGGAGGTGTCAGGCGCGGCACAGCGCAGGTGCCCACGAGGTCGCGCGATCGGAACGGAGACCGCGGCGCGGGGCGGATCGCGCGGCAAGGCGAGGTCACGCGGCAAGGCGGTGTTGCGCGGCGCGGGGCCGGGCCGGGCGGAGGCATGCCACGGCCGCTCCGGCTGCCTGGGCGGGCAAGCGCCGGAACGGCCGCGGACCAGGGGTGAAAGGCGGCGCGCCGGCATGGCCCGGCGCGCCGCCCGGGAGGAAGGTCTAGGCCACCGACGTCGACCACATGGCGGTGAAGGCGGCCGCCTCGCCGGTCAGCCAGCTCTCGATGTCGGAGGGCTTCACGCCGGGGTCGATGCGGTGGGTGACGCCCCGGCGGAGGTCGACCAGGACCGGCTCGGCGTTGGGCAGGATCTGGTCCATGTGGCCGGCCATCAGGTGCAGCGTGGCGGTCACGGCCTCGGCGGTCGGCGGGGCCTCGTCGAAGTGCAGGCGGACGGCCTCGCGGCGGCCGTTCTCGTAGCGCAGTCCGAAGTGGGGGTTGATTTTCACGGCCAGCGGACCGACCGAGGCCAGGGCGTCGCGCGTCTGGGCGAGGCTGACCTGCTCGGGGTCGCCCAGCGAGGCGAGATAGGTCAGGGCGCCGGCGCTGACCGCCTCGTACAGCGGCTTCCACCGATCTTTGACGAGATCGGTCACGCCGTTGAGATAGCTCCCGCCGGTGCGGAACGCGATGTCGGCCTTGAGCGCCTTCACCAGCTGGCCGTGCGGGTTGAAGCCGGAACGGCGCTCGCGGGCGCGCCGCAGACCGCCGACGAACGTGGCCTTCGCGGGGCCGGTGCGGGTCACGTAGCGGGTGAAGCCGAGCATGGTCGCGTACGGCGGGATCATGGGCAGAGATTCCGACAAAACAGGCGTGGTCACGATGATCTCCTCGCAGGTCACGGCCCCTTTTAGTACACACATTCTAATCGACGGATACGACATTCCCAAGCCGTCGGGGAACCGGAGAGCAGGTTCGAAACGATGATGTTGTCGTGGACCGGGAATCGAGCGACGCCGAACTGCTGACCGCGACCGCGGCCGGCGACCGGGCGGCGTTCGAGGCCCTCTACCGCCGCTACGGACCGTGGCTGGCGACCCGCCTGCGCTACCGCTGCCCGGACCCGTCGCTGGTGGACGACGTGGTTCAGGAGACGTTCCTGGCGATCTGGCGCGGCACGGCCCGCTACCGGGAACGCGGCGACGTCGCCGGCTGGCTCTGGCAGATCGGGTTCCGCCGGCTGGTCGACGCGATCCGCGGCCAGCGCGCCCGGGACCGGCTGCTGCACGCCCTGGCCGGTCGCCGCGGACGCACCGAGCCGAGCGCCGAGGAGGAGTTGCTGCTCGGCGTCGAGCACGGCGATCTGGCCGGCGCGCTGGCCCGCCTCTCGCCGGAGCTGCGCGCGGTGATGCAGGCGACGGTGCTGGACGGCCTGAGCACGCGGGAGGCCGCCGCCCTGCTGGGCATCCCGGTGGGCACGGTCAAGACCCGGGCCATGCGGGCCCGGCGGCAACTGCGCGGGGATCTGACGTGACAACCCCGGGAGGTGGGCGATGAGCGACTGGCACGTCGCGGAGGACGATCTTCGGGCGTACGCCGATGGCGCCGCCCAGCCGCCGTGGAGGTGGTCGACCGAGGCCCACCTGGCCTCCTGCCCGTCCTGCCGGGACCGGCTCGGCCGCCATGCCGCCGTCGACGAGGCCTGGGCCCGCCTCGACGCCGAGCTCGACGCCCCCCGTCCCGGCCCGGTCGAGGCGCTGCTCGTACGGCTGCGTCTGCCCCCGCACACCGCCCGCCTGCTCGCCTGCACCCCCGCCCTGCGCCGGTCCTGGCTCGCCGCGGTCGGCCTCACCCTCGTCATCGCCATCGCCGCCGCCCACCTGGGCCGGCCCACCTCGGCGCCGATCCCGCTGCTCGCGATCGCCCCACTGCTCCCGCTGATCGGCGTGGCGATCTCGTTCGGCCCGGGCGTCGACCCCAGCCACGAGCTGGCCGTCGTCGCGCCGCTGCACACGTTCCGGCTGCTGTTGCTGCGCTGCGCCGCCGTGCTGTCCGCGACCACCGTGCTGACCGGCCTGGCGAGCCTCGCCCTGCCGGAGTACGGCGCGGTCGTGCTCGGCTGGCTCGCGCCCGCGCTGGCGCTGACCCTGGTCAGCCTGGCGCTCACTCCCCGGCTCGGCCCGATCCGCGCCGCCTTGACCGTCGGCCTCGGCTGGGTCGCCCTGCTGGCGACCACGGTGCACGACCTGACCGGCCGACCGGTCGTCTTCACCGCCCCGGGCCAGATCACCGCCGCCGCCTGCGCCGCCGCCGCGGCGCTCGCCCTGTGGAGGGCACGCGCGGCCTTCGACACGACCACGAGGAGGACGATGTGACGACCGTACGGGCCGAGGGGCTCTCGCTGCGGTTCGGGCGCACGACGGCCCTGGACGACGTGACCTTCGCCCTCGACGACGGCGTCACCGGGCTGCTCGGACCGAACGGCGCCGGCAAGACCACGCTGCTGCGCATCCTGGCCACCGCGATCCACCCCGACGCCGGCCGCCTGCGCATTCTCGGCGAGGACCCGCGCGCCGCCGCCGGCCGGCTGGCGGTCCGCCGGCGGCTCGGCTACCTGCCGCAGAATCCCGGCTTCCACCCGCACTTCACGGCGTTCGAGTTCGTCGACTACATCGCGATCCTCAAGGAGATCGTCACCGGCCGGCACGCCGAGGTGCGCCGGGTGCTGCACGCGGCCGGCCTCGACGACCAGCGCGGCAAGAAGATCAAGGCGCTCTCCGGCGGCATGCGCCAGCGCGTCGGCCTGGCCGCGGCGCTGCTCGGCGACCCCGCGCTGGTCATCCTCGACGAGCCCACCGTCGGCCTCGACCCCGAGCAGCGGTTGCGGTTCCGGGAGTTGGTGGCGCACATCGGCGAGGACCGTACGGTGCTGCTCTCCACGCATCAGACCGAGGACGTCGCCACGGTCTGCCGGCGCGTGATCGTGCTCGACCACGGCCACATCCGGTTCGAGGGCGAGCCGCGGGCGCTGGCCGGGGTGGCCCGGGGCCGGGTGTGGACGAGCGAGGCGCGGGCCGAGGGCGTGCTCGCCGCCTGGCGGACCGGCGACGGCGACTACCGCAACATCGGGGAGCCGCCGCCGGGCGCGCGGCTGGTCGGTCCGACCATCGAGGACGGTTACCTCACGCTGGTCTCGGCGACCCTGGCGGACGCGGCGTGACCGCGGTGCTGGCGCCGGTGCGGCGACTTCCGGCCACCGGGGCCCTGGCCCGGCTGGAGACCGTACGCCTGGTACGCCATCCCGTGACGATGGCGGCGACCCTGCTGCTGGTCGCCACCTGGGTGTCGTCCTGGTTCGCGCTCGGCACCGGCCGCTTCCCGGTCCTGCAGGAGCTCGACCGCGACAGCGCGATCGCCGTGCTGGTGCTGCTCGGCGGCGCCGCCCTGATCGGCGGCAACCTGGCCGTGCTGCGCGCCCACCGCGACGGCACGACCGGCCTGAGCCAGGTGCTCCTGCTGCCGGAGCGGGCGCGTACGGTCGCCCACCTGGTCGCCCCGATCCCGCTGGCCCTGCTCGGCGCCGTCCTGCTCGCCGCCCGGATGGCGGTCCTGGCGATCGCCACACCCGCCGCCGGCCGCCCGAACCCGTTCGAGCTCGCCACCGGCCCCGCCGCCGTCCTGCTGCTCGGCGCCCTCGGTGTCCTGCTGGGCCGCGTGACCCGGTCGGCCGTCGCCGCGCCGCTGGCGTTGCTGGTGCTGCTCGCCGGCCTGGTCGCGCTCCAGCCGCTCACCGGCGGCGGCAAGCTCATGTGGCTGGCGCCGCAGGGCGGGCCGGCCCTCGCGATGCCCGTCCCGGTGTCGCTCCTGGGCCGCCCGGCCGCCGCCCATCTCGCGTACGTGCTGGGGCTTGCCGCCTTGGTCGCCGTTGCCGCCCTGAGAAGTGCGGGTGCCCGCCTGCTCGTGGCCGGCTCGCTGGCGCTGGCCTGCACCCTGGCCGCCGGCGTCGCCCAGCTGACCGCGCCGGGCCGGGAGACCGCCCGGGCCGATGCCATGAACCACCCGTCGCACTACCAGACCTGCCGGTCGCTGAGCGGCGTCCGGTATTGCGCCTACGAGGGGTTCGACCGCTGGATCCCGGCCTGGGACGAGGTCGTGCGGGCCGTCACCGCGCCGGCGCCGACCACCGTGGAGCTGACCGTCCGGCAGCGGTTCGTGTTCGCCGGGCTGACCGGCCAGGGCCGGGGGCCCGGTCCGGGCCGGGGGCCCGGTCAGGTGCTCGACGCCTGGCGGGCGGACGACGCCGAGGCGGTCGGCGTCGGCACCCGGTGGGGCGACCAGACCACCGCGCTCGCGCTGGCCGGCCAGGTCGCCTACCGGTTGGTCACCGGGCGCACCGCCGAGGCACACGTCGAGCGGGGCGCCGAACTGGCCGCCGAGACCGCGTGCGGCGGCCCCGGCGTGCTCGTCGCCTGGCTCGCCGGGCAGGCCGTCACGGGGGCGGCCCTGCACGGCGAGGTCTCGTTCGACCCGAACGAGCTGATCCCCGGCGTCGCGGTGCCCGAGCCCGAGGTGGCGGTGGCGGCCGCCGCCCTGGACCGCCCGCACGACGACATCGCCGCCCGGGTCCGTAGTTCATGGGCGACCCTGACCGCACCGACCACCACCACGGCCCGGGCGGCCCGGATCCTCGGCGTGCCCGCCCCCGCCGCCGAGGGCTGCCGATGACCGCCCGGACCCTGTTCCTGCTGCTGCGGCCCACCGCGCACGCCGTCCGGTGGCGCCCGCTCGCGGCCGGCGCGGTGCTCGGTCTCGCGGTCGTGCTGGTGCCGGCGGCGCTGACCACGCGACTCACCGAGGCCCAGCTGACGACCCTGACCCGCATCGCCGCGATCTGCCTGGCGGTCGGCGCCGCGTTCCTGCTCGACGACCCGGCCACGCGCAGCACGGTCGCGGTGCCGACGCCGCGGCTCGCCCGGAACCTGGTGCGGGTCGCCCTGGCCGTTCCGCCGGTGACCCTGTGGTGGGCCCTCACGATGAGCCGGGCCGGCGATCTGCCCGTCGCCGCCCTGACCCTGGAGACCGCGACCCTGATCGCCGCCGCGCTGGCCCTCTCCGCCGTCGCCCAGCGCCGAACCGCCGACGGCAACACCAGCGTGGTCGCGGCCCCCGCGCTGCTGGTGCTGGCCGGGGTGGCCTGGCTGCTGCCGCACCCGGTGGAACTGGTCCTGCGCCCGGCCGACCCCGGCTGGGCGGCGTCCCACCGCCACTGGGCGGCGGCGTTGGCGATCGCGCTGGTCGCGTTCCTGTGGGGCGGCCACGAGCGCGCCAACTAAAGTCTCGCGGGTGGAACGCCAGGATCCGATCGAGATCATCCCGTACGACGAGAGCTGGCCCGCGGCGTTCGAGCACCAGCGTCCGAGGGTCGCCGCGGCGCTCGGCAGGTGGCTGAGCGGCCCGGTCGAGCACATCGGCAGCACCGCGGTCCCCGGGCTGGCGGCCAAGCCGATCATCGACATGCTCGCGCGGATCCCCGATCACCACGCGGGCGACATCGCCGGGGCCATGGCCGCGATCGGATGGGTGCACGCGCCCGAGCCCGGCGACGACGAGACCCGCAAGTGGTCGTTCTGCTTTCCCGGCATCGCCCGCCGGTCACACCACCTGCACATCTACGAGTCGGGTGACGACCGCTGGCCGCCCCTGCTGTCCTTCCGCGACCACCTGCGCGACCACCCGGCGGACGCCGCCGCGTACGCGCGCGTCAAGCGGGAACTGGCCGCCGCCGACGCCCATGACCGTCCGCGTTACCGGGCCGGCAAGGCGCCGTTCATCGAGAGCCGGTCGCGGTGATTCGCGTGCGGCGGGGCGACGACCTCGACGGCTGTGTCGCCGCTCTGCGGGTCATCACCCGGCGGTACGTGCGCGGGCCGTGGTGCACGTGGACGCAGGCCGTGGAGACGACCTAGCGGCTGGTCAAGCTGATCGAGGCCGGCGCCTTCCCGTTCGACGGGACGAACACCGGCTTCCGGCCCGACCCGGAGTGGCCGCTAACGACCCTCCAGACGGAACTCCCAGCCCTCCGGCCGCCAGGTGAACTCGGCGGCGAGCAGGTCGGCCACGGTCACCGCGGTCGTGGCCAGCACCAAGGCCCGGTACGTCGCCAGGTGGCCGATCAGCATGACCCGGCGGCCGGCCCAGCGGCTCGGCAGGTCGGCCAGCATCCCGCCGACCCGGGCGATCGCCTGCCGGTGACTCTCGCCGCCGGGGTAGGGACTGTCCAGATAGCTCAGCCGGTTGCCCCGCACGTCGGCCGCCGCCGCGCCGTTCAGGGTGCCGAAATCGCACTCGCGCAGCCGCCAGTCGTACAGGATCGGGATCTCGCTCGTGCCGAAGGCGATCTCCGTGGTCTCCACCGATCGGCGCAGGTCGGAGCTGAACACCGCCGCGATGCCGTCCGCCCGCCGGCGCCGGCCCATCTCGGCCGCGTTGGCGCGCCCCAGCGCGGAGAGCCGCCCGGGCAGCCACCCGGTGGCGACGCCCTGCTCGTTGTCCTCGGTCAGCGCGTGGGTCTCGAAGACGATCTCGATCGGCATGGCCCCACGTTATTCGAAGCGCGCCGGGTCGAGCCGGGTCGCGGTGTCCAGGAGGTCCCGCGCGAGCTGGGCCGGCGTGCGGTAGACCGGCGGTGTGCCGAGTTCGGGAGCGATGGACGAGACTGGGCCGATGGCCATGATCCGGGTTAGCTTTTCGTCCGAGACGCTCGAGCTGGACACCGCGCTGACGGTGGTGCTGCCGGAGGAGGGTGACGGGCCGCCGCCGGTGCTCTACCTGCTGCACGGGCTCACCGACGACGACACGGCCTGGACGCGGTTCACGTCGATCGAGCGGTATGCGACCCGGCACCGGCTGGCCGTGGTCATGCCGCAGGTGCACCGCAGTTTCTACGCCAACGAGGCGTCCGGCATGCGGTTCTGGGACTTCCTGTCGAGCGAGCTGCCGGCCACGGTCGAGCGGTTCTTCCGGGTCTCCACGCGGCGGGCGGACACGTACGTCGCCGGACTGTCCATGGGCGGGTACGGGGCGCTGAAGTGGGCGCTGCGGCAGCCCGACAGGTTTGCGGCGGCCGCCAGCTTGTCCGGGGCGCTTGATCTCGCGTACATCCAGGAATTCGATCTGAGGCCGCACATGCGCGCATTGGTCTCGCGAGTGTTCGCGGACCGCAAGGTCGCGGGTGGCGAGGAAGATCTGCTGCACCTGATCAAGAAGGCGGACCCGGCCCGGCTGCCGCGGCTGATGCTGCGCTGCGGCACCGGGGACCACCTGGTCAAGCAGAACGAGCGGTTCGTGGCGGCGTGCGCGAGCGCGGGGGTGGCGCTCGATTCGGGCTTCGGGCCGGGCGAGCATGAGTGGGGCTACTGGGACGCGCAGATCCAAGTAGCCCTCGACTTCATGCTTCTTTGAAAATCAGGAGTCGTCGCGGGTCTGGTCGGCGAGGAAACGCTCGAGCTCGGCGCCCAGCTCGTCGGCCGTCGGCAGCGGGGTGTCGCCCTCGGCCAGCAGGTTGTTCTCGCGGCCGCGCAGGAACGCGTCGTACTGCTGCTCGAGCGACTCGACCAGGCGGGCGGCCTGCTCGTCCTCGGCGATCTGCTTGTCCACGTCGGCGCGGACCAGCTCGGCGGCCTTGCGCAGCTCGCCCGTCGGCAGGGCCAGGCCGGTGCTCGACGAGACCGAGTCGACCAGCAGCTCGGCGGCGGCCGGGAAGGTGGTCTGGGCCAGATAGTGGGGGACGTGCGCCGCGTACCCCATGGCGTTCTTGCCGGCCTCGCCCAGCCGGAACTCCAGCAGGTTGCCGACGCTGGCCGGCACCTGGACGCGCTGCAGCCACGACTCCCGGTCGCCGAGCAGGCTCTGGTCGGTGGCGTGCGCGGTGACGCTGACCGGCCGGGTGTGCGGCACGGCCATCGGGATCGCGTTGAGGCCGACGGTGAGCTTCACGCCGAGCCGCTCGATCAGGCCGGTGACAGCCGCGATGAACCGCTCCCACTGCAGGTCGGGCTCGGGGCCGGCGAGCATGTAGAACTGGGTGCCGAGCTGGTCGCGCAGCAGGTGCAGGGCCAGGCTGGGCTGCTCGTAGCTCTCCCAGTGGTCCTCCACGAAGATCATCGGGGGCCGGCGGGAGCGGTAGTCGAGAAGCTGGTCGAGGTCGAAGGTCGCGACGACGCGGCCCTCCAGGCTGTCCAGCAGATTTTCGCGGAACAGCTGGATCGCGCTGCCCGCGTCGACGAACCCGGTGAGGGCCTGGACGAGAACGGGCTCGTCCAGGGCCGGCAGGTCGTCGACCAGCTCGTAGAGCTCGTGTGGATCGAGCACGTCGAGGACCTCCTGTGCAGAAAAACGGGTAACTCCTGGAAACAACGGCGGCCCGCGGTTCATTCCGGTTCACGATCTTGCCAGAAGCGATCTAGGTCTCAGCCTGGACACAACCGATCTTCACCCCTCGCGTGCACGTGCATGTGCACGCCACAATGAGCGAGGATCCTTCACATCCCCCCAGGAGTGATCTGGTGAACGAAACCGCCATCCCCGTCACCGAAACACTCGCCCCGCCCGGCCCATTGTGGTCGCGCATGAAGTCCGACCCGCAGTACGCCCCCGAGCACCTCGCCCTGGAGGCCGTGCGCCGGCTCGGGCCCGAGGCCGCCCAGTGGGTCGAGCGCTGTCGCACGCAGAACCCCGGCATCACCTGTGACAGCCTCGCCGAGCTCGCCGTCAAGCGGTTCACCACGCTCGCCCGCATCTCCGGTTCCTTGTCGGGCGCGCCCGACCTGCCCGGAACGGTCCTCGACGTCGGCGTCCTGGCCTGGACGCAGTCCCGGATGGTGCTGCACGTCGCCGCCGCGTACGGCCACGACCCGGTGGCTCCCGAGCGCGCGACCGAGCTGCTGGTCCTGCAGCGCGTGCACAAGGCGGTCGAGCCCGCACGGGTGGCGCTCGGCGTCGCGGCCGGGCGCGATCGGGCGAGCCGGCTCTTCACCGAGACCGCGGCGCGGCCTCTCACCGGCGTGATGCTCAAGCTGGCCGTCCGGTTGCGGCACATGGCGGGCGTACGCGCGGCGCGCCGTGCCTGGGTGCACTCGGCGGCGACCCGCGACCTCGCCGTGCGCTCCCGCATCTGGTTCCGCACCGCCTAAGGCCCCGTTTGCTCCGGCCGATCTGATCCCCGAGAAACGCCGGATCGATACGGGGAGGCGGGCCGGTGCGCCGTCGTTGGCTGGGCATGTTGATCCTCGCGCCGCTGGCGCTGGGTGGTTGCGGCAAGGCGGCCGCGGTAGCGACCGCGATCCCGACCCCGAGCGGCTCGCCGTGGGTGGTCACGTCCCAGGGCAGCGCGACGCCGTCGCCGTCCCCGAGCGGCGTGACCGTGACGCCGAGCACGTTCCCCACCGGCTTCCTGCCGCTGCCGTCGGGCGGCACGACCCCCACCCCGGCCCCGACCGGGTCGTCCTGCGTGCCGGACGCCGCGCACGGCATCAACGCCGCCTCGGTGGTTCCCGGCCCGACCAGCGCCGCGGTGACGTTCTACAACCCCGGCGGGCTCTACCTGGTCGAGTACCGGATCACCGCGATCTCCCAGGACGTGCTCGTGGGCGCGCAACGCGACGTCGGCTGGACGGTCCTTACTCCGGGCTCCACCTGCGGTTACCTGACGGCGACCGTGACCGGCCTCGACCCGCTGACCCACTACGTCTTCTCGGTCGACGCCGTCACCACGGTCCTCGGCCGGGACGGGACGCAGGCCTCGACGGTGGCCCGATCGGGCGTGGTCCAGACGACGTGACCGGTCGCCAGCCGGCGCTCCTGGCCTTGGCGATGTCCAGCACCATCCCGTCGGTGACCTGGTCGACGCCGTACCGGGTGAGCGTGCCGCCCGGCAGCCGCGCGATCGCCCGGGCGAGCCCGACCGGCACGTGCCGCACCGGGACGCCGAGCACGGTCTCGATGGTCGCGTCCCGCCGGTAGACCCGGTCGTCGGCGATGTTGTAGGCGCCCGGCGGCCACGTCCGGCTCAGCGCGGCCAGGCAGGCGTCGGCGAGGTTCCCCACGGCGGTCAGGCTCAGCGGCACGTCCGGCCCCGGGAGCCAGGCGCGGCCGCCGCGGACGATTCGCCGCAGGCGCGGCACGAGGTGCGGGTCGCCGTCGCCGTAGACCGCGCGGGGCCGGAGCACGACGGCGCCGGCGGCGAGGGCGATACGCTCACCGGCGGATTTCGTACGGCCGTAAGCGGTCCGTTGCCGGTCGGCCGGGTGATCCTCTCTTACTGCCGCCGGATACGGGCCCGGCCGATAGACGCTGGCGCTGCTGACCCAGACGATCGGCTTGCCCGCCGCCGCCTCGAGGAGCCGCTGGGCGCCGTCCACGTTGACGCCGCGGAAGGCCGCTTCGGTTTTCGCCCCCGGCCGCGGGTCACCGACCGCCGCGGCGAGGTGCACCACCGCGTCCATTCCCGACAAATCGGGAATTTCGGTTTTTGTGGCGTCCCATTCGAGGTGCTGCCCGACCGGACCGGGGCGACGGCCCAGGCAGACGACCTCGTAGTCGTTCGCGGCGGCCAGCCGGGCGACCGCCCCGCCGCAGAAGCCGCCGCCCCCCGTGATCGCGATTCTCATGCGCCGCCCCGGTCGATCAGCGTGCGCCGACCCGGCAGTGCCGAGTCGCGTCTCATGCGCCGGCCCGGGGCGGTCAGCGTGCGCCGGCCCGGCAGTGCCGAGTCGCGTCTCATGCGCCGGCCCGGAGCGGTCAGCGTGCGCCGGCCCGGCGGCGCCGAGTCGCGTCTCATGCGCCGGCCCGGACGATCAGCGTGCGCCAGCCCGGCAGTGCCGAGTCGCGGTCCGGCCTGGCCCGCACCACGACCGGACGATGCGGGGCGAGGGCCGCGAGCAGGTCGCCGAGCTGCCGCCGGGCCAGCCGAGCCCCCGGACAGGCGTGCGGCCCGGCGCCGAAGACGAGCTGAGCGGTCCGGGCCGGCGCCGGCCGAACCGGGTCGGGATCCCGCCGATGCGCGTCGACGGCGTGCCGCGTGACCAGCAGCATCCGGTCGCCCGCGCGCACCGGGCACCCGCCGGCAAGCTGACCATCGGCGGCGGCCACGCGAGGCATCAGCGGCGTCGGCGAGGTGACCCGGAACAGCTCGTCGACCAGCAGGGGGTCCTGCGCGTACGCCCAGAGCCGGTCCCCGCACATCCAGGCCGCCGCGCGCGGCAGGGCAGCGATCGTCGTGTTGACCGCCGCGACGGCCAGCGTGGCGGCGAGGCCGGCGTTCGCCCGTCGGTCGTCGTTACTGTTCCCCACCCCGTTACTGGGTGGGGCGAGACTAGGCGAGGGGTACGACATTTCCGGGGCGGCCGTCCACAGCCCTCCGCCAACCAGGGCGACCAGCCTCTCCGCCGCCGCTTCCGCCCGCCCCGCCGCCGCCCGCCGCCGCAACCCGGGCAGATGAGCCCGCGCCGCCGTAACCCCCGCCTCCCGGGCCGCGCCCGCCAACTCCATCGGATCCACCCGCAGGTCGAGCAGCGCCGCCGCCGTGGCCCCCGCCATCTCCACCGCGAGCGGCACCAGATCCACCGAACCTCCACCCGCGAGCGGCGCCAGCCGTTCCTCCAGCAGGCCGGTCCACACCGGCCGCAACCGCTCGACCCCCGCCGCACCGAGCCGGTCCGCGAGGTCGCGGCGCGCCCGCTTGTGCGCCTCACCCTGCTGGTCGAAGAGCCCGCCCGCCCCGGCCAGCCGGTCGACCGCGCCGCCCGTCGTTCCCTCGGCGGTTCGGTCCAGCGGGATCCGGGTGAGCGCCGACAGCACCGCCTCGCGGTCGTTGACGATCAGGGTGCCGCCGAGGCGCTGGGCCGGTCGCGCCCGCAACGCCGCCAGCAGGGCGAACAGCACCGGGTGACTGCGCAGGTAAACGCGCCGATCCAAGGACCGGGCCGTCATGCGGACGCCGCCAGGCGAGCGGTCGCGGCGCGGTCCGGTTTCCGGGAACGGCCCGCCAGCGGGATCCGGGCGAAGACCACCGCGTCCGGTCGCGCCGCGCCCATCCGGTCCAGCGGACCCGTCAGCGCCGAGCGCACCGCGGCCGGGTCGGCGCCCGCGGCCGGCTGCACGACCGCGACCACGCGCTCGTCCCCGTCCCCGGCCGGCACCCCGACGAGCAGCGCCAGCTCGACGCCGGGCACGTGCAGGGAAGGCTCGTACAGGCCCGGATAGATGTTCTCGGCCCGGCGCAGAATCATGTCCTTCATCCGGCCGCCGAGGATCACACGGCCGGCGACGACCCGGCCCAGGTCGCCGGTCGCCACCCGGGTGAACGGCGGCTCGCCCAGATAGCGGTCGGCCGCCGCCGGGCCGCTCAGCAGCAACTGCCCGTCCGCGTCGGTCGCCGCCGACACCCCGGGCAGCAGCGAGCCGACCAGGTCGCCCTCGCCGGGAAAGCCGGCCTTCTCCGACGACTCGACCGCGGCCGCCGGGAAGATCTCGGTCAGGGCGTACACGCCCCACGCCTCCCGCGCCCCGGCCGCGCGCACCGCGCCGAGCAGGGCCGCGCTCACCGGTGCCGAGCCGCTGTAGACGCGGCCGGTGAACCGGACCTCCGAAGCCAGCGCGGCCCGCAACTGCGGTGGCGTCAAATACGTGGCTTGAGGCGTAAATTTCCGTATTTGCCCGGCCAGGGCGCGAGAAGGCAGCGCGACCGGCGCGCCCGCGGCCAGCGACGGTAACAGGACGAAGAAGGTCCCGCCGATGACCGGCAAACCCGGCTGAGGCCGGACCAGAGCGTGCACCGCGGACATCCCGGCCGACAGCGAGCGCCGCGTGTGCACGACCGCCCGCGGCCGGCTGGTCGTGCCGGAGGTGAAGACGATCACCGCGTCGCCGTCGCCGTCGCCGTCGAAAGCGGGCGGGGGCGGGCCGTCGAGAGGGCGCAGCGACGGCGGGGAGAAGGGCAGGCGGCGACCCACGGTGACGACCGGCGCCAGCGAGCCGAGCGCGGGCAGGGCGAGGTGGGCGCGGCGGGCGAGGGGCGCGAGCCATCCGGACACCGCCTGCGCGGCGGCGTCGGCCAGGATCAGGCGGGGCGGGGCGAGGGCGAGACGGGCCGAGAGAACGTCGGGGCCGGCGGTCGGGTCCAGCACGGCGATCCGGAGACCGAGGTGGTACGCGGCCAGCATCGTCGCCAGGGAGCGAGGCCCCGGGCGTACGGCCAATCCGATGGTCTCCCCGGCGACCAGCCCGCGCCGATGCAGCGCCCTCGCGTAGCCGAACGTGAGGCGGCCGAGCTCACCGCGCGTGACCTGCCCGATGAGTGCCGGCTGGGGACCGGTGAGCGACGCGATCAGTTCGTCGAGCATCAGCGCGGATCCGCCGTGAGCGTGCCGCTGCCGCGGTCGAGGTACCACTTCGCCGTCCCGGCCAGGCCGTAGGCACGCAGCCGCCGGGTCGAGTTGGCGACCACCATCGCGCGGCTGTGCACGATCGCGGGCGTGGTCCGGCGTACGCGATTGAGGAACGTCCGGTCGGTGGGCGACGGTCGCCGCGGCATGCCGCCGCAGGCCAGGTAGAGCTCCGCCGTGATCGCCATGTTGTTGCCCGCGTGCATCCGGTAGGGCGCCCGGAACCCGGCGCCGCGATGGGCCGGGCGCAACCGGCCGAAGAACGACGCCAGCCCGACCAGCACGCGGAAGAACGCCCGCCCGGCCGGGCCGTGCTCGTCGCGCCGGGCCACGATCCGGCCGGCCACGAACGCGCCGGACGAAAAACCGCGCCGGGCCGCCGCCACCCAGCCGGGGGCGGGCAGGCAGTCGGCATCGGTGCGCGCCAGCAACGTGGCGCCCTGAGCGATCGCATGCCGGAAGCCGGTGTCGACCGCGCAGCCCACACCCTTCGAGGGCTCGGACAGAACAACAGCATCAAAAGAGCGAGCGATGTCGACCGTACGGTCGGTGGAGCCGTTGTCGACGACCAGCAACGTGAAATCGCGGTCGGTCTGGGCACGCAGCGCGGCCAGGGTGTCGCCGATCCGGGCCTCCTCGTTGTACGCCGGGACGATCACCCACAGCGCCGTCACGAGACCTCCCAGACCATGGTCATCAGGCTCACGCCGCCGCCGAGGCCGACCAGCAGCACCCGGTCGCCGGACTCCAGCGCCGGCCGCACCCGGGCCAGCTGCACGCCGAGCGTCGCCGAGGCCATGTTGCCCAGCTCGCCGACGGTCACCTCGAGCTTCTCCCGGGGCACGCCGGTGACCCGGACGAACCGGTCGAGGTACGGCAGCGTCACCTGGTGCACCAGCACCTTGGCGTAGTCGTCCCAGCCGTACCCGGTGCGCCGCGCGACCCGCTCGATCAGCCCGGCCCCGATCCTCTCGAAGATCCGCCGCAGCCGGTGCCCGTCGCCGGTGAAGTAGGTGTGCTCGTCGCCGCGCGGATGCCGGGAGCCGCCGCCGAAGATGCCGCCCGCGTCCCAGTGCTCGGAGTGCGTCTCGGCGTCCACGTCCACGATCCCGCCCGTCGCCACCGGCTCGACCAGCACGGCCGCCCCGGCGTCGCCGAAGGTGTAGCCGGCGAACGCCGACCGCGCCTGCGCGAGGGAGGAGAGCCGCGGCCGCATCGCCCGGGTCGGCGTCTCGCCGGTCACCACCAGCGCCCGGCGCGCGCGGCCGGCCAGGATCATCGACCGGGCCAGGTCGATCCCGTTGAGGAAGCTGTTGCAGGCGTTGGTGACGTCCATCGCATGGGCCCGGCCGCCGAGCGCCGCCTGCACCACGTGGGCGGTGGCGGGCTCGGCCATGTCGCGGGTGGCGCTCGCGAACAGCAGCAGGTCGATGTCCAGCGGATCGGTCCCGGTGTCGGCCAGCACCTTGGTGGCGGCGTCGATCGCCAGGTCGGACGCGTACTCGCCGTCGGCCGCCATCCGGCGCCGGCGGATGCCGGTGGCCTGCTCGAACATCCGCGGCGGCAGCGTCAGGCCGCTCGCGACGGCCACGCTGCGCTGCAGCTCGGCGGTCGCCAGCTCGCGAGCCGGCAGGGCGTACGCGATCCCGGTGATCCCCACATTCATGCCCGACAGCCTCTCCTACCGTCCCCACCCGGCGCGTGAGTAGAAAGGCTCAATTTCGATCTTCAGTAAGCTTTCAGCATGAGCAGCATCGTCGACGTGGTGGTCCTGGTCGCGATCTCGGTGCTGGGAGCCGCCCTGGCCCGCCGGCTCGGGTTCGTGGCCCCGCTGGTGCTGCTGGTCGCGGGCCTGGGGCTGTCGTTCGTGCCGGGCTTCCCGGAGGCGCACCTCGACCCCGATCTGGTGCTGATCGGCATCCTGCCGCCACTGCTCTACGTGGCCGCGCTGCAGACCTCGATCCCCGCCTTCCGCCGCTGGCTGCGCCCGATCCTGCTGCTGGCGATCGGTCTCGTGCTGGTCACCGCGTTCGCCGTGGGCACGGTCGTGCACCTGATCCTGCCGAGCGTGCCCTACGCCGCCTGCGTGGCGCTCGGCGCGATCGTGGCCCCGCCCGACGCGGTGTCGGCCACCGCGATCGCCCGCCGGGTCGGGCTGCCGCGCCGGGTGGTGACGATCCTCGAGGGCGAGAGCCTGCTCAACGACGCGACGGCCCTGGTCGTGGTGCGCATCTCGGTGAGCGCCATGTCCGGCATCGCGGTCGGCTTCTGGCCGATCCTCGGCCAGGTCGCGCTCAAGGCCGGCGGCGGCGTGCTGATCGGCATGGTCGCCGCGATCGCCGCCGCCAAGCTGCACCGCAAGATCGAGGACCCGCTGCTGGACGACGCCGTGTCGTTGCTCACCCCGTTCGTGGTGGTGATCGTCGCGGAGGAGCTGAAGAGCTCGAGCGTCGTGGCGGTGGTGATCGCCGGGCTCTACCTCGGCCACCGCATCCCGTACCTGCTGTCGCCGACCTCACGACTGCAGATGGACGCGGTGTGGCGGCTCATCACGTTCCTGCTCGAGGGCATCGTGTTCCTGCTGGTCGGCCTGCAGTTGCGGGAGATCGGCGGCGGCATCACGACCAGCGTGGGCACGACGGTCGCGGTCACCGCCGCGGTCATCGGGACGATCGTGGGGGTGCGCTTCCTGTGGATGTATCCGGCGACCTATCTCGTACGGCTGATTCCCCGCATCCGGGAGCGCGAGGAGCGCCCCCCGATCGCCGTGCCGACCGTGATCGCGTGGGCCGGGATGCGGGGCGTGGTGACGCTGGCCGCCGCGCAGACGCTGCCCGATCACGGCGTCCCGCCGTACAACCGTGATCTGTTCATCTTCGTGGCCTTCGCGGTGATCGTCTTCACTCTGCTGTCCCAGGGCACGACCCTGCCCTGGCTGGCGGTCCGGCTCGGCGTGCGGCAGGACACGACGTCGGCGGACGCGCTGGCCGAGGCCGGCGTGCAGCACCAGGCCGGCCGGGCGGCGTTGCAGGCGCTCGAGGAGAACGCCGACGGCGCTCCGACCGAGGTGGTCGAGCGGCTCCGCACGCTGATCGACAGCCGGGCCAACAACGCCTGGGAACGGCTCGGCAATCAGCAGCAGGAGACCCCCTCGGCGGCGTACGGTCGGCTGCGGCGCGAGATGATTCTCGCGGAGCGGCACGTCTTCAAGATCGCCCGGAACGAGGGGCGGATCCCCGAAGAGGTGCTCACCCGCGCCCAGCGCGAGCTCGACCTGGAAGAGTCCCAGCTGCAACGGAGTGACGATTGACCTGCCAGCACCTGGCGGAGGCCGGCGACCCGGCGCCGCAGTCGGCATATGAGGACGGGTGCCCGCAGTGCGTGGCCGCCGGATTCACCCACGGATGGGTGCACCTGCGGGTGTGCCTCGATTGCGGGCTGGTGGCCTGCTGCGACTCGTCGCCGCGACGCCACATGTCCGCGCACCACGAGGAGACCGGTCATCCGGTGATGCGTTCCTACGAGCCCGGTGAGAAGTGGCGCTGGTGCTTCGCGGACGAGATGTTGGGTTAGATGGGGGAGTGCGAACTCTTTTCGTAGGGGCGGGGGCCACCGGCGGGTACTTCGGTGGGCGCCTCGCGCAGACCGGCAAGGACGTGACCTTCCTCGTGCGGCCCGGGCGGCGGGCCGTGCTCGAGCGGCGCGGGCTGCGCATCAAGAGCCCGGCCGGCGAGACGGTGGTGCAGCCGCGGCTGATCACCGCGGACTCGGTCGACGGGACGTACGACCTCGTCGTGCTGGCGGTGAAGAGCTACACCCTCGAGCAGGCGCTGATCGACATGGCGCCGGCGATCGGGCCGCGTACGGTCATCGTGCCGCTCTTGAACGGAATGCGGCACGTCGACGAGCTGGTCGGCGCCTTCGGGCCGGAGCGGGCCTGGGGCGGCGTCTGCATCATCCTGGCGACGCTCGACGCCGACGGCGACGTGGTGCAGATGAGTGGCCTGCACCGGATCGGCTACGGCCCGCTCGACGGCGGCGACGACGACCGGTTCGCCGAGGTGACCTACTCGCTCTCCGGCGAGGAGTTCGACTCGAACCCGTCGCACACGATCACGCAGGACATGTGGGAAAAATGGATCTTCCTGGCCAGCATGGCGGCCGCGACCACGCTGATGCGGGCGAGCGTCGGTGAGATCAACGCGGCGCCGGGCGGTCTCGACTTCGGCGCCCGGATCGCGGCCGAGGCGATGGCGATCGCGACGGCGGCCGGGCATCCGCCCCGCCCGGGCGCGATCTCGGTGGTGCAGTCCACTCTGGCCACCAAGGAGCCGATGACGTCCTCGATGTACCGCGACATGATGCAGGGACTGCCGGTCGAGGCGGACGCGATCCTCGGCGACTTCGTGGCCGAGGGGGCGAAGCACGACGTTCCCGTCCCGATGCTGTCGGCGGCGTACGCCAATCTCTCGATCTACTCGGCCAAGCGGACGTCGGCCTCCACCGCATAGCGAGGCCGAGTAGATCGGGAGCCTCAGATCAGCACTTCTTCCAGGCCACGTGGTAGACGGTCGAGATGCTGGTGTCGGTCGAGTCCATGGTCAGCTGGCTGTTGAGCTTCGGGTCGGAGGTGCCGCTGCCGACCCGCAGCTCGGTGTTGATGTTGAGGTAGCGCACGGCCGAGCACTTGCGCCACACCATCGACTCCAGCCCGACCACGTCGCTGACCTGCCAGTCGTTGTCGTAGTAGCCCTTGAAGTCGTGCCGCGACCGGGCGGTGTGCGAGTCGCCCTGGAAGTAGTAGTTGTTCTGCTCGTAACCCCACGCGCCGTTCTGGAGGCGGGCGTACCCGCGGTAGTCGGCCCGCGCGATCGCGAACGTGTAGCCGTGCGGCACCAGCACGTTCAGCGCGAGCTGGCAGTTGCGGCGGAACTCGTCCGACTTGGCGCCGGCGCCGACCTGCGCGATGTAGCTGTTGTAGGTCACCGTGAACGCGGTGTTGTCGGGCGAGGGCAGCACGTAGGCGGTGTCCTTCGGGCAGCCCGAGCCGTTCGCCATCACCACGTCGATGACCATCTTGTCCTTCGGCGGGGGCACGTGCGCGGGCGCGCTCGGCGACACCAGGGACGACAGGAACACCGCACCGGCGGCCAATGCCTGAAACATAGTTTCTCCTCCGCTAAAACCGGTCAAATCGCCAGTTAACGTACTTTCAGCGGGTGGCCGCCGTCGCGAAACGAGGCCGAAGAAAGCGGGTCCGGCCGGGACTTCCGTCCGACCGGGCGGTGGCGGCTCGGCTAACCGGACAAAAACGGACGATTACCCCAACATGCGGCGATGGAGAATGGTACGTGCGGGACGAACGGCACCACTTCCGTGTCGCGGATCGGTGGGTATCCGGACCGTCGCGCGAACGTGGTCGGTCGCATCAGTGAGAATGACCGCTGACGCGGGCCGCACAGGATTACGCCGGACCGAGGGCGGGCAAACTCCGTGCGCCGACGAGGGGTGGGAGCTCGACATGCAGGTTTGGCCTGGTCACCGGTACCCGCTGGGTGCCACGTACGACGGCACGGGCACGAACTTCGCGATCTTCTCCGAGGGAGCCGAGGCGGTCGAGCTCTGCCTGTTCGACCCGTCCGGGAACGAGCGCAAGGTCCAGCTGCACGAACAGGACGCATTCGTCTGGCACGCCTACCTGCCGGGCGTCGAGCCGGGCCAGCGGTACGGCTATCGCGTCTACGGCCCGTACGAGCCGTCCCGCGGGCTGCGCTACAACCCGCACAAGCTGCTGCTCGACCCGTACGCGCGGGCGGTCGACGCCGACATCCAGTGGCACCCGTCGCTGTACGCGTACGACTTCGCGAGCCCCGACCAGATGTCGGATCTCGACTCGGCGCCCTACATGGCCAAGGGCGTGGTCGTGAACCCGTACTTCGATTGGGGGAACGACCGTCGCCCGGACATCCCGTACCACCACTCGGTGATCTACGAGACGCACGTCAAGGGCCTCACCGAGCGGCACCCGGAAGTGCCCAAGGACATGCGCGGCAGCTACTCGGCGATCGGCCACCCGGCGATCATCGAGCACCTCAAGAGCCTCGGCGTGACCGCGGTCGAGCTCATGCCGGTGCACCAGTTCGTGCACGACAACCGGCTGCACGACCTCGGGCTGCGCAACTACTGGGGCTACAACACGCTCGGCTTCTTCGCGCCGTACCAGGGCTATTCGTCGACCGGCACGCTGGGCCAGCAGACCCAGGAGTTCCGCGGCATGGTCAAGGCCCTGCACAAGGCGGGCATGGAGGTGATCCTCGACGTCGTCTACAACCACACCGCCGAGGGCAATCACCTGGGACCGACGCTGTCGCTCAAGGGCATCGACAACCGCACGTACTACCGGCTCGTCGACGATCAGCCGCAGTTCTACATGGACTACACCGGCACGGGTAACAGCCTCAACGTGCGCAGTCCGCAGAGCCTCCAGCTGATCATGGACTCGCTGCGCTACTGGGTGACCGAGATGCACGTCGACGGCTTCCGCTTCGACCTGGCCTCGACGCTGGCCCGCGAGTTCTACGACGTCGACCGGCTCTCCACCTTCTTCGAGGTGGTGCAGCAGGACCCGGTGGTCGGCCAGGTGAAGCTGATCGCCGAGCCGTGGGACGTCGGTCCGGGCGGTTACCAGGTCGGCAACTTCCCGCCGAACTGGACCGAGTGGAACGGCAAATACCGGGACACCGTACGGGATTTCTGGCGTGGCGAGCCGGCGACGCTGGCCGAGTTCGCGTCGCGGATCACCGGCTCGGCCGACCTTTACCAGGACGACGGCCGCAAGCCCTTCCACTCGATCAACTTCGTCACCGCGCACGACGGGTTCACGCTCAACGACCTCGTCGCGTACAACGACAAGCACAACGAGGCGAACGGCGAGGAGAACCGGGACGGCGAATCGCACAACCGGTCGTGGAACTGCGGGATCGAGGGCCCGACGACGGACGCCGGCGTGCTCGGGCTCCGGGCCAAGCAGCGGCGCAACTTCCTGGCCACGCTGATGCTCTCGCAGGGCGTCCCGATGATCTCGCACGGCGACGAGCTCGGTCGCACCCAGCAGGGCAACAACAACGCGTACTGCCAGGACGACGAGATCTCCTGGATCGACTGGGAGAGCGCCGACGAGTCCCTGCTCGAGTTCACCCGCAAGCTCACCGCCTTCCGCCACCGGCACCAGGTGTTCCAGCGCCGCCGGTTCTTCACCGGTCTGCCGGTGACCGCGCGCGGCGGCGGCGACCCGCTGCCCGACCTCGAGTGGTTCACCCCGGACGGGCGGCAGATGGCCGGCGACGACTGGGGCAACGACTTCGGCCGGGCGGTCGCGCTCTTCGTCAACGGCGAGGGCATCCGCGAGCGCGGGCAGTACGGACAGCGGCACGTGGACTCGTCGTTCCTGCTGTTCTTCAACGCGCACGACGCGCCCATCGAGTTCGCCACTCCTCCGCCCGAATACGGGGAGAAGTGGGAGAAGGTCATCGAGACGGCCGAGCCGTCGCCCGATCGCCCGTCGGTCGTGGAGGCCGGCAGCAAGATCTGGGTGCCGGACCGGTCCCTCATCGTTCTCGACAGGACGGTCTGAATGCCCCCTTCCGGAACCTATCGAGTCCAGGTCCGCCCCGACTTCCCGCTGTCCGCCGCCGCCTCGCTCGCCGACTACCTGGCCGATCTGGGTGTCAGCCACCTCTACACGGCGCCGCTGCTCACCGCGACTCCCGGCTCCGAGCACGGCTATGACGTGGTCGACCACCGCTCGGTGAACCCGGCTCTCGGCGGCCCATCCGCATTGCGCAATCTGTTCGATGTGCTGTCCGCCGCCGGCCTCAAGCTGGTCGTCGACATCGTCCCCAACCACGCCGGGGTCGCCGTTCCCGCCGTCAATCCGACCTGGTGGGACGTTCTGCGGTCCGGGCAGAAGTCAGAATTCTCCGACTTTTACGACATCGACTGGTCGCGCGGCCGGGTGTTGCTTCCGATTCTGGCCGATGCGCCGGACGAGCTGGACAAATTGACCGTCGAAGGCGACGAGCTGCGCTACTACGACAAGCGCTTCCCGATCGCCGAGGGAACGGGCGGCGGCTCCCCGCGCGAGATCCACGACCGGCAGCACTACGAGCTGGTCAACTGGACCCGCGGCGACCGCGAGCTCAACTACCGCCGGTTCTTCTCGATCGTCGACCTGGCCGGCCTGCGGGTCGAGGACCCGGCCGTCTTCGAGGCCACCCACGCCGAGATCCTGCGCTGGTACGCCGAGGGCATGGTCGACGGCATCCGGGTCGACCACCCGGACGGCCTCCGCGACCCCGGCGAGTACCTCACCCGCCTGCACGAGGCCGCCCCCGGCGCCTGGCTCGTGGTCGAGAAGATCCTCGAGCCGGGCGAGGAGCTGCCGGCCTGGCCGGTCGACGGCACCACCGGCTACGACGCGCTCGCCGAGGTGTGCGGCGTCTTCGTCGACCCGTCCACCGAGGCGTTCTTCGACACCCTCCAGCATCACCTGACCGGCGGCGAGACCTCCTGGCAGGACCAGGTGCACGAGGCCAAGCTGGCGATCGCCACCACGCAGCTGGCGGCCGAGCTCGCCCGGATGTCCCGTCTCGTGCCGGAGATCGAGGCCGCTCCCAAGGCCCTGGCCGAGCTGGCCGCGTGCTTCCCGGTCTACCGCTCCTACCTGCCGCTCGGGGGCCGGCATCTGGCCAAGGCCCGGGCCGAGGCCGGGCGCCGCCGCCCGCAGCTGATCCCGGTGCTCGACCAGCTCACCGCCCGGCTGCGCGACCCCGCCGACGAGCTCGCGTTGCGCTTCGAGCAGTACACCGGCGCGGTCATGGCCAAGGGCGTCGAGGACACCGCGTTCTACCGCTGGACCCGCTTCACCGCGCGCAACGAGGTCGGCAACGACCCGGCCAAGTTCGGCGTCACCGCCGACGAGTTCCACGAGCTCAACGAGGAGCGCCGGCGCAGCTGGCCGCGGGCCATGACGACGCTGTCCACGCACGACACCAAGCGCAGCGAGGACGTGCGGGCGCGGCTGGCGGTGCTCTCCGAGGTGCCGGGGGACTGGACCGAGGTGGTGCGCCGGTGGGTCCGCGTCGCTCCGCTCCCCGACCCGGCGCTGGCCCATCTCATCTGGCAGGCCGCGGTGGGCGCCTGGCCGATCTCGCGGGAGAGGCTTCAGGCGTACGCGTTGAAGGCCGCGCGCGAGGCCGCGACCTCGACCACCTGGCAGCACCCCGACGAGCGCTTCGAGTTGCTCCTGCGCGAGATGGTCGACCGGGTCTTCGACGACCCGGCGCTGCACGGCGAGGTGGCCGGGTTCGCCGAGTCGATCACCGTGCCCGGCTGGTCGAACGCGCTCGGCCAGAAGGTCGTGCAGCTGACCATGCCCGGCGTGCCCGACGTCTATCAGGGCACCGAGCTGTGGGACCACTCGCTGGTCGACCCGGACAACCGCCGCCCGGTCGACTTCGAGGCCCGGCGCGAGCTGCTGGCCCGCATCGACGACGGCTGGCTGCCGCCGATCGACGAGTCCGGCGCGGCCAAGCTGCTCGTGACCGCCCGCACCCTGCGCCTGCGCCGGCAGCGGCCCGAGCTGTTCGCCGGTTACCGCCCGGTGTTCGCCCAGGGCCGGGTCGGCGAGCACGCCCTGGCCTTCGACCGGGGCGGCGTCGTGACGATCGCCACCCGGCTGCCGGTCGGATTGTCACGCCACGGCGGCTGGGGCGACACCACCCTGTCACTCGACGGCCACAGCTGGACGGAAGTGTTCACCGGGACGAGCTACGGCGGGAACCGCTTGGCACTGGCCGAAATTCTGCGTACTTATCCCGTCGCTCTCCTGGTGAAAGAATGAACTTCGAAGTCTGGGTCCCCGAGAAGACGGTCAAGCTTCTCGTTGCGGGTGAGGAGCGCGCGATGGAGCGCGGCGACGACGGGTGGTGGCGGCTCTCGTTCGATGCCGCTCCCGGCACCGACTATGCCTACGTGCTTCCCGACGCTCCCTCGCCCCTGCCCGACCCGCGTTCGCCCTGGCAGCCCGGCGGCGTGCACGGTCCGAGCCGGGTCTACGACCACGCCGCGTTCGCGTGGACCGACCAGGCGTGGACCGGCCGGCAGCTGCCCGGCTCGATCCTCTACGAGCTGCACATCGGCACGTTCACGCCGGCCGGCACCTTCGACGCGGCGATCGAGAAGCTCGACCACCTCGTCTCGCTCGGCGTCGACCTGGTCGAGCTGCTGCCGGTGAACGCCTTCAACGGCGAGTACAACTGGGGCTACGACGGCGTCTGCTGGTACGCGCCGCACGAGCCGTACGGCGGTCCCGACGGCCTGAAGCGCTTCGTCGACGCCGCCCACGCGCGCGGGCTGGGCGTGGTGCTCGACGTGGTCTACAACCACTTCGGGCCCAGTGGCGCGTACGCCCCGATGTTCGCCCCGTATTTGAGCAAGCACGGCTCCAACCCGTGGGGCGACTCGATCAACCTGGACGGGCCGTTCTCCGACGAGGTCCGCCGCTACATCGCCGACAACGTGCTGATGTGGCTGCGCGACTACCACGTCGACGGCCTGCGGCTGGACGCCGTGCACGCGCTCGTCGACCACTCCGCGATCACCCTGCTCGAGCAGCTGGCGGTCGAGGTCGAGTCGCTGTCGGCGCACGTCGGCCGGCCGCTCTCGCTGATCGCCGAGTCCGACCTCAACGACCCCAAGCTGATCACCCCGCGCGAGGCCGGCGGTTACGGGCTGACCGCGCAGTGGGACGACGACGTGCACCACGCGCTGCACACGCTGCTCACCGGCGAGCGGCAGGGCTACTACGGCGACTTCGGCTCGCTGGACTGCCTGCAGACCGTGCTCGAGGGCGCGTTCTTCCACGCCGGCACCTGGTCGAGCTTCCGGCAGCGGCGGCACGGCCGGCCGGTGAACCGCTCGTTCACGCCCGGCCACCGTTTCGTCGCCTTCCTGCAGAACCACGACCAGATCGGCAACCGCGCGGTCGGCGACCGGCTCTCCGCGCAGCTGTCGCCCGGGCTGCTCAAGGTCGGCGCCACCCTGCTGCTGACCGCGCCGTTCACGCCGATGCTGTTCATGGGCGAGGAGTGGGCGGCCGGCAGCCCCTGGCAGTTCTTCACCAGCCACCCCGAGCCCGAGCTGGCCGAGGCCGTGCGCACCGGCCGCCGCCGCGAGTTCGCCGCGCACGGGTGGGCCTCGGAGGACGTGCCCGACCCGCAGGACCCGGCCACCTTCGAGCGCTCCAAACTCGACTGGGCCGAGCCCGGCAAGCCCGGCCACGCCGAGATCCTCGACCTCTACAAGCGGCTGATCGCGCTGCGCCGCGCCCGGACCGACCTCTCCGACCCATGGCTCGACAAGGTCGACGTCTGGCACGGCGACCAGTTCGTGGTGATCCGCCGAGGCGGCACGGTCGTGGCGGCCAACCTGGCGTCGTTCGCCCAGACGGTGAGCCTGCGGTCGACGCCGTCGAAGGTGCTGATCGCGACCGAGCCCGGGGTCGTGCTGCAGCGTGACCGGGTCGAGCTGCCCCCGGAGAGCGCCGTGGTGGTCGCCGCCCGCTGAGCTTCGCGGGCGACCCTTCGCGGGCGGCCTCTTCCGGCCGGCCCCTTCCGGCCGGCCTCTTCCGGCCGGCCCCTTCCGGCCGGCCCCTTCCGGCCGGCCTCTTTCGGGCGGCCCCTTCCGGGCGGCCCCTTCCGAGCGGCTCCGGACGGCTTACCCGGGGTGGGCGATACCAAGCCGTCGCATTCATGCGGCACCATGGCCTTTCCGGCTCTGTGGACGGCCCGCGATTTTTGTCGTAGGTGGTTCGTAGAGTCCACCCCCACCCATTCACGGGTGGGGGAGGGATAACGGGGTCAGCGGGATGGCCATGGTTCGCTTGGGGGGCACATGACGGAACGCGGTACTGGCCGATTCACGTGGCCGGTGCGGCGGCGCGTGCCGGGGCCGGAGGGCACCGCGGAGGACATCGCGGTGCAGGACATCGCCGAGCGTGAAGCGGCGGATCGACGCCTGCCCCCGCCCGAGCCCGAACCGATCCTCAACCCGCCGCCGCGGTTCAACCTGGCCGCGTTCCGGCTGGCCGCGCTCGGCCTCGCCCTGGTGCTGGCACTGGCCCTGGCGATCACCAAGGTGTTCGTCGGTGGGCCGCCGTCGGTGGCCCAGCTGCGCGCCGAGGCCGGCGTCGACGGCTGGGCGGTGCTGACCGTCGGCGTCAAGGACGACCAGCCGGGAGTCGCGTTCTACGACAAGGACACCAAGGTCTGGAGCGGTTTCGACATCGACATCGCGTACATGATCGCGGAAGATCTTGGTTTCCGGCGCTCCGAGGTGCAGTTCTACGGCATGGAGAGCGAAGACCGGGCCCGCATGCAGGCGTATAACACCAAGGGCGAGCGCGTGCCGGTCAAGATGGTCATCGCCAGCTACAGCATCACGACCACCCGGGAGAGCATGGCCGGCGTGACGTTCTCGGCGCCCTACCTCTACACCGAGCAGTCGGTGCTGACGCTCAAGGGTCATTCGCCGGTCGCGACCTTCAAGGACCTCACGAGCAAGCCGGTGTGCACGCTGTCCGCCTCGACCAGCCAGCTCGCGCTCGACCAGGCCAAGGTCGACTGGCGCAGCAAAAACAAGATCAGCGAGTGCATCACCGAGCTGCGCGCGCACCGGGTCGACGCGATCAGCACCGACGCCGCGATCCTGGCCGGCTTCGAGGACCGCTTCCCGGACGAGTTCGACCACTGGGACCTGGGCTACGACGCGACCGAGGCCTGGGGTGTGAACGTGGGGGAGAACCAGGCGCTCAAGAAACTGGTCGACCTCACCCTCTACCGCTCGCTCAAGGACCCCAAGGACTCCCGCTGGGAGGAGGCCTTCCAGAATCACTTCCAGGCCGAGGTGGCGAAGAACGGCAAGACGCCGATCGCCGTCGCCGCCCAGCCCGACGTGCCCAAGCCGGACGTGCGTGACCTGCCGTGGGAGGACGTCTTCCCGTGACGGACATCTTCGTCAAGGGCGGACCGATCCCGCCGCGCCGCCGCCGGGCCCAGCTCAACTGGATGCTCACCGTCCTGCCCGCGTTCCCGCTGGTGCTGCTCGTGCTGCGGCTGTGGTACCTCAGCCGGCAGGACCTGCCGACGATGCTGCTGCTGGTGCAGTACATCAGCCCGCTCGGCATGATCAGCGCGCTGTTCATCACGCTGATCTGGACCGTGCCGGCGATCATCCTGGTGCTGCGCATGCTCGGCGGGATCCTGCTGGTCAGCGCGCCCGACGACGCCGGCCGGTCGCTGCTGGCCGTCACCGCGCTGCGCATGCCCGACTGGGTCGTGCTGCTGGCCACGATGCTCGCCGCGTTCACCTGGCAGCTGCGGCTGCTGCCCACGCTCGGCATGCTGGTCGTCTCGATCCTCGGGCTCACCGCCGTGCTGCGGTTCCGCACCGAGCGCTGGCTGATGCTGTGGATCACGGTCGGCGTGCCGGTGCTGGTCGGCCTGCTCGTGCTGATCTTCGTGTGGCCCGGCATCGTCTCCGCCCTGCGCGCCGGCGAGATCACCACGGCGCTGCTGCTCGCCGTGCCGCCGCTGCTCGGGCCGCTGCTCACCGGCCCGGTGCCGGTCTGGTCGGCCCGGCTCGTCACGCACTGGCCGGCGGTCGGCGCCGCGATTCTGGCCCCGCTCGCGGTCGGCGTGATCTTCCTGCGCGCGCCCGTGCTGCCGAACAGCGCCATCGAGGTGGGATCGCCAAGCGGACCGATCACGGTCGTCCGCGGTCAGCTGATCTCGGTCGACGACACCTCGACGACCGTGCTGCACGGCGACGGCGACGTTCAGTTCATCCCGAACGAGCAGGTGCGCTCCAAGACCCTCTGCCCGGAACCGGTCCGGCCGCCGGGCAGTGCGGTGAGCGTACGGGATTGGCCGGTGGAGGAGTCCGCGCTCTCCTGGATCGCGCCCACCCACCGTGACACCGCAGTTGATCCGCGATGCCTCGGACGCCCGCTGAACCCCAGTTAAGAGCCTTTTTGGGCGACGCGCCGCCGCCCACGTGCAGACAGGGTTGCAGTGATCTGGGAAGCTACCCGCCATGACCTTGCACCTCCGGTGGGCGGCAGTCACCGACCAAGGACATGTCCGCAGCAACAACGAGGACTGTTACTACGCCGGTGACCACCTTCTCGTTGTTGCCGACGGGATGGGCGGGATGGCCGCCGGCGATGTCGCCAGCCGCCTCGCGATCGAGTCGATGTGCGTCCTCGACGTGCCGATCGACAACGAGCACCAGATGGACTCGTTGCACCGGGCGCTCGAGATCGCCAACGGCCGGATCGCCGAGCAGGTGGTGGCCGATCCCGAGCTGCAGGGCATGGGAACCACGCTCACCGCGGTCATCTTCTCCGGCAGCCGGGCCGCGATGGCGCACGTCGGCGACTCGCGCGCCTATCTGCTGCGCGACGGGCGTCTCAACCAGCTGACCAAGGACGACACGTACGTGCAGATGCTCGTCGACCAGGGTCTGATCCGTCCCGAGGAGGCCGCCGGCCACCCGCGCCGCTCGGTCGTCACCCGGGTGCTGCAGGGCGAGCCGGTCAGCCCGGCGTACGTGATCGTCGAGCCCGAGCCGTCCGACCGCTGGCTGCTGTGCAGCGACGGGCTCACCGCCGTGGTCAGCAACGAGACCATCGAGCAGGAGATGCTCGGTGCGGCCGACCCGAAGTCGTGCGCCGAGCGCCTCGTCGACCTCGCGCTGCGCGGCGGCGGGCCGGACAACGTGACGGTGATTGTCGCCGATCTGACAAGCGCCGACTGAAGCCGACCTTCGAAAGTCGTCACCCGCGCCGACCTGCGGTACCTTACTCCGGTCGCGGATCAGGGGGCCCGCGGCACATTTCGCGGGTGGTGAATGGATGACAGCGCGACTGTTCGTCACGCTGACGCTCGTCCTGGGTTCCGTGGCGCTCGGCGAACTGGTCGGGGCGCACGGTTGGCGGCTGTACGACGATGCCGCGCAAGCGGTCGCGGGGGCGGCCGCGGCCTGGGTGTGCCTCGCGGCGGCATCGCGGCGGACGGGCGTCCAGCGACGATGGCGGCTGCTTGCGGGCGTCGGCCTGGCCGGCTGGGCGGTGGTCCGGCTCTGGTGGGTCGTACGCGACATCGCCGATCCCGATCGAGTCGCCGGCTCGATCGGCGACATCGGCTTCTTCGTGCTGCCCCTGTGCATGCTGCTGGCGCTGCTCAGCATCCCGTACAGCCGGCCGCGCCCGGTGCCGACCTCGGCCCGGCGCGACCAGATCGCCCTGCTCATCGACAGCGTGCTGATCGCCGGCTCGCTGGTCGCGCTCGCCTGGTCGGCGGTGCCGCAGCGGGTGCTCGGATGGGCCGGCGAAGATCCGTTGCTGGTCGGCGTCACGGCCGCGTACCCGATCGCCGACCTGCTGCTGCTCACCATGGTGGTGCTGCTGCTCGCCACCCGTACCGGATCGCCCGTCGGCCGTCATCCGTTCCAGCTGGCCGCCGTGGCGTTGATCGGCTTCGGCGTCAGCGACACCCTGCGCCTGATCCACTTCGGCGACGGGCCGCTCACCCCGCTCCAGTCCGCGGGCTACCTGATCGGCTGCGGTTTCATCGCGCTCACCGCGGTCAGCCGGCCCAGCGTTCCGGAAACCCCCGACCTGGGCGTGGCCGAGCGCGACTGGCTCCATCTCCTTCTCCCGTACGTGCCGGTGACCGCGACCGGCGTCGTGATCGCGATCAGCACCGGGGCCGGCAATCCGCTGTCGCCGTTCGAGGCCTACCTCGGCTGGCTCGGCCTCGGCCTGGTCGTGGCCCGGCAGATGTTCACCATCGTGGACAACACCGTCCTGCTCGACCGGGTCTCCGAGGGGCAGCAACGGCTGCACCATCAGGCGTACCACGACCCGCTGACCGGCCTGGCCAACCGCGCGCTGTTCCGCGAGCGGCTGGTGCTGGCGCTCGACGCCCACCGCCACCGGGGCAAGCCGCTGGCCCTGCTCTTCGCCGACCTCGACGACTTCAAACTGATCAACGACAGCTTCGGCCACGCCATGGGCGACCGCGTGCTGCGCGCCATCGCCGAGCGCCTCCAGGGCTGCGTGCCGCCCGACGACCTGGTCGCCCGCCTGGGCGGCGACGAGTTCGCGGTGGTGCTCGACCACCATCCGGCCGACGCCGAGCCGACCGGCCACCGCATCCTGGCCGCGCTGCGCGAGCCGTTCGTGATCGACGGCCACCGCATCGGGGTCGGCGCCAGCATCGGCCTGGTCTCGCCCGAGACCGGCGAGCCGCTCTCCGCCGATGCGCTGCTGCGCCGCGCCGACGCCGCGATGTATTCGAGCAAGCGCCGCGGCAAGGGCGCGCTGGCCCGCTACGCCGGCACGGCGGAGGGAGCGCCCAACGCCGACCTGCCGCACCTGCTGGCCCAGGCCCTGGGCCGCCCCGCCGCGGCCGGCTTCGAGGTCTACTACCAGCCGATCGTCCAGCTCACCGACGGCGCGACGGTCGCGGTCGAGGCCCTGGCCCGCTGGACCCTGCCCGCGGCCGGCGGCCCGGTGCACCCCGACATCTTCGTGACGGTCGCCGAGCGCACCGGCCAGGTGGCCGCCATCGACGACTTCGTCCTCGACCAGGCCTGCGCCGACGCGTCCCGCCTGGCCCTGATCTTCGGCCGCCCGATCGACGTGCACGTGAACGTCTCGGCGGCCCGCCTCGGCCGGCCCGGCCTGGAGGATGCGGTGCACGCGGCCCTGTCCCGCCACAGCCTCCCGCCGTCCCGCCTGATCATCGAGATCACCGAGACCCACCGCATCCAGGACATGCCCGCCGCCGCGGCCGCCGCGACCCGCTTGCGCGCCCTCGGCCCGCGCATCGCCCTCGACGACTTCGGCAGCGGCTTCAACGCACTGGCCCAGCTGCACTCCCTGCCGGTCGACATCGTCAAGCTCGACTCCACCCTGACCGACGTCGACGTGGCCCCCGAACGAGCCGGCGCCCTGTGCCGCTCGGTCCTGGCCATCTGCGACGAGCTGAACATCACCGTCGTAGCCGAGGGCATCGAAACTGCCGCGCGCGCCGCCGGCCTGCTGGACCTGGGGTGTCCCCTCGGCCAGGGCTATCTCTTCGGCCAGCCCGGTCCGCTGCATCGCCTGAAGCCCCCCACGGTCCCCGCCCAGCCCGGCGCCCAGCCCATCCAGCAGCTCACCAAGTAGCGTTCGCGCCGCTCACGCCCTGGCCCCCTGCCGTTCCCGCCCGCTGCCCGGCCGCTGCGTTGTCGCACACCCCGTAGCGCTCGCGCCGCTCATCCCCTGGGGTTCCCGCCCGCTGCCCGGCCGCTCACCCAGTGGCGCTCGCGCCTCCCGGGATCGTCGTCGTTCCCGGTCGCTCGCCCGTGTAGCGGGTGTTCGTCCCGAAGGTCTCGTCGCGCAGCTGGACAAAAGCCACCTGCGGCAACCTTCTCGCCAGCTCACCGTGAAGATGCCAGGCCACCACCTCGAACGTCGGCCGAAACGGAAACAACTCCGCCCACGGCCGTCCCTCGAGCGCCGCGCAGGCGTCGGCCAGCTCTTCCCCGACCGCATCCGTATCCACGAACCGCCCTCGCTCGTCGAGCTGGTCGTCACCGAACGCGATTCCCACCGTGACCAGCACCGAGACGCCGTCACCGGCCGGTATCAGCGGCAGCCCGCGCCGAGCCCGCACCGGCGACGCCAGCCCCTGGACCACCTTGATCCGATGCTCGATCTCGACCGTGAAGCTCACAATTCCTCCAAGGTGGGGGTCGGCGGCTCGGCCGGGTCGGGCTGGCGGGGCGCGGGTTCGGGAATTGGCGGGCCGTGGCCGGCTCGGCCGGGTTCGAGCTCGCGGGGCGCAGGTTGGAGTCGGCGGGCCGTAGCCGGCCTTGGCGGGGTTGGGTCAGCGGGAGCGCGGATTGGTGCGCCGGGTCGGTTCGGCCGTTGTCGGGTCCTCGGGCCACGGATGTCGCGGATATCGCCCCCGCAGCTCGGCTCGCACCTGCGGATATCCCTGCCGCCAGAACGACGCCAGATCCCGCGTGACCGCCACCGGCCGCCCCGCCGGCGACAGCAGATGCAGCAGCACCGGCACCCGCCCGTCGGCCAGCCGCGGCGCGTCCTTCCACCCGAACGCCTCCTGCACCTTCACCGCCAGCACCGGCGCCGCCGCATCCGAGTAGTCCACCCGAACCCGCGACCCGCTGGGCACTGGAAGCCGCTCGGGTGCCACGTCGTCCAGGCGTCCCGCCACCGACCACGGCAACAGCCGGCGCAGCCCCGCGGCCATGTCGAGCTTCGCCAGATCGGCCCGCCGCCGCGCCGCCCCGAGCCACTCGTCGGCCCGTTCGATCAGCGCCTCGTCGCCGACGTCGGGCCACGGCTCGCCGAGCGCCGCGTGCGCGAACCCCAGCCGTTCCCGAAGCTCGACCGCACCCCGGCTCCACGTGAGCAGCCCCAGCCCCTCCCGCCGAAGCCCGTCGAGCAGCGCCGCCCGCACCAGCGCCGGGTCGGGCCGGTCGATCCGCCGCTCGACCAGCGTGATCGCCCCGAGCCGCAGCACCTTGCGCGCCACGACGTCCCCGTCGACCCAGCCGATCTCGGTAGCCTCACCCACCATCGCGGCCGCGGCCTCCTTGGCCGTCTCCTCGTCGAGCGGCGCGGCGCTCCGGATCCGCGCGGTGCGGGCGCCCGCATCCCGGTCGGCGGCCGCCACCGCCAGCCAGGTGACGCCGGCCAGACCGCTGCCGGCCCCGAGCTCGGCCGCCGTCCCGCCGGCCATGAGATAGGCCCGGCCGCCGGCCTCGCGAACCCGCGCCACCCGTTCCGGATAGGCCATCCCCACGATCAATCCCGCCGCGAGGTCGTCGGGCAGCCGCGCCGACGATGTATCCGCCCTGGCGTGCGTCGACCGGCCGGGCGACAAATCCGGTATTTCGGCCGGACGCGAGGAGGTGGGGGCATCCGCTGAGCGTCCGTCCCTCCTTCCGCTCCCGTCGACGACGGTCGCGGCGGTCGCAGCGTTTGCGGTGGCGTTGCTCGCGCCGGTCTGCCCGGCCTGCCCCGCCGGGTCGGTCTGCCCCGCCGGGTCGGTCTGCCCGGCCGGGTCGGTCTGCCCGGCCGAGTCGGTCTGCCCGGCCGAGTCGGTCTGCCCTGCCGGGTCGGTCTGCCTTGCCGGGTCGGTCTGCCTTGCCGGGTCGGTCTGCCCGGACGGGTCGGTGGCGAGGTCGTCGTCGTCCGCGGCGGCCGCGTCGGTCACGTCGGGGACCTCGACGTCGGGGGCGGGCCCGGGGGATCGGTTGACCGCCGCCGTGAGGCGGCGCACCTCGGTGCGCCAGGACGGGTCGCCCGTCGAGCGCGCCCGCCGCCACGCCGTCACCAGGTCGTCGGGCGCCGCGCGGGTGTCGTCGAGCAGCGCCACGATCTCGGCCGCCCGGCGGGCGCCGACCAGCGGAGCCCCGTCGAGCAGGGCGCGGGCCAGGCGGGGGTGCAGGCCGGCGTCGGCCAGGGCGCGGCCTCGGGGCGTCACCCGGCCGGACTCGTCGACGGCGCCCAGGTCGTGCAGGGTGGCGACGGCCGTTTGCAGGGCGCCGGCGGGCGGTGGGGACGGCAGGGCGAGGCCGGCGCCGTCGGGGTGGCCCCACAGTGCCAGGTCGAGGGCGAAGCCGGTCAGGTCGGCGGAGGCGATCTCGGGGCTCGGCTGGGCCGGCAGTCGCTCGTGCTGCGCCTCGGACCAGCAGCGGTAGACCCGGCCCGGCGCCTCGCGACCCGCGCGCCCGGCTCGCTGGGTGGCGGCAGCCTGCGACACCGGCACGGTGACCAGCGCGCCGAGCCCGCGGGCGTGGTCCATGCGGGGCACCCGGCTCAGGCCGGCGTCGACCACGGCCCGCACCCCGGGCACGGTCAGGCTGCTCTCGGCCACCGCGGTCGCCAGCACCACCCGGCGACGGCTGCCGGGGCGCAGCGCCGCGTCCTGAATGGAGGCCGGCTGCCGGCCGTGCAACCGCAGCACCTCGACGCCGGACAGCTTGCCGGCCACCTGGTCGATCTCGCGGGCGCCGGGCAGGAAGACCAGCACGTCGCCGAACTCGAGGGCCCTCCTGGTCGTCGCGGCCACGTGGTCGAGCAGCTTCGGGTCGACGCGCAGGCCGAGCGGTGGCTTGATCGGGCCGGGTGGGGGACTCCAGTGCACCTCGACCGGGAACATGCGGGCCTCGGCGCTCACCGTCGGCGCCCCCTCGCCCAGCACCGTGGTGTCGGCCGTCGCCGAGGCCGCCAGCAACCGCAGGTCGGGCCGCAGCGCCGCGCGCACCTCGGTCAGGAACGCGAGCGCCAGGTCGGTGTCGAGGTGGCGCTCGTGGCACTCGTCGATCATCACGACGGCGGTGCCGGCCAGCTCGGGATCGCGCTGTAGGCGACGGACCAGGACGCCGGTCGTCACCACCTCGACCAGCGTCTGCCTCGAGACGCGGCGCTCACCGCGTACCGAAAAACCGACCCGGTGACCCACCTCCTCGCCCAGCAGAGACGCCATGCGCCGGGCCGCGGCTCGCGCCGCGAGCCGGCGTGGCTCGGCGACCACCACCCGGCCCTGCGGACCGGCGAGCGCGAGCGGCACGAGCGTGGTCTTGCCCGTGCCGGGCGGCGCCACCAGGACCGCGACGCCCGCACCGGACAGCGCCTCCCGCAGGCGGGGGAGGATCGGCCGGATGGGCAGATCGGGAAGGGAGGCGTCGGTGATGAGCACGGGACCATCCTGGCCCACGGGTACGACAGAAACGGAGTTGTCCACAGGCCCAAGAAAACTGTCGGCCCTCCGTGGCAGGGTGTCAGCCAACCGGAACGCGCCAAAGGACTGCATCGGCACGACCGGGCCTGCTTGACTGATCGACACCAGGAGGGGGTTGCCGGATGGACGCGGTCGAGGTCTTCAACTCGCTGCCCGCCGCTCGCCTCGAGCAAGATCTCCTAGCGTGCTGCGCCGCGCCGGGTTGGGGCGCCGCGATCACGGCGAAACGGCCCTATCGCGAGCGAGGGGAGATCGTCTCCGCGGGCGATGCCGCGGCCCGCGCCCTGAGCTGGGACGAGGTGCTGCTCGCCCTCTCCGCGCATCCGCGAATAGGCGAGCGCGCGGCCGGCGACTCGCAGGAGGCCGCCTGGTCGAGGCGCGAGCAGTCCGCGGCCGCCCGGAGTGCCGACGAGCCGACCAGAGCCGCGCTCTTCGACGCCAACCAGGCGTACGAGAAACGCTTCGGTCATGTGTTTTTGATCTTTGCCAGTGGGCGGACGCAGGAGGAGATCTTGGCCGAGGCGCGGGAGCGGCTGGCGAACGACGAGGACACCGAGCGGGTCATCGTCGCCGGCGAGCTGCGCAAGATCGCGCTGCTCCGGCTGGAGCGGGTGCTCGATGCCCTCTGACAACGGCACGGAGGCCGAGTTCCACGCCAAGATCTCGACGCACATCCTCGACACGGTGACCGGCGAACCGGCCCGCGACGTCTACGTGCGGCTCGAGCGGCGCGACGCCGACGGCTGGCGCATGATCGCCGAGGACCGCACCGACCAGGACGGACGGCTGCGCTACCGCGTGCCCATGCACGAGTGGCAGGCCGGCGGCTACCGGCTGTTCTTCTACGTGGAGCCCTACCTGGGCGACGAGGGCTTCTTCCCCGAGGTCACCGTCGCGTTCCACGTCCGCGACCCCGAGCGGCACTACCACGTGCCGCTCCTGCTCAGCCGCTATGGCTACACCACATACCGAGGGAGCTGACGTGGCGATCGTTCTCGGACCCAATCGTTACGGCAAGGCGGAGACGCGGCTGGTCCGCGTGGTCCGCGACGGCGACACGCACTCGCTGACCGACCTCAATGTCAGCGTGTCGCTGTCCGGCGATCTCGCCGCGACCCACCTGACCGGCGACAACTCGGGTGTGCTGCCGACCGACACCATGAAGAACACGGTGTACGCGTTCGCGAAGGAGCACGGCGTTGGCGAGCCCGAGGAGTTCGCGCTGCGGCTGGCTCGCCATTTCGTGACCACGCAGGGGCAGATCCGGGCGGCGCGGGTGACCATCGAGGCGTACGGCTGGGAGCGTCTCGGCCCGCATTCGTTCCGGAAACAGGGCGCCTGCACGCGGATCGCCTCGATCGTGGTGACGGCCGAGCAGGAGCAGGTCGTCTCCGGCGTCACGGGCCTGACCTTGATGAACACGACGGCGTCCGAGTTCCACGGGTACCCGAAGGATCGATACACGACCCTGCCCGAGACCCGCGACCGCATCCTCGCCACCGCCGTCGACGCCCGCTGGCGGCATCTGAGCGCCGGTGGCGACTGGGCCAAGTCGTTCGAGGGCGCGCTCGACGCCCTGGTCAACGCGTTCGTGAACACCTACAGCCACTCGCTGCAGCAGACCCTGTTCTCGATGGGCAGCCTCGCCCTGTCGCAGCGGCCCGAGATCGCCGAGATCCGGCTCACGCTGCCCAACAAACACCACTACCTGGTCGATCTGTCGGTCTTCAACCTGGAGAACGACAACGAGGTGTTCATCGCCGGCGATCGGCCCTACGGGTTGATCGAGGGCGCCGTGACCAGGGACGACGCGCCGCCGGCGGTCGCGGAGTGGTACCTGTGATCGTCATCGAGAACGCGGCGGTCGCCACGGTCGACGCCGAGGACACGTATCACGAGAACGGTCACGTGGTGGTGGGCGACAACGGCCGGATCGTGGCCGTCGGGGCGGGCCCGGCGCCGGAAATGTCCGGCCGAGCGGTCAACGGCGAGGGTTGCCTGATCACGCCCGGGCTCATCAACACGCACCACCACCTCTATCAGTGGGCGACCCGGGGCCTGGCCGTCAACGACACCCTCTTCGGCTGGCTCACGACGCTCTACCCGATCTGGGGCCGCCTCGACGCCGAGATCGTCGGCGCGGCGGCCGGCGCCGGGCTCGGCTGGCTCGCGCTCTCCGGCTGCACCACCACCATGGACCACCATTACGTCTTTCCCCGCGGCGGCGGCGACGTGCTCGCGGCCGAGATCGAGGCCGCGGCCGGCATCGGCGTGCGTTTCCACCCGGCCCGCGGCTCGATGGACCTGAGCCAGAAGGACGGCGGCCTGCCGCCCGACAACGTGGTGGAGGAGACCGACGAGGCGCTCGCCGCCACCGAGCGCGCGATCGACCGCTGGCACGACCCGGGACCAGACGCGATGCTGCAGATCGCGGTGGCGCCGTGCTCGCCGTTCTCGGTGACCGAGACATTGATGAGCGAGGCCGCGACGCTGGCCCGGCGCAAGGGCGTCCGCCTGCACACGCACCTCGCCGAGACCGACGACGAGGAAGACTTCTGCCGCGAGCGCTTCGGCCGCACCCCGGTGGAGTACGCGGAAAGCCTCGGCTGGCTCGGTGGCGACGTCTGGCTCGCGCACGGCGTCCACCTCGACGACCAGGCGATCGCGCGACTGGGCGCCACGGGCACCGGCGTCGCCCACTGCCCGAGCTCGAACGCGCGGCTCGGCGCCGGCATGGCCCGCGTCCGGGAGTTGCTCGATCACCGCGTCCCGGTCGGGCTCGGCGTCGACGGCGCGGCCTCGCAGGAGGCTTCCCACCTGGGCGGGGAGTTGCGGCAGGCGCTCTACACGGCCCGGCTCCGGGGCGGGCCGACGGCGTTGACGGCCCGGGAGTCGCTGCGGATGGCGACCATGGGCGGCGCGAAATGTCTCGGTCGCGAGGGGCACCTCGGCTCCCTCGAAGCGGGTAAGCTCGCCGATCTGGTGATGTGGCGGCTGGACGGCCTGGGCCACGACGGCATCGACGATCGTGTCGCGGCCCTCGTTCTCGGCCCGCCCGCGCCGGTTGAGCTGTCGCTCGTCGGCGGCCGGCCGATGGTCGAGCGCGGCGAGCTGGTGCACGCCGACGCGGCGACGCTGACCCGCGAGGCGCGACGGGCCCACGCCAAGATCTTAAAGAAGACTTAAGGTTCCGACTCCCAAAAAGCGTTATCGAAAAGGGAGATCACGTCTACCAGGAGGCTTCGGAAAAGCAATTCATAAGTCTTTCTCCACGCGTTGAATCATGGGTCTGAGCTGTGCATACTCTTTTCGATCCGACCCCACCGGTCAGCGAAAAGGTAGATATAAATGCGCAGCGATGCACAACACGTCGCCCCGGTCACCTCGCGCTCCCGGCGCCGCCGAACCGGCGTCATCCTCGCC
Source organism: Actinoplanes sp. NPDC051537 (assembly GCF_055586105.1). Classification (NCBI taxonomy): domain Bacteria; kingdom Bacillati; phylum Actinomycetota; class Actinomycetes; order Micromonosporales; family Micromonosporaceae; genus Actinoplanes; species Actinoplanes sp. NPDC051537. The sequence goes on from NZ_JBVJIU010000005.1 coordinate 268,969, forward strand.
TCGGCCGTCGCCGTGGCGGTCGGCGGCAGCGCCGTCTACATCGCCACCGCCGACGCGGCCGAGACCGTCGTGGCCGGCCGGCTTCAGGCCGAGGCGTACAACGCCCAGAACGGCGCCCGCACCGAGAAGACCTCCGACGCCGACGGTGGCCGCAACGTCGGCTGGCTCCGCGGCGGCGACTGGATGCGGTACGACAACGTGCAGATCGGCACGACCGTCACCGCCCGGATCGCCTCGAACAGCAGCGCGACCGGCGCGGTCGAGCTGCGCCTCGGCGCGCCGACCGGCACGCTGGTGGCGAGCTTCCCGGTGGCCGGCACCGGGGGCTGGCAGAAATGGGTCACCAAGACCGCGACCGTCAAGCAGCCGCCGGCCGCGAGGCAGACGCTGTTCGCAGTCATGAAAAGTCAGCAAAATTCGGACTTTGTCAATATCAATTGGTTCACGCTGAGCGCAACCCCAGCCGGCACCGGCCCGACAAATCCGACAAATCCGGGAAGCCCGACGGCGACGACCCCGGCCACCACGGCCACGGCGACAGCTACGGCCACCGCCACGGCCACGACAGCCGCCCCGACCACCCCCGCAACCGGCAACGGCTGGATCACCATCGACCAGGCGAAATGGGCCAAACAACTGGCCGACTTCAAGGCCATGCCCTTCCGCCCGATCACCAACAACCCGGTCCGGGTCTCGGAGTTCAACGCCTCCTGCACGGTCAGCCACGACAAAACCGACGATCCCATCGTCTTCCCGAACATGCCGGGCGCCTCGCACATGCACTCGTTCCTCGGCAACGACAGCACCGACGCGTCCACCACGACCGACACCCTGCTCACGAACACGGGTTCCAGCTGCAAGCCGCTCGAGGACCACTCCGCGTACTGGATCCCCACCCTCTACGAGAACGGCAAGCCGATCGAGCCGCACGGCGTGACCGTCTACTACGGATCTCGCCTGCCCGACCCGACCAAGACGGTCCCGTTCCCGCAGGGCTTCCGCATGATCGCCGGTGACGCGAAGCGCCAGATCGACACCCCCAAGGGCGCGAACGGCCAGTTCTGGTGCGCCGGCCAGGGCGGCGAGACCGGCCGGAGCTCGGACGGAAACTGGCCGGTCTGCGCCAAGACCGCCGAGCTCACGTTCCAGTTGACCTTCCCCGACTGCTGGGACGGCGTCCACCTCGACAGCCCCGACCACAAATCGCACGTGGGCCCGGCCGACTCCAAGGGCGTGTGCAGCGGCAAGTTCCCGGTAGCGATCCCGTCGATCTCCTTCGTGATCGGCTACCCGACCTCGGGCGCGGCCGCCGGCTTCAAGCTCAGCTCCGGCAACGCGAGCTCCATGCACGGCGACGCGTTCCTCGCCTGGAACGACGACGCCCTTGGCCACCGCGTCAAGGACTGCGTGGTCCAACACGCCAAGTGCAACACCGCCGGGACTTTTTAAACCATTTGCAGGTACGCCCCGCCCGGCTCACCAACCGCACCAACCGCCACCCCCGCCTACGGCGGCTGCCACCCGCGATCCCCGCGCGGAGCAGCCGCCGTAGCGCGCCTTCCGCGCAAGGCGAAACGCAAGGACCGCCGCGGTCAGCCCATAACCACCCGCTCGCGCCCGTCCTCCGTCCCGCTCGAGGCCTCCGTCCCGCCCGAGGCCTCCGTCCCGCCTGAAGCCTCCGTCCCGCCTGAAGCCTCCGTCCCGCCTGAAGCCTCCGTCCCGCCTGAAGCCTCCGCCACGCCCGAAGCCTCCGTCACGCGCCGAGGAGCGTGCAACGCTGACGACTCGGCCGGGCTCCACTACGGTACGAAGGAGCACCCCAACCGCAGGAGGCCGTCGATGACCGAGATCCTCAGCGATGACGCTGTGGCTTTTGTTGCCGCATTGAACCGGCGATTTCGGGGGCGTCGCAACGAGCTTCTGGCCGCACGCGCCGCCCGGCGGGCCGAGATAGCCGCCGGCAAGTCGCTCGACTTCCTGCCCGAGACGGCCGATATTCGCGCCGCCGAGTGGTCCGCGCCGGCCGCGCCCGAGGACCTGAAAGACCGCCGGGTGGAGATCACCGGTCCCACCGAGCGCAAGATGACCATCAATGCGCTGAACTCCGGCGCCAAGGTCTGGCTGGCCGACCTCGAGGACGCGAACACCCCGCACTGGGCCAATGTCATCGACGGCCAGCAGAACCTCCACGACGCGATCCGGCGCACGATCACGCTCGAGACCCCGCAGAAGAAGTACGAGCTCAGCGGCGGTCCCTACCCGACGATCGTGATGCGGCCGCGCGGCTGGCACCTGGACGAACGGCACCTCCCGGTGGACGGCGAGCCGGCCGTGGGCGCGCTCGTCGACTTCGGCCTCTACTTCTTCCACAACGCGGCCGAGCTCATCGACCGAGGCAGCGGCCCGTACTTCTATCTGCCGAAGATGGAATCGCACAAAGAGGCCGCCCTCTGGAACGACGTCTTCGATTTCGCCCAGGACGCCCTCGGCATTCCGCGGGGCACGATCCGGGCGACGGTGCTCATCGAGACCATCCCGGCGGCGTTCGAGATGGAGGAGATTCTGCACGCGTTGCGGCCGCACATCTCCGGGCTCAACGCCGGCCGCTGGGACTACCTGTTCAGCATCATCAAGTACTTCCGCGACAACCCGCAGATGATCCTGCCCGACCGGGCCTCGGTGACGATGACCGCGCCATTCATGCGCGCCTATACCGAGCTGCTGGTCTCGACGTGTCACCGCCGCGGCGCGTTCGCGATGGGCGGCATGGCGGCGTTCATTCCGAGCCGCCGCGACCCGCAGGTCAACGAGGTCGCCCTGGCCAAGGTCCGCGACGACAAGGAGCGCGAGGCCGGCGACGGCTTCGACGGCTCCTGGGTGGCCCACCCCGACCTCGTGCCGGTCTGCCAGGAGATCTTCGACCGGGTGCTCGGCGACAAACCCAACCAGCTCGACAAGCAGCGCCCCGACGTCACGGTGACCGCCGCCCAGCTGCTCGACGTGGCCGCGACACCGGGCGAGGTCACCGAGGAGGGCCTGCGCAACGACGTCTCGGTCGGCCTGCAGTACCTGGAGGCGTGGCTGCGCGGCAACGGCGCCGTCGGGATCAACAACCTCATGGAGGACGCGGCGACGGCGGAGATCTCACGCTCGCAGGTCTGGCAGTGGATCCACAATGACGTACGCCTGCCCGACGGCACCCCGATCACGTCCGAGCTCGTGAAGAAGATCGAGGACGAGGAGCTGGCCGCCATCCGGAAGTCCGTGGGCGACGAGGCCTGGGCGAGTTCCCGCTTCGACGACGCGCGCAAGCTGTTCGAGCGGGTCGCCCTCGCGGATGATTTCGCCGACTTCCTGACCACCGCGGCGTACGACTCGATCGACTGATTGCATGGGGTTGAGCGAGGAAGATTACGCGGAGTTCGACGTCCTGCTGGCCGGTCACGATGCGTTCCTGCGGAGTCGTTACCCGGGGGAGCGGCCCGGCCGGCAGCCGGTGCACACCGTGTACATTCCCGCCGACAAGGCCGGCGACTTCCGGGAATGGGGCGAACGGGCCGCCGGGTCGATGGCCGGCTTCCCGTGGCCCGAGCTCGCCGGCGATGTCGAACGCAAGCTCGCCCGCGAACCGATCGAGGACCTGCGCGTCGACTTCGAGGACGGCTACGGCGTGCGCTCCGACGACGAGGAGGACGCCGCGGTCCGGCGGGCCGCCGAGATCCTCCGGGCCGGGCCGCTGCCGCCGTTCGTCGGCATCCGGATCAAGTCGCTCGAGGCGGCCACCCGCCGGCGTTCCCTCCGCACGCTCGACCTGTTCCTCGAGTCCTATCAGGACACATTCGCGATCACGTTACCCAAGGTGAGCGGCGCGGATCAGGTGAGCGCGATGGTCACGCTCTGCGAAAAGCTCGAGAAGTCGTACGGGATGACGGCCGGCACCCTGCGTTTCGAGATCCAGGTGGAGCTGCCCGCCGCGGTGCTGGGCGCCGACGGCACGGCCACGGTCGCCCGGCTGATCACCGCGGCCGGTGGCCGGTGCATCGGCCTGCACTACGGCACCTACGACTACAGCGCCGCGGCCGGTGTCGCCGCCGCCTACCAGTCGATGGAGCACCCGGCCGCCGACTACGCGAAGGCCGCCATGCAGGCCGCCGCCGCGCAGACCGGCGTGCGGCTCTCCGACGGCTCGACCAACATCCTGCCGGTCGGCTCGCCCGCCGACGTCCGGGCCGCGTGGCAGCTGCACTACCGCCTGGTGCGCCGATCCCTGGAACGCGGCTTCTACCAGGGCTGGGACCTGCACCCGGCCCAGCTGCCCACCCGCTACGCGGCGACCTACGCCTTCTTCCGGGAGGGTCGCGACGCCGCCGTCGAGCGTCTGCACCGCTACCTGGCCCGCCAGGAGTCCGGCATCGCGGATGAGCCGGCCACCGCCCGCGCGCTGGCCGGCTACCTGCTGCGCGGCCTGGACTGCGGCGCCCTCACCGACGCCGGCCTCCCGCGAAGCGACTTGCTCGAGCTGACCCGATAGGCCGGGTCGCGGCGGACCTCCGCCGGCCGCGAGCAACGGCCCCGGAAAGGCGCCGGCCGGTCGACCAGCGTGCCGGCCGGTCGACCAGCGTGCCGGCCGGTCGACCAGCGTGTCGGCCGGTCGACCAGCGTGCCGGCCGGTCGACCAGCGTGCCGGCCGACCGGCGCGGTGGCCGGCACGAGCGTGACCGACGCGCTAACCCGACAGCGCGGCGCTCACCGGCCGGCGGCCGCCGAGGCGGGCCGGGATCGCGGTCAGCGCCGCGACCGCCAGCACGATCGCCACCACGACCGCGAGCAACTGCCAGAGGGCCGGCCGCGCGGCCCGCGACCCGTCACCCCCGGTGATGCCCATGATCGCCTGGAACAGGACGAACCCGGCCGGGATGCCGAGCAGCGCGCCGGCCAGCGCGGGGAGCACCTGGGCGAACGCCAGCGCCGAGCTCATCGCGGCCGGGGTCGCGCCCAGCGCGCGGGCCAGCGCCGAACCGTGCCGGTTGTCGACCGCGGTGGCCCAGGCGATCACCACGGCGTTCACGGCGGCCAGCGTGAGCAGGATGACCGTCCAGACCGCGAGCACGTGCCGCAGGACCGCCACCTGCGCGGGGGCGTACCCGCCGGTGAAGTTCTGCGCGGAGAGGAATCCGTCGAGCACCAGCAGCACGTAGATGCCGCTGACCGTCACCGCGATGCTGACCACGGCCAGCACGATCCGGCGCGGGCGCCGGGCCGCGACCCGCAGGGCGAGCAGCAGCGGGACCGGCAGCCGCGCCGACAGTGTGATCAGCCAGCCGACCCGGCGCGGCGGCCGGGCGGCGTCGGACAGCGCGCGAACCGTGCTGGAACGGGCGGCGCGCGGGGCGGGCACCAGCGTCGCCGCGACCGCGACGCCGATGGCGACCGCGAACACCAGGCCGATCGTCGAGGCGGACAGGGCCGGCGGCCGTACGGCGCCGACCAGACCGGCCGATCGTTCGGTCAGCAGGGGCGCGGTGAGTGTGCCGACCGCCAGGCCGCCGATCGCCGCCACGACGGCCACCAGCACGTACTCGGCCAGCAGCACGGCCGCGACCAGCCCGGGAGTGCCACCGACCGCCTTGAGCAGCCCGACCCGCCGGGTCTGGTCCGCGATCCGGCCGCCGACCAGCACGGACAGGCTCGCGACGGCGAGCAGCCCGAGCAGCCAGGCGCCGATCAGCAACAGGATCTGCGAATCGCGGGCGACCTCGGTGGCGTCGGCCTCGATGTTCTGCCAGCTCTCCATCATCACGCCGCGGTCCCGGGCGGCGAATGCCCCGGCCGCCGTCGGATCGGCAAGCTTCAAGCTCATCGCGTACGCGCGGGAACTGCTCGAAAGCGCGAGGGAATCCGCCCGGGTGAGCCAGACGAGTCCCGGATTGTGCAGCACGCCCGGCGGGAGGTCCGGCGCCGGGCCGACCGCGCACGGGAAATAGCAGGCGGCGTGGGGATAGGGCGGCGCGCCGGCCGTGACCGCGAGCCCGGCCACGACGAACGACCGGTCGTTCAGATCGACGCGATCGCCGACGCCCACGCCGAGCGCCCCGGCGAAGGCCGATTCGAGCACGACGCCGCCGTCCCGCACCCAGTCGCCGCGCACCACGCGGGGCTGATCGACCGAGGTGGGCGCCGCGTCGCGCCCCACCGCCTGCACGTCCGAGGTCCGGCCGGCCGCCTCGATCTTCGCGGCCGCCACCGGGAACGGCCCGCTGTGGTCGACGACGCCCGGCTCATCGGCGAGCTTGGCGACGTCGGGCCGGGCGGAGGACGCGATCACGTCCGGGCCACGGGTCGCGGCGCGCGTGCTCTGAAAAGGATCACGCGCCGCATCGCGCAGCACGAGCCCGAGCGTCAGCGTGGTGGTCGCGGCCATGACGGCGAGGAGCAGCAGGACCGCCTCGGTGCGGCGACGGCCCAGATCCCGTACGGCGAGACGCCCGACCAGCAGCAGCCGGCCCATCAGAGAGGTCCCAGCAGCGCCCCGAGCTGCCCGGTGGTGCCGCCGGTCAGCCGGGTCTCGTCCACGAACGCGCCGTCCCGCATCGAGATCATCCGGTCGGCGGTGGCCGCGATCCGCGCGTCGTGGGTGACGATCACCAGCGTCTGACCGGCGTCGTGCAGCCCGTCGAAGAGCTGGAGCACGTCGAGCGTGGCGGCACTGTCCAGATTGCCGGTCGGCTCGTCGGCCAGCACCACCGCCGGCTCGTTGGCCAGGGCCCGCGCCACCGCGACCCGCTGCCGTTGACCGCCGGAGAGCGCGGACGGCAGGAACCGTGCCCGGCCGGCCAGCCCGACCCGGTCCAGCAGCTCGGCGGCCCGGCGCCGGGCGGCCCGCGGCGAGCGCCCGGCCAGCAGCGCCGGCAGCTCGACGTTCTCGACCGCGGTCAGCTCCTCCATGAGATGGAAGGACTGGAAGACGAAGCCGATCTCGGTGCGCCGCATCCGGGCCAGCGCCTTCTCGCCGATGTCGTCGACCCGCCGCCCGTTCAGCGACACCTCGCCGGCCGAGGGACGGTCGAGGCCGCCGAGCAGGTGCAGCAGCGTGGACTTCCCGCAGCCGCTCGGCCCCATGATCGCGACCGTCTCGCCGGCCGCCACGTCGAGATCCACCTCGTCCACGGCGCGCACGAGCCCCGTACCCCGGCCGTATTCCTTTCGCACCCCGCGGGCCCGCAGCACGCTCACGTCGCGCTCCGCCGATGGATCCAGCTCTTCTCGCAGGCCTCGAGCCAGCGCAGGTCGGCCTGCAACCGCAGCACGACCCCCTCCAGCAGCAGTGCCGCGTCGGAGTTCGCGGGTTCGGCCAGGGCGGCCCGCTGGGCGTCGCGCAGCCGGCGCAGCAGCTCACGCCGCTGGGCGTCGACGATCGTGATCGGATCGGCCAGACCCGAGGTGGCGGCCGCGATCAGTTTGAGGTGGAACTCGGCGAGGTCGGGCCGGGGCCAGCTCACCTCGGTGATCCACTCGGCGACCCGCTGCTGCCCGTCGGCCGTCAGCGCGTAGACCTTCTTGTCCGACTGGACACCCTCGACGGTGAGCAGACCGGCCTTTTCCAAACGGGTCAGCGTCACGTAGACCTGCCCGTCGTTCATCGCGTCGCCGAGCGGTCCGAGCGCGTCCCGCAGCCGGGCGCGCAGCTGATAACCGTGCGAGGGCTCCTTGGCCAGCAGGGCCAGGAGGACTTCCTGCCGCATGACACCTCCGAGGGCTAACCGTTAGCTGAACCCTCTAACGGTTAGCCCTCGCTGTCAAGCCCGATCAAACCTGGTGCATCACGGGTAGAAGCGGTTCGCGAACCACCACTGGTCGTCGTACTCGGGGTGGCACGGATACTGGATCAGCTGGACGCCGTCGTTGGTGTTGCCACCCGGCACGGCTAGGCACATCCCGCTGTTGCGGTTGGCCAGCATCCAGCCGGCGTGACCGGCGCGGGACCGGAAATCCCATTGCTGGTCGAAGAGCGAGGATGTCAGGTCGTACTGGATCGCGCCCGCCCCGGCGTCCTTGCGGCCGTTGGGAATCGCCACCGCTTTGCCGGATTTGTCGTTCTGGATGTTCCAGTAGCCGGCCGCGTTCTGCCAGAGCACCCATGACTGGTCGGTGATCGGCCGGGTGGCGTCGGGTGTGTTGAGGAAGTGGTACTGGATGATCTTGGCGCCGTTCTGCGTCTGACCGCCGTTCACCGCCATGCGTTTGCCGGTCGAGTAATTCCAGAGCTCGAAGTAGCCGCCGTTCGCGAGGGCGTCATCGGCCTGTGCCGGCGCCTGCACGGCGAGAGTGGCGAGAAGGACGGCGACGGAGCTCATGCCGAGCATGCGTCTGATGCGCATATGGCCTCCACTGTGGACTCGTCAGGCCATCTAAGGCTCGCCACCCAAAAGTGTCAAGACCTTCACTTTCCGTTAATCGGCCGGCGCCGGTCGAGGCCTATGAAGCCTGGCGTTCGGGCATCTCGGCCAGCCACACCTCGGCCAGGTCGGCGAGGGGCACCTCGAGGGCCTGGCTGAGGCCGACCACGGTGCCGAACGCGGGCGCCGGCAGGCGGCCCGCCTCGATCTTGCGGAGCGTCTCGGGGGAGATGCCGGCCGCCAGCGCCACCTCGACGAGACTGCGGCCGGCCCGCGCGGCCCGGAGCGCGACCCCGAGGCGCTGCCCGGCGGCGATCTGTTCGGCGGTGAGCGGCTGGCGAACCATGCCCCGCAGGATAGCCCCACAACGACGTGGTATAAAAATACCGCATCGGGAGAGGGAGGCTGTCGTGATCGAGCTCAAGTCCGCCGACGAGATCGACCGGATGGCGGTGGCCGGCCAGTTCGTCGGCGAGTTGCTCGCCGAGCTGAGCGGCGTGGCCGCGGTCGGGGTCAATCTGCTGGACATCGAGCACCACGCCCGGCGCCGGATCGCCGAGCGCGGCGCCGAGTCCTGCTACTGGGACTACGCCCCCTCGTTCGGCCGCGGCCCGTTCCGCAACGTGCTGTGCCTGTCGGTCAACGACGCGGTGCTGCACGGCCTGCCGCACGACTACGTCCTGCGCGACGGCGACCTGCTCAGCATCGACATGGCGGTCGGCATCGACGGCTGGAACGCCGATTCCGCGCTCTCCTTCGTCGTCGGCACGCCCGACCCGGCCGACCTCAAGCTGATCGAGGCCACCGAGGTCGCTCTCGAGGCCGGCATCGCCGCCGCCCGGCCCGGCGGCCGCATCGGCGACATCTCGGCCGCGATCGGCGAGGTCGCCCACTCCTACGGCTACGGCGTCAACGGCGAGTTCGGCGGCCACGGCATCGGCCGCACCATGCACGAGGCGCCGCACGTCGCCAACAGCGGCCGCGCCCGCCGCGGCATGCGGCTCGACCCGGGACTCACGATCGCCATCGAGCCCTGGTTCTGCCGCACCACCGACAAGATCAGGTTCGATCCGGACGGCTGGACGATCCGCTCCGCCGACGGCTCCCGCACCGCGCACTCCGAGCACACGATCGCGATCACCCCGGCCGGCCCGCGGGTGCTGACCGGTCGCCCCGCCCCGGTCAGCACCGGGCGACCGGACTATTCGGACGACCGGAACTCGTAGATCTGCGTACCGGCGACCTCTTCACCGTTGTCGGGCGCGGCCCACATGGTGAGCGACTTTCCGTGCGCCTCGAACTTCAGCGGGTTCCGGGTCATCACGTGGCCCGCGGCCGACCATTGCTGGAACGGGAACTCATTGACGATGGTGCGCCGATGGAGGTCGATGAGCGTGACGCCGCCGAGCTCGTAGGAGCCGGCGACACCCGGCGCCTGCGGCAGACCGGTGATCCCGCCGCACGCCATTTTCCCGTACGGCAGATATTGGCAGTCCTGGAAGTCGAGGACGTTGGTGGGATTGGCCCACCTGGCCAGCCGGCGGCCGTCCGGCGCCCACTCGTAGAACGTGCGCGAACCCCAGCTGTTGCCGACCAGCCGCCCCCGGGTCGGGTCGAAGACGATGCCGCCGATGTGGTCGCCGACGCCGAAGAGGCGCGTTACCCGCAGCGTACGGATGTCGATGCGATAGATGTCGGCGGAACTGTTCGGCCGGTACTGCGCGACCGGCACCCAGAGGCTGTTCCCGCTGAGGTCGATGCCGCCCGGGTGATACACGATGTCGTGGCCGAGAACGACGTCCTTGATGAGCTTCCCGGTCGCCCGCTCGATGACGAAGAGGTGGCCCACGCCCTTTCCGGGCGTCCGGTCGTAGCCGTCGACCGGCACCGGGTATTTGACGGTCGGCTCGATGATCTCGGTCGAGCTCAGATAGAAGCGATCGGCCGTCACGACCAGGCCCTCGGGGTGGAAGGTCGGGAAGTTCAGCTTGAGGGCCGAGACCGGCGTCCAGGTCGTCGATCGGGTGACGGCCCGCAGATTCGTGGCCACCGCCGCGTCGCGCGGAGTGGCGTTCGCGGCGCGCGGAGTGGTGCTCGCGGCGGGCAGAAGCAGGATTGCCGCGGCAGCGAGTACTGGCATGAGCTTCATGCCTGCAGTATGGACGCCGGTGGATGTGTCGGCCCTTAACGGCGATCGAACAGCGGCTCAGCGGCTCTCGACATGCCGGCGGAACTTCTCCTCGAGGAAATGGCGGTCGGGCCGGCCGACGACCCGCAGCCGGGCCATTCCGCCGTCCGGATAGATGTCGAGCCGCACCCGGTCGGCCGGCCCCTCGGGCTGCACGGCGAACCGGTGCGGGGTGTCCGGCGTGAGCGCGACCCGCGGCAGCACGTCGAACCACGGCCCGGCGTCGAGTGAGCCGCGCACCGAGGCGGCGCCGGGCGCGTTGCCCTTGAAATGGCTGGTGTCGAGGTCGACGAAGGCGATCTCGGTCGGCGCCGCGAGCGTGACCTCGGCCCACTCGTTGCCGTCGGCGCGGCGGCGGGCCGTCTCCCAGCCGTCGCCCATGTGCTGCGCGAGGCCGGGCATCAGCATGTTGTGCGGGCGGCCGAAGAACATGTTCGAGCAGCCGGAGATCTGCCCGCCGTGGGCGAGCGCGGCCACGTCGACGACCTCGGGCAGCAGCGACGGGTCGGGCACCACCTCGCCGTGCACGCGCAGCCGGGCCACGCCGCCGTCCGGATAGATCGTCAGGCGCACGTGGGTGAAGCGGCGGCGGTCGCCGACGGGGAACAGGTTACGCGTGTCGCCGTCGAGCGGGGACCTCGGCACGAGCGGCACCCAGTCGGCGGCCTCCAGCGCGGCCGGCGTGGGGTAGCCGTCGACGGCGAGGGCGTCGACCGATGCGTGCGTGGGGTAGTTGCCCACGAAGAACGCTGTGTCGATGTCGACGCCCCGGATCACGCCGGGCGCCCCCAGCCGTACGATCGCCGTGTCCTGCCCGGCCGAACGCCGGCGCCGGGTCTCCCAGCCGTCGTAGACCTGGCCCTTCTGGTCGAAGGTCCGTGGCGTGAAGGTCGGCGCCGAGGCCAGGACCAGGTGGTCGGCCGCCGCGAAGAACTCGTCGTTGGCGAAGACGACGCCGCCGCCGAGCGCGCGCGACGCGAGGTCGGGCCAGGTGGTGAACTCTTCCACGATCAGACCTCCCGGGTCAGAAAACGGCCGCCGGCTGCGTCGGTGGTCACGGTGCGTCCGCGCAGCCAGGTCGTGCGGACTACTCCGTGCAACTTCCTTCCCGCGTACGGGGTGACCGGGTTCTTGTGGTGCAGACGGCTCGCGTCGACGACGAACGTCTCCTCGGGGTCGAACGCGACGAGGTCGGCATCGGCCCCCGGCTCGATCCGGCCCTTCCGCGACAGCCCGGCCAGCCCGGCGGGGCGCCGCGCCATCCAGTCCACCACGTCGGCAAGCGCGTAACCACGGTCGCGGGCCGCCGTCCAGATCACCGGCAGGCCCAGCTGCACCGACGCGATGCCGCCCCAGGCCGCCGCGAAGTCGCCGGTGTCCCGCCGTTTCAGCTCGGGCGTGCAGGGCGAGTGGTCGCTCACCACGCACGTGATCAGCCCGTCGGCGAGCGCCCGCCAGAGCCGGTCGGCGTTGGCGGCGTCCCGGATCGGGGGGCAGCACTTGAACTCGGTCGCGCCGTCGGGAATGCGGTCCGCGTCCAGGGTCAGATAATGCGGGCAGGTCTCGGCGGTGACGCGTACGCCCGCCGCTTTTGCCTCGGCGATGAGCGGAAGCGCGCCGGCCGCCGAGAGATGCAGGATGTGCAGGCGCGAATGGGTTTCCCGGGCCGCGTCGATCGCCGTGGCGATCGCCGCGCTCTCCGCCGCCGGGGGACGCGAGGCGAGAAAGTCGGCATAGGCGGCGGACGATGCCGCGTCGTGCAGGTGGCCGGGGTCCTCGGCGTGCACCACGAACAGCGCGCCGACCGTTCTCATCGCCGTTCTCAGCTCGGCCGCGGAGACCGGCGGGAACTCGGGCACGCCCGAATCGGCGAGGAACGCCTTGAAGCCGAAGACGCCGGCCGCGTGCAATGCCGGAAGCGCCGCCGCGTTGCCCGGAATCGCGCCGCCCCAGAATCCGACGTCGACGTGGATCTGCCCGTTCGCGGCCGCCTGCTTCACCCGCAACGCCTCGACGTCGACGGTCGGCGGCAGGCTGTTCAGCGGCATGTCGATCATCGTGGTGACCCCGCCCGCCGCGGCCGCCTTCGTCGCGCTGGCAAAGCCCTCCCATTCGGTGCGACCGGGCTCGTTGACGTGCACATGCGTGTCCACCAGTCCCGGCAGCAACGCGGTGTCACCGAGGTCGATCTGCGCGGCGGCGTCGATGGTCGCGTCGTAGTTCTCGACCGCGGCGATTCTTTCGCCGTCGACCACGACGGCCGCCGGGCGTTCCCGGTCACCGGCGACCACGCGGCGGGAGCGGATGACGAGATCGGCCATGACTCCGACCCTAGACGCCATTCGGGACCGGCAGATCTCTTCCGCCGTGGCAGGCTTGCGCACATGGATCAGCCCGTGAACCTGACGTCGGCATTGGCCTCCTTCGACGAGGTCTACAGCCCGCGAATCGTGACCCGGATGAACGACTACGACGTGCGGATCGCGCACACCCGCGGCGAGCACCTGTGGCACGTGCACGAGAACACCGACGAGTTCTTCCTGGTGCTGGACGGCCAGTTCGACATCGCGCTGCGCGACCCGGCCGAGCGGACGGTCACCCTGCAGAAGGGGGACGTCTTCGTCGTGCCCAAGGGCATCGAGCACAAGCCGTCCTCGCCGGGCGGCGCGATCCTGATGTTCGAGCCGACCGGCACGGCGACCACCGGCGACCGGCACGAGGGCGAGATCCCGGCCCACGTCGACTCGACCGTGGGGCACGAGCTCGCGTGATCCGTACGGTGACCGTGGTTCTTGTCTCCCCGGCGGGGGAGGTGCTCGGCGCATTGCCGCCGCGGGCCGTCTCCACCCCGTGGTGGCAGGAGGTGAGCGAGTTCGCCTCGCCGTCCTGCCAGATCCTGCGGCTCGTCGGCGGGGACCGGCCGGCCCCACCCGGCGGGAACGTCACCTACCTCGCCGAGTGGTCCGCGGCCGTCTTGCCGCGCGCCGAGCTTTCGCCGCCCGTCTCGCCGCGTCCCGATCTCGCGGCGCATCCGTTGCGGGCGCCCTACGCCGAGGTGGGCGGCCCGGCCGCGTCGCTGGCGTGGGCATTCGGCGCGATAAATGCCGCGAAGGCCCACCAGAAGCGGACGTGGAACCTCTCGGCCATCTGGCGGCTCGACGACGCCGGCGACCGCCCGATCGCCTGGCTCAAGCAGGTCCCGTCGTTCTTCGCGCACGAGCCGGCGGCCATCCGCCTGGTCGCGGCCCTCGCCCCCGATCTGGTCCCGACGCTGCTGGCCGACGGCGAGCAGGGCCGGATGCTCCTCGGCCACATCGAGGGCGCCGACGGCTACGGCGCCTCCGCCGACCTGTGCGCCCGGATCGCCTCGGCATTCCATCCGATTCAGGTGGAGCTGGCGCTTGACTCTCCCCCTGGGGGAGACCCCAGGCTGAACGCGATCCCGGACGGGAGCATCGATCCACAACGGATCGCCCGCCTCGCGGAGCCGTTTCTTGACGAGATAAAAGGCTTGGGAGCGTTGGTCGACGGCTTGCCGGCACGGCTCGCCGCGGTCGAGGAGTGCGGGTTGCCCGACACCCTCGTCCACGGCGACCTGCACCCCGGCAACGTGCGCACCGACGATTCCGGCCGTCTGACCATCATGGACTGGGGCGACTGCGTGGTCGGCAACCCGGCGTTCGACATCCTGCGGATGACCGAGAGGCTCGAGGCCCCCGAGCCGGTGCTGCGTGCGTGGGCGCGGCGGTGGGAGCGAGACCGGCCCGGCAGCGATCCGGCGCGGGCGGCCGAACTGCTGCGCCCGGTCGCCCAGTTGCGCGCGGCCGCCACCTATGCGGGATTTCTCGACGCGATCGAGCCATCGGAGTGGCCCTATCACGCGGCGGACGTTCCGGCGTGCCTCGCGGCGGCCGTCTCCGCCTCTATCGTGGATCCGCCTCTATCGTGAAGGAGTGACGGACCCGCGCCGGAACTACCTCGATCAGATCCTGCACAGCGGCGTCTCGCTCCCGCCGGAGCTGGCCGCGGCGTTCGCGACCGTGCCACGGGAGGCCTTCGTGCCCGAGGGGTTCCAGCGTCGCGACGGCACCTGGGTGCACCCGGCCGACCCCGACTTCCTGCAGACCGTCTACCACGACGACGTGCTGATCACGAAGGTCGACGGCAAGGTGCCGATCAGTTCGTCCAGCCAGCCGTCGCTGATGGCGATCATGATCATGGCGTTGGGGGTCACGCCGGGCGTCCGGGTGCTCGAGATCGGCGCGGGCACCGGGTACAACGCCGCCCTGCTCGCTTCGCTCGGTGCGACGGTGACGAGCATCGACGTGCAGGAAGACGTGGCGGACCGGGCACGCTCGGCGCTGGCCCGGGCGGGAGCAGCGGGCGTACGCGTGGAGCACGCCGACGGTTATGCCGGGTGGCCGGGGGAGCGGTTCGACCGGGTGATCGTCACCGTCGGGGTGGGCGGCCTGTCCCCGCGCTGGCTCGAGCAGCTCGACCCCGGCGGCCTGGTGATCGCCCCGGTGAAGCAGGCCGGCACGCACCCGGTCCTCGCCGTCGCCGACCCGTCCGACGCCCGGGTGGTGTGCGCGTCCGGATTCATGGCCGCGTCCGGACCGCTCAACGCCGACCATCCGTACGCGTTCCCGCCCCCCGCCCCCGCCGGCGCGCTGGCCGACCTGGTGCAGGCCGCCCCGCCCCGCTTCGACCCACCCCTGACCGAGATCGCCTACCGCGACCTCTGGTTCGCCGCCGGGGCCTGGTCGCACCGCACCAGCCACACCGTCCTGCCCGGCGGCGCCGCCCCGCCCGGCCGAACTATTCCGCCCGGCCAAACCGTCGCCCCCGGCCGCGATCAGAGCTGCCTGGCCCTGCTCGACGAGCCCCGCACCGGCGGCGCCGTGATCCTCCCCGACGGCGCCGTCCTGGCCGGCGGCCCCGCCGCCCTCCGCTACGGCGCCATGGCCGTGGAGATCCTCGACCGCTGGACCGCGGCCGGCCGCCCACCCATGCAGGCCTGGCGGGTCGGCCTGACCCTCACCGGCGACGACAGGTCCCCGATCTGGGCCCCGCACACCTGGGAGCTACGCCCATGACCGACGCCGTTCTCTCCTGGCTCCGCGACCGGGGCGCCGAGTCGATCCCGCACGCCGGCGGGTCGCTCTACGAGCACCTGGGCCGGGTCGCCGACCGCCTGGCCGGCCACGGCGCCGCACCGGCCCTGCGGCTGGCCGCGCTCACCCACGCCGCCTACGGCACCGACGGCTTCGCGACCTCGCTGCTCGACGTCGCCCGGCGGGCCGAGCTGCGGGCACTGATCGGCGACGAGGCCGAGGAGCACGTCTACCGCTACGGCGGCTGCGACCGCGGCCGCACCTGGCGGGCGCTGCCCTCGTCCGGGCTGATCTGGAGCCGCTTCACCGGCCACAGCGAGGCGCCCACGGTCGACGAGCTCCGGGCGTTCGCCGACCTGAGCATCGTCAACGAGCTCGACGTCTACGAGCGCTCGCCCGAGATCGCCGAGAAGGCCGGCGACTACTTCCGCTCGGTGTTCCCGACCTGGTCGCCCCTGGCGTCGGAATCCGTCCTCGCCGACGCCCGTGACGTGCTCAAACTTTGATCACGTAACCTGCGATACGTGCGGCTACCCCTCCCCGACGGCGACTTCAAGGCCTACCTCTTCGACTGCGACGGCACCATCACCGACTCGATGCCGGCCCACTACCGAGCCTGGACGGCCGCGCTGGCCGAGTGGAACTGCGACTTCCCCGAGGCCCTCTTCTACGACTGGGGCGGCCGCCCGGTAGTGGAGATCATCGAAGACCTGAACCAGCGCCACGGCCTGGCCATGCCGGTGGCCGCGGTCGCCGCCCGCCAGGAGGCCCTGTTCAAGGCCGGCCTGCCCGAGATGCAGGCGGTCCCCGGCGTGCTGGCCCACATCCAGGAATCCTTCGAGCGCGTGCCGTTCGCCGTGGTCTCCGGCAGCACCCGCGATTCGGTCATCGCCTCCCTGACCGCCCTGGGCCTGCAGAACCACTTCCCGGTGATGGTCTGCGCCGGCGACTACGCGAGGCCGAAGCCCGACCCCGAGGCCTACCTGATGGCCGCCCGCCTGCTCGACGTGGCGCCCGCCGACTGCCTGGTCTTCGAAGACACCGTCCTGGGGGTCCAGGCCGCAACCGCCGCCGGCATGGCATCGGTGCGCGTGCCCCCACCCTGGCTGCGCTGACCCGCACCTAGCCGTATCCGGCGTGTCGGGCTCGATCGGCGTGAGACTTCACCGGCGGTGGGTGCGCATCCACTCCGTGGCGAAGTCGACCAACTCGACCTGGGGCATCAACCGGGCCTCGGCATCGCCGACCCGTCCGACGGTCACCGTTCCGGTCGCCTCGAAGGCCTTGCCGATTTCGGAAAAGTCGGAAGTGTCGGTGTCGGGGGCGGTCCAGGTGATCCAGCGGGCCGACCCGTCGGGCTGGCGGACGGCGGCGCCGAAGTCGATGCGTGGGGGATTCGGCTGGCGGTACTCGGCCAGGTGCAGGGACGTGTTGCGGTCGTGCCCGCAGCCGATCAGCAGCACCTTCCCGCGCTCGCGATAGACCGCACCGAGCGGCGACGCCTCGCCCAGCCCGTCGTCGAGCCGATGGTCGGCCACCACCGCGGCCGCCTTCGCGCCCAGCGCCGCGAACGACACCTCGGGGTGCGAGCTGCGCAGCGCGCCGGGCCAGGTGCGCAGGATCTCCGGCAGCACCCCGACCCACCAGCTGGGCGTCCGCGCCGGATCGAAACCGGGGCTCTGCTCCCGGATCACCGGCCACCACTCGGACGGCACCGGCGGATTGTGCCAACCGGCCGGATCCGAGTTGTACGACGTGTGCGTCGGCACCACCACCGTCCCGCCGGTCCCGACCACGTCGACCAGCGCCTGCACCACGCCCTGTGCCATCCCGGCGACGAACCCGATCGCCCGCACCGAGGAATGCACCATCACGACATCGCCGGCCGCCAGCCCGAGGTCTCGAAGATCCTCGGCCAGCGACGCCACGGTATGCGGCAGTCTCTGCGTCACCGCGCCAGTATGGACGGACGGCGGATCCGGCGCGTCCGGGTTTTGCGCAACCCCAGGGCCGGCTAGAAGGTCTTCTTTCGCCGGGCCCGGAGGGGACGCCCATCCGGGTCGTACATGAGGCGATATACCGGAAGTGCCCACAGGCGGCGGTGCCACGGCATGCGGGACGTCGAGTGCGGGAAGATGCGGCCGGGTGGGCGGTCGCCGTCGCGGCCCGCCTCGCGCCAGGCCTGGAGGCGGTCGGCGACCGCGGACATCTCGCGAACGACGGATTCCGGGTCCAGCAGCAGCGAGTCGTCCTTCGCGTCGAGGTGCTCGCGCATCAGGGCCAGGCGAAGATCCCGGGCAAAGCGCCGCGCATGGTCGCCGGTGCCGGCCGGGTCGAGCGGGGCGCGGTCGTCCTCGGTCGCATCGAGGATCGCGCAGGACAGCTCGCTGTCGTGGGTCCAGGAGCGGCGGTTGAAGTTGTCGCTGCCCACGCTGCACCAGACGTCGTCGATCACGCAGACCTTGGCGTGCACGTAGACCGGCGTGCCGGCGTGGTTCTCCAGGTCGAAGATGTGCACGCGGTCGCTCGCGGCCGACTTGCAGAGGTCGATCGCCTGCTCGCGGCCGATCTCGTTGGGCGGCAGCGCGAAACGGCCGTCGACGTCGGGGTGGCGGGGGACGACGGCGATCAGGTGCAGCTCCGGGTTGGCGCGGAGCGCTTCGGCGAACAGCTCGGCGACCTCGGTCGACCACAGGTACTGGTCCTCGAGGTAGATCAGCCGGCGGGCGTTGCGAATGGCCTTGGTGTAGCCGCGCGCGACCGTCCGCTCGCCCTGCGGGGCAAACGAATACGCCGGGCGCATCGCCGGATATGTCCGCAAAACCTGGATGGTGAGCTTCCCGCACTCGGGCGGGTCCGGCGGCTTCTCCGGCAGCCCGTCGGCATGCTGGTCGGCGTGCTTGAGCCGGTCGACCAGCGTCGCGATCGGACCGTGCTGGTCGAGCGGCGCCGGATCGTTCCAGCGCTCCCGGAAACAAAGATCAAGAGCGCCGACCACCGGACCACGCAGGGCCAGCTGCACATCGTGCCAGGGCGGATTCTTCCCGTACGCGGCGGCCATCGGCAGTGCTTGAGGATCACCTCGGTGGTCGGCGTCGTCACGGCGGCTGTGGCACAGGTCGATGCCGCCCGCGAACGCGACGTCGAGCTCGGGACGGCCCGGGTGCCGGAGGATCACCAGCTTCTGGTGGTGGGAGCCGCCGCGGCGTACGCGCTGATCCAGAAGGACCTCGCCGCCCGCCTCGCGGATCTCGTCGCCCAGATTGCGGTTCTCCTCCTCGCTGTAGGAGAGCTTGTCCCAATGGGACCGCCACAGCAGGCCCTTGACGATCACGCCGCGCTTGGCCGCCGCCGCGAAGAGCTGGGCGATCGTCGGACCGTCGTCGCGGACACGCTCGTCGGGGTCGCCGCGCCAGTCGGTGAAGAACAGATGGTCACCCGCACGGAGGCTGTCCACCTCGGTCGCTAAGCGGTCAAAATACGTTATTCCGTGAATAAGTGGTTCGGCCGTGTTTCCCGCACACCACGTGGGTATGGAGGAGCTCGGGTTACCACGCTCCCGCGTACTGAGGAACCAATCCACCGCAGCCCATCCGAGGTCGACGAAGCCCTCACGTTATGCCCCTTGACGGGTGCCCGCACGCTGAAGGCACCCAGTGATACCCCCGGAGGGATCAGCCCATGAGCAGCGAGCCGCTCACCACGACCCCCGACGCCGTCACCGCCGACTCCGCCGAAAAGGGCCTGCTCATCGCGGTCCTGCTGCTCGTCCTCCTGGGGGCGGCCGGCATGCTCTTCATGATCTGAGCGCTTTCACGGCTTGATCGCGCGCACCGAGAACGTCGTCGGGACCGGCTCGCCACCCTCGGCGAAACGATCGAGGACCAGCCCGGCGTCCAGGAATGACCGCAGCAGGGCGGGCAGCGGGAAATGGGTGGCGCCGACCCGATTTCGTACGCCCTCCGTGGTCCATGAATTCTTGGTCCAGTGCCCGTCCAGGTAGCCGGGCCCGATGATCACCGCCGACGGGTCGGTGCGGTCGGCGAAACCCCCACAGAATGCCGGATGCACCCCGACGTGGACGAACGCGCCGCCCGGGCGCAGGATCCGGGCGGCCTCGCGCACCACGTCCGGGTAGGCGGGCATGTCGGTATGCACCATGATCGAGACCACGGCGTCCAGCGCAGCGTCCGGGACCGGCAGGCGGGTGGCGTCACCCTGCGCGATGGGCAGGCGACCTTTGGCGTACGCGAGCATGCGCCCCGAAAGATCGAGGCCCAGTGGTGTCCACCTGAGCTCACGCAGTTGCGCCGCGTGCACACCGGTGCCGCACCCGACCTCGAGAACGGCGCCCCGCCCGGCGCCCAGCAACGTGGCGATCGACTTCCGAATCCCGATCGGATCCCCCGGCGTGCTGCGAGGCAGAAAGTCGGTCTCGTACCACTCGGCAATCTCGTCGTAAACCGCCATCCCGTCATGGTGCCCGGCGGCTCCCGCTTCTACCGCCCGGTCCCGTGAGCTGTGAGCGAACGCAGCACATCCCGCGCCGTGGTCACCAGGGGAGTGAGCGGCCCCATCTCGACCGCCGGCGTGCGATGAAGGGTGGGCCAGAGCTCCCGAGGCCGAGCCAGCGGCACGGCAGGTCGGGCCCGCGCGTCCCACGCCGCGCCCGCGCTTGCGCTTGCCGTGCTTGCGCTTGCCGTGCTTGCGCTTGCCGTGCTTGCGCTTGCCGTGCTTGCGCTTGCGCCTGCCGTGCTTGCGCTTGCGCCTGCCGTGCTTGCGCCTGCCGTGCTTGCGCTTGCGCCTGCCGTGCTTGCGCCTGCCGTGCTTGCGCTTGCGCCTGCCGTGCTTGCGCTTGCGCCTGCCGTGCTTGCGCTTGCGCCTGCCGTGCTTGCGCTTGCCGTGCTTGCGCTTGCGCTTGCCGTGCCCGCGCTCGCCGTGCCGTCGCCCGCATTACGCGCGCCGGTCACTCTCTCGCCGCTTTTATCCGGATTTATCGCGATGATGTCCACGATGGTCTCAGCGGCCTCGGCGCACGCCTTAATCAGGCCAGTGAAGTCGGTCTGCGCACCCGCCGCGGTGAAGGCCCCACCCTGGTCATTCATCAGCAAATTTACAATTAATCGGGACAAGTCGCGGGAATCGACCAGCTGGATGGGCTGATGCGGATCGGCGGCCAGCTCCACGACCCCGCCCCGAGCCGCCGCCAACACCCAATGGTTGAGCCCGGGCTGCGTGTCATACGGCCCCGCCACCTTGCACGGCCGCACGATCGTGGCGCGTGCACCGTACCGGGCCATGACGTCCTGCTCGCAGGCCACCTTGGACGGACCGTACGTCTCGTTCGTCAGCGGCCACACCGCGTCCCGCATCGGCGGCCGCAACCCCGGCCCCGCCCCGTCGAACACCGCGTGACTGGAGACGAACAGATAACGCCCGACGCGGTCGCCGAGTACCTGCATGGCCCGGGCGACGTCCCGCGTCACGTACGACGTCACGTCGACGACCGCGTCCCAGGAACCGGTCCTCAGGGCGGCCCAGTCGCCCGCGTACCGGTCGCCGATGCGTTTTTCGACGCCGGGGAAGAGATCGTTCCGCCCGCGGTTGAAGAGCACCGGCTCATGGCCGTCCTCCAGCAGGCGCTCGACCGTCGCCCGCCCCACGAATCCGGTGCCGCCGAGCACCAGCACGCGCATCCCGGGTCAGAGCACCCACTCATCGTCGCGGATGATCTCGACGGTGCCCTTGGGGCCGGTGCCGGTGACCGTGATGCCGTCGCCGCCGACCACCACGTCGGTGTGTACGCCCGACATGTTCAGCCCGAGGTCGGCGCGCTCCTGCTCGCTGAGCGCCATGCCGCCCTCGACCGCGAACGGGAAGCTCTGGCCCCACGCCACGTGGCAGCCGGCGTTCTCGTCGAAGAGCGTGTTGTGGAAGACGATGCCCGCCTTCGCGATCCGGCTGTCCTTGTCGACCAGGGACACCTCGCCGAGCCGGGCCGCGCCCTCGTCGGTGCGGACCTGGGCACGGACCACGTCCTCGCCCTCGTCGGCCCGGACGTCGGTGATCTTGCCGTCGGCGAAGGTCACGCGCAGCCCGGTGACGAGCTGGCCGAGGATCACCATGGGCCGGGTCACCCGGATCACGCCCTCGGCCCGCCGCCGGTCGGGGCTGGTGAACACCTCTTCGGTCGGGATGTTCGGCATGTAGGCGATGCCGTCCGCGTCGATCATGCCGCCGCCGGTCCAGCGGGCGTTCGCCGGCAGGCCCACGGTCAGGTCGGTGCCCTCGCCCACGTAGCGGACCTCGGTCAGCTCGAGCTGGTCGAGCTCGCGGGCCCGGGCGCCGAGCGTCGCCGATCGCCGCTGCCACTCGGCGGCCGGGTCGGCGGCGTCGAGACGCATCGCCGTGCCGACCGCGGACCACAGCCGGTCCATGTCGGGCTCGCCGAAGATCTGCGTGGCCCAGCCCGGGTTCGGCGCGGCCACCACGCTCCAGCGCATGCGCCCGAACAGCGCGCGGCGCCGGGCCTGCATCTCGCCGATGCGGCGGGCCGCGACCTTGGCCGGGTCGGCGCCGTCGAACAGATGCGGGTTCGCGTCGCCGACCAGCGCGATCGACGCCACGCCGGCCTCGGCCCACTCCTCGATGCGGGCGAGCGCCCACGGCCGGCTGCGGCTGAGATCTTCGACGCTCGCGTGGTCGACGGCCGAGCGCATCATCGGGCCGTCGGTCCAGTTCGCCTCGACCCAGGCCGCGCCCGCGGCGTAAGCAGACTCGACGACCGCCCGGGCGATCTCGATGTGTGCCGTGTCGGTGTCGACCACGACCCCCTGCCCCGGCTGCACGTTGACCCCGGCCCGAACCACTAGGTCGGCGAAGCGCTCGATCTGTCCCATGCCGGACAGCCTAGAGGAGACGCCCACCCCGGCGATGCCCCGCGCGCATAGGTGAGCAGAGCTGCGGGTCGGCCGCGCGCATAGGTGAGCAGAGCTGCGGGTCGGTGGCGCGCATGGGTGAGCAGAGCTGCGGGTCGGTGGCGCGCGTATGTGTAAGCAGAGCTGCGGGAGGCTCGGTGCGGAAGGGGAAAATAGGTGCGATCGGGGACGATGGCGCGTACCTTCACCGGCGATGACTCTTGTTCACGATGTCGCGGGTGACGGCCCGCTGGTCGTTCTGGTGCACGCGTTCGTCTGCGATCGGCGCATGTGGGATCCGCTGGTTCCGGCCCTGGTCGGTGCGGGCTATCGGGTGCTGCGCTGTGACGTGCGCGGGTTCGGCGACTCGCCGATGGCCGAGGCGCCCTACAACGACGCCGACGATGTGGTCTCGCTGGTCGGGGACGAGCGGTTCGCGCTCGTCGCCGCGTCGGGCGGGGGTGAGGTCGCGCAGGAGATCGCGGCCCGGTGGCCGGGCCGGGTGACGGCCCTCGCGCTGCTCTGCAGCGCGACCCGCGACCATGAGCCGAGCAAGGAGCTGCGGGCCTTCTGGCGGCGGGAGAAGGACCTCATGGAGGCCGGCGACCTCGACGGGATGACCGAGCTCAACGTCGAGATGTGGCTGGGGCCGGAGGCGGACGAGCAAACCATGGCGGCCGTACGCACGATGCAGCGCCGTGCCTTCGAGGTGCAGATGGCGGTGGCCGACGAGCCCGAGCCGATCCAGTACGAGTACGAGCTCGAGTCGATCACCGCGCCGGCGTTGGTGATCAGCGGTGGCCACGATCTCCACGACTTCCGCGAGATGGCCGACGAGGTCGCGAAACGAGTCGGCGACGCCGATCGCAAGCACCTGCTCTGGGCCGGGCATCTGCCGTCGATGGAACGGCCCGACCGGACGAACGCGCTCATCCTCGATTTCCTGGAGCGGTCTGCGCCGCGATGAGCCCCGACACCGTGGCGAATCCGTAGCCGCGCTCCTTCAGCCCGGAGATGATGCCGGGCAGCGCGTCGAGCGCGACCAGGCGGCGCGGGTCGCCGACATCGTGCGAAAGAACGATCGATCCCGGCCGTACGGAATCGGCAATGTCCTTCGCCTGTCCCGCCGGATCGCGGCGGAAGCGCCGCTCGTGCATCTGCCGGTCCCAGAGCACCAGGTCGTAGCCGAGCGAGTCGGCCGCAAGCACGGTCGACCCGCCGAGATGGCCGTAGGGCGGGCGCATCAGCGTCGGCGTACGCCCGAGCTCGCCCTGGATCATCTGGTGCGTCCGCCACAGGTCGTCCCGCACCGCCCCGAGATCCATGGTCGCGAGATCGTGATGGGCCCACGAATGGTTGCCCACCTCATGCCCGTCCAGCCGGTCCCGCACCAGGTCGGCGTGCGCCCGCACGTTCTGCCCGACCATGAAGAACGTCGCCGGGACGCCGGCCTCCTCGAGCACGTCGAGGAAGCGCGGTGTCCAGTTCGGACCGGGCCCGTCGTCGAAGGTCAGCGCCACGAGCGGCGTCGAGGTCGGCACGAAGTACCGGATCGTGACCGACGATCGCGCGATCGCCGACTGCGTGTCGGCCGCCGACGCGTAGCCCCCGCTCAGCGGCGGATGGTGCGGAATCTCGGACGCGCCGAGCACCCCACCCACCGCGCCGGCGACGGCGAGTCCCGCCCCGCGCAGCAACGCACGTCGATTGAGCCTTACCCCCGTGATCATCCGCTCAGGGTGATCTACCCGCGCCACCCCGGGTATCCGGCCGCGGAGGGAGATCGACGAGACGCGGGCTCGGCCAAAAGACCGAGGGCCCGCGCCCGGCCGAAAGATTGCGCCCGGCCGAAAGATTGCGCCCGGCCGAAAGATTGCGCCCGGCCGAAAGATTGCGCCCGGCCGAAAGATTGCGCCCGGCCGAAAGATTGCGCCCG